>NZ_QNFZ01000148.1 GCF_003313395.1 Nonomuraea lactucae | reverse complement strand
CCCCACGCCCACCCCGCGGCACCGTCGCCCGCACCCCACGCCCACCCGGCACCGCCCCCTCCAGGGCCTTCCGCCTACCCCGCGCCACCGCCTCCAGCGCTCTCCCCCCAACCGGCGGCGCAGGAGGCGCCACGGACGACCCCTGGCGGTTTCGCGCCTCCGGCCTGACCCGTCCGCCGGGACAGGGCGACTCCGCCGGGACAGGGCGACGGCAGCCCCCGCGTGAGGGAGCTGCCGTCGAGAGCGGGGCGGGCCCCGTCAGAACGCGTTCTGGGTCTGGGCGTTCAGCACCTTCAGCCGTACCTTGGCCGCGGGGGCGGTGCGCTTGTCGGAGATGCGCAGCACGTCCAGGCCCTTCTGGATGTCACTGCTGTAGATGTGGCCGTTGTAGTAGTACGCCGACCAGGAGCCGCCGAGGTCCGCCGGACGGAGCGGGCCGCGGTCGAAGTAGCCGATCTCCGTGGGCTGGGCCGAGTCGGTGAAGTCCCAGATCGACACGCCGCCCTGGTACCACGCCTGGACCATGATGTCCCTGCCCTTGACCGGGATCAGCGAGCCGTTGTGGGCCACGCAGTTCTCGGAGGTCGTCTGGACGCGCGGGATCTTGTAGTAGCTCTTCCTGACGAGCTGGCCACCCTCGATGTCGTAGACGGCGTTCGCGCCGCGCTCCGGGCTGACCGCCTTGGTGCAGGTCGCGCCGAGGCCGCCGCCGAGCTCGTCGGTGAAGACGATCTTGTTTCCGGTGTTGTTGAACGTCGCCGAGTGCCAGAAGGCGAAGTTCTCGTCGGTGACGGTGGCCGTCACCTTGGGGCGCTCGCGGTCGGAGATGTCCATGAGCACGCCGTCACCCATGCAGGCGCCCGCCGCGAGGTTCTTCTTGGGGAAGACCGTGATGTCGTGGCAGCCACTGGTCGGCAGGAGCAGCCCCTCCTGCGTCTCGTTGCCGCCCTCGGGGAAGAGCACCGGCGTGGCGACCACCTTGGCCGCGGTCGGCCTGTCCAGGGGCACCTTGACGATGGAGATCCGGTCGTGCGGGGGCTTGCAGCCGGGGAACTTGGCCTCCGGCCCGTACGACGACACGTACAGGTAGACCGCCTTGCCCGCCTTGTCCGGCACGAGCGTGTGCGTGTGCGAGCCACAGGCGGTCTTGACGGCCTTGATGTACTTCGGCCGCGCCTTGTCGCTGATGTCGAAGATCCGGATGCCCTCCCACGAGGACGCGGACGCCTCGGAGCCGGTCTCGCCCTTGCAGGAGTCGTTCCGGAGCGGTTCGTCCACGGAGAGGAAGAGCAGGTTGCCGCGGACCGAGACGTCGTTCTGCGCGCCGGGGCAGGAGACGCGGCTCACCACCGCGGGCTTGGCCGGGTTCTTGATGTCGTAGACGGTGAAGCCGTAGTAGTTGCCCTGGTAGGCGTAGTCGCCCTGGAACGCCAGGTCTGTGCCGTACGCGTCACCGGCGTCGAACGGCGCCTTCTTGGGGACGTTGGCAATGCGCTTGACGTTGGGGCTCGTCTTGCCGTCGTCCGCCGCCAAGGCGGGGGACGCCGCGAGGGCTAAGACGGCCCCCATCAACGCCAGGACACGGCCGATTCTGGACGCCACAGAGGACCTCCTGCTAGGGAATGGAACCAGGAGCCCAACTATGACAGGAAATTTCTCCCTTTCAGCGCAGAAGGCAGTACGGCGGAGCCGGTCGGGCTCCGCCGTACTCGTCAAGCGGGTCCGTCAGTCGTCGTGACCCCAGCCCCACCCGCGGTAGCGCTCCTGGGTCTGGACGTTCAGCCGGTCGCTGCGCACGCGCGCGGCGCCGTCGGTGAGCGGATCGTTGATCTTGAGGACGTCGAGGCCCTGGTGGAAGTCGGCCGCGTAGACGTGGCCGTTGTAGTAGTACGCCGACCACACGCCGCCGCCCTGGCCGTCGGCCCGCGGACCGCGCTCGAAGTAGCCGATCTCCCTCGGGTTGGCGGAGTCGGTGAAGTCCCAGAACGAGACGCCGCCCATGTACCACGCCTGGACCATGATGTCCTTGCCCTTGACCGGGATCAGCGAGCCGTTGTGCGCGACGCAGTTCTCGCTGTCGGCCTGGTGGCGGGAGATCTTGAAGTAGCTCTTGAACACGAGCCGGCCGTGGTCGATGTCGTAGATCGCGTCGGCGCCCCGGTTCGGCCCCGTCGCCTCGTTGCAGGTGGCCGCGCCGCCGCCGCCGAGCTCGTCGGTGAAGACGACCTTCCTGGCGTTGTTGCTGAACGTGGCCGAGTGCCAGAAGGCGAAGTTCGGGTCGGTGATCCGGGCCGTGACCTTCGGGTTCAGCCGGTCGGAGATGTCGAACAGCACGCCGTCACCCATGCACGCGCCGGCCGCGATGTTCTTCTCGGCGTAGGCGGTGATGTCGTGGCAGCCGCTGGTCGGCACCAGCAGGCCGGGCTGGGTCTCGTTGCCGCCGTCGGGGAAGACGACCGGGGTCGCCGCGACGGCCGCGGCGGTCGGGTTGCGGAGCGGCACCTTGATGATGGAGATCTTGTCGTGCGGCGGCTGGCAGTCGGGGAAGTTCGCAGCCGGCGAATACGACGACACGTACACGTAGAGGTTCCTGAGCCGGTCCAGCCCCTTGCCGGGCACCAGGGTCAGGGTGTGCGAGCCGCAGTTGGTCTCGACCGACTTGATGTACTTGGGCGCCGCCTTGTCGCTGATGTCGAAGATCCGGACGCCCTCCCACGCCTGCTTGTTGCTCGCGGGCAGCCCCGTGCTGTTGCAGGAGTCGTCGCTGCGGGAGCTGTCGACAGCGGTGAAGAGCAGGTTGCCGTAGACGCTGACGTCCATCTGGCCGCCCGGGCAGACGACCGAGCTGACCGGCTTGGCCTGCTTCGGGTGGCGGATGTCGTAGATCGAGAAACCGCCGTAGTTGCCGACGTAGGCGTAGTCGCCCTGGAAGGCGATGTCGGTGTTGATGGTCCCGGCGATGGGCGCCGGCTTCGGAATGTTGAGCACGTGGGACACGTTCGGGCTGGTCACCACGGTGTCTGGCGGAGGGATGTCGGCAGCCGATGCGGGCATGGCCGTCAGCAGTAAGATGACGGCGGCCCCGGCGCCGACCAGGCTCCTTCGCAAGGTCAACACTCGCGGCTCCTCTCGGTCCTAAAGGTGAGATAAATGCCCAAATAATCCCTCCGCGTACCACTCGCCGCCAAGCGATCATTCTGTCAAGAATTTTACTGACATGCCGTATTTACTGGACCTCACCTGATCGTCTAAAGTGCAACCTCGCGACTCATGCAGTCAAGGAGGTCGGGTGCGCAGCGCACTTACCATCGGCGCCTGCGCCTTTCTGCTCCTGGCCGGCGCTTGCACGGGCGGTGCCACGCCCGTCGCCGCCCCCACGGCCTCCGAAACGGCGCCCGTCATCGCTCCCGGCCGGCCGGGCGAGGAGGCCAGGACGCTCAGCCCGAGCGAGGCAGCGACCGCCGTGCCGCCCGAGGTGGCCAACGCGGCGGACGTCCGCTACATGCGGGACATGATCGTCCACCACCGGCAGGCCCTGGACATGAGCCTGCTGGCCGCCTCCCGCGCGTCAAGCGACGGTGTCAAGCGGCTGGCCTCCAGGATCAACGACGTCCAGGGGCCGGAGATCGCCATGATGACGGACTGGCTGAAGGCCCAGGGCCAGCAGGTCCCCGACCATCACGCCGCCCACGAGGGCATGCCGGGGATGGCGACGCCCGAGCAGCTCACCGCCCTCAAGGCGGCCACCGGGGCCGAGTTCGACCGGCTCTTCGTGCGGCTGATGACGGCGCACCACCGGGGCGCCATCACGATGTCGGCAGAGGTGCTGACCAAGGGGTCCCACCTCCGGGTCCAGGAGATCGCTGAGGACATCTCGGTCAGCCAGGCCACCGAGATCCGCCGCATGTCCCGCCTCCTCTGACGCTCCGGCGGGTGCGGCCAGGATCAGGAGCCGACCCGCCAGGAGTGGAGGTACGCCTCCTGGTCCGTGGTGAGCGCGTCGATGCCGATGCCCGTGGCGGCCAGCTTGAGCCGGGCCACCTCCTGGTCGATCTGCTCCGGCACGTCGTACACGCCCGGCGCGAGCTCCAGGCGTTCGCGTGCGAGCCAGGCGACCGCGAGGGCCTGGGCGGAGAACGACATGTCCATGACGGCGGCCGGATGGCCCTCGGCGGCGGTGAGGTTGACCAGGCGGCCCTCGGCGAGCAGCAGCAGGCGGCGGCCGTCGGCCAGGACGTACTCGTCGGTGCTGGGCCGGACGCCGCGATGGACCTCGGCGGCCAGGTCGTCCAGCGCGCGAACGTCGATCTCCACGTCGAAGTGCCCGGCGTTGGCCAGGATCGCGCCGTCCTTCATGGCGGCCAGGTGCTCGGCCCTGATCACGTCGCGGTTGCCCGTCACGGTGATGAACAGGTCGCCCGTCGTGGCCGCCTCGGCCATCGGGCGCACCTCGTAGCCCTGCAGGGTCGCGTCGAGCGCCTTGACCGCGTCGATCTCGGTCACCACGACCCGCGCGCCGAGGCCCTTGGCCCGTTCGGCCACGCCCCGCCCGCAGAACCCGAACCCGGCCACCACCACGGTCCGTCCGGCCAGCATGGTGTTGGTGGCCCGCATGATGCCGTCGAGCGTCGACTGCCCGGTGCCGTACCGGTTGTCGAACATCCGCTTCGTCCGGGTGTCGTTCACGGCCACGACGGGGAACCGCAGAGCCTTCTCCGCGGCCATCTGCCGCAGCCTGATGATCCCCGTGGTGGTCTCCTCGCACCCTCCCGAGACGCCTTCGAGCAGGTCGGTGCGCTCGGTGTGCAGGGTGTTGACCAGGTCGCACCCGTCGTCGAGGACGAGATCGGGCCCCAGGTCGAGCGCCTGGTGGATGTGCCGGTAGTAGGCGGCGCGGTCGACGCCGGCGCGCGCGTGCACGGCGACTCCGTAGCCCCGCAGCGCCTCGGCCACGTCGTCCTGCGTGGACAGCGGGTTGGACGCGGCCAGCGCGATCTCGGCGCCGCCCGCCTTGAGCGCCCCCATGAGCACGGCGGTCTCGGCGGTGACGTGCAGGCAGGCGGCGATCCGCAGCCCGTCGAGCGGCCGCTCGACGGCGAACCGCTCACCGATCGCCGTCAGCACCGGCATCGATCGGGCGGCCCAGCTGATGTGCCGCTCCCCGCTCTCCGCGAGATCCATCCACTCTCCTCGCCGGCCGGCCGGAGGGGCGCACGAGGACGCCCCTCCGGACCGGAAGAGATCAGTAGCGGTAGTGGTCGGACTTGTACGGGCCCTCGACGTGGACGCCGATGTAGGCGGCCTGCTCCTTGGTGAGCTCGGTGAGCTTGACACCGAGGGCGTCGAGGTGGAGCCGGGCGACCTTCTCGTCCAGGTGCTTGGGCAGCGTGTAGACGCCGATCGGGTATTCGGCCGTCTTGGTGAAGAGCTCGATCTGCGCGATCACCTGGTTGGTGAACGAGTTGGACATCACGAAGCTCGGGTGACCGGTGGCGCAGCCGAGGTTCATCAGGCGGCCCTCGGCGAGGACGATGATCGAGTGGCCGTCGGGGAACACCCACTCGTCCACCTGCGGCTTGATGGTGCGCTTCACGACGCCGGGCAGCTTGGCCAGGCCGGCCATGTCGATCTCGTTGTCGAAGTGGCCGATGTTGGAGACGATCGCCTGGTGCTTCATCCGCGCCATGTGCTCGGCGGTGATGATGTTGAAGTTGCCCGTGGCGGTGACGAAGATGTCGGCGATGCCGACGACCTCGTCGAGCGTGGTGACCTGGAAGCCGTCCATGGCGGCCTGGAGCGCGCAGATCGGGTCGATCTCGGTCACGATGACGCGGGCGCCCTGGCCGCGCAGCGCGTCGGCGCAGCCCTTGCCGACGTCGCCGTAGCCGCAGATCACGGCCACCTTGCCGCCGATCAGCACGTCGGTGGCGCGGTTGAGGCCGTCGATGACCGAGTGGCGGCAGCCGTACTTGTTGTCGAACTTGGACTTGGTGACCGAGTCGTTGACGTTGATCGCCGGGAACGCCAGCTGGCCGTTCTTGTGCATCTCGTAGAGGCGGTGCACGCCGGTGGTGGTCTCCTCGGTGACGCCCTTGATGCTCTCGGCGATCCTGGTCCACCGCTTGTCGTCGCCGACGGTACGGGTGAGCAGGTCGATGATGACGTGCCACTCCTCCGGGTCGTCGGCGGAGGCGGCGGGGACGGCCTCGGCCTTCTCGTACTCGGCGCCCTTGTGGACGAGGAGCGTGGCGTCGCCGCCGTCGTCGAGGATCATGTTGGGACCGTCACCGCCGGGCCAGCTGAGCGCCTGCTCGGTGCACCACCAGTATTCCTCGAGGGTCTCGCCCTTCCAGGCGAAGACGGGCACGCCCTTGGGGTCGTCCACGGTGCCGTCGGGGCCGACGACGGCCGCGGCGGCGGCGTGGTCCTGGGTGGAGAAGATGTTGCAGCTCACCCAGCGGACCTCGGCGCCGAGCGCGACGAGCGTCTCGATGAGGACGGCGGTCTGGATGGTCATGTGCAGGGAGCCCATGATCTTCGCGCCACGAAGGGGCTGGGCGGCCGCGTATTCCTTTCGGATCGCCATGAGGCCGGGCATCTCGTGCTCGGCGAGCCGGATCTCCTTGCGGCCGAAGTCGGCAAGTGAAAGGTCTGCGACCTTGAAGTCCATTCTGTTCCCCTCGCATCACGACGTTGTCGCCGACGAGTTTAGGCGCCGTCCCGACGAGGATGCACCCAT
Source organism: Nonomuraea lactucae (assembly GCF_003313395.1). Classification (GTDB taxonomy): domain Bacteria; phylum Actinomycetota; class Actinomycetes; order Streptosporangiales; family Streptosporangiaceae; genus Nonomuraea; species Nonomuraea lactucae. The sequence goes on along the minus strand of NZ_QNFZ01000148.1, from coordinate 33,018 downwards.
CAGCGGCCATTCCTGACGTAAGAATGTAAGAATGCGCATCACGGAGGCCGCACAGCGGCTGGGCATGTCCCCCCGAATGCTCCGATACCGGGAGGCCCTTGGGCTCCTCCCGCCGGTCCGGGAGCAAGGCGCGCACCGGCGCTTCGGCCCCGACGAACTGGCGGCCGTCGCCCAGGGGGTGGACCTGGAGAAGAGGTTCGACGTCTCCCCCGCGGCGCTGGCGTTCGCGCTGCGCGTGCTGAGCGAGCCGGCCGTCGCCGCGGCCGTGCGCGAGCTGGGCGTACGGATCGGGCGCATCCAGGTGCCGCGCCGGGCGCTCGACTTCGAGAAGGAGAAGGCGCTACGGCTCCTCCGGGCCCCCGGCTCCGCCCCCGCCTCCGGCCCTGGAAGCCCCGCCCCCGACCGTCGAACCTCCGCCCCTGGCCGGACGTCCAAGAAGGCATGAAAGAGCTGTTGGTGGCCTCCGTGCTCGCGCTCTCCCCGGCGCAGGCGGCCGGCGCCCCCGCCCAGGCAGCGGGCACGGTGAAGGTGTACTTCTCCAAGGGGTTCGACATTCCCGGCAAGCTGGTGCCGGTGACCAGGAAGGTGCCTCACCGGGGCGTCGCCAGGTTCGCCGTCCAGCAGCTGATCGCGGGCCCGACCACGGCCGAGCGGGCCAGGGGCCTGCACTCCGAGCTGACAGGCCGGCTTCGCGGCAGGTCCGCCTGCGGTGCCGACTTCACCATCAGGATCAAGAACGGCACCGCCACGCTGCGCTTCTGCCGCACCGTCCAGGGCACCGGCGTGGGCGGCGACGCCCGCGTGCTGAACATGATCAGCACCACGCTGAAGCAGTTCGGCACCGTGAAGAAGGTCATCGTGCTGGAGAAGGACGGCAGGTGCCTGTTCGACCAGACGGACGCGGGGAGATCCTGCGTCACCGGCCACGAGTGACCGGGGCGGCCAGGGACGGGACTCAGGCGTTGGTGCGGGAGCGGTCGAGGTCGGGCTCCAGGTAGATGACGCGGGCGATCGGCACGGCCTCGCGGATGAGGCGCTCGGCCTGATCGATCCCCCTGGCCACCTCGGCGGCCGTGTCGTCGTGGGCTACCGCGATCTTGGCGGCGACGAGCAGCTCCTCCGGCCCGAGGTGCAGCGTGCGCATGTGGATCACGCGCTCCACCTCGTCGGAGCTCTCCAGCGCCGCACAGATCTTCCGCTCCATCTCCGGCGTGGCGCTCTCGCCGAGCAGCAGCGACTTGGTCTCGATCGCCAGGATGATCGCGATCACCGCGAGCAGCACACCGATCATGAGCGTGCCGATGGCGTCCCACACGGGGTCGCCGGTGACGACCGCCATCGTGACGCCGAACAGCGCGAAGATCAGGCCGAGCAGTGCCCCCAGGTCCTCCAGCAGGATGACGGGCAGCTCGGGCGACTTGGCCCGGCGCACGAACGCGACCCACGACTGCGAGCCGCGCACCGAGTTGGACTCCTTGATCGCCGTACGGAACGAGAACGCCTCGGCGATGATCGCGAAGATCAGCACCGCGAACGCCCAGATGGGCGACTCCACCCCCTCGTCGGAGGAGAGCTTGTGGACGCCTTCGTAGATCGAGAACACCGCGCCGATCGTGAACAGCACCACGGCCACCACGAAGGCGTAGAAGTAGCGCTCACGCCCGTAGCCGAACGGGTGCTCGCGGGTGCTCCCCCGCTGTGCCCGCTTGCCACCGATCAGCAGCAGCAACTGGTTGCCCGAGTCGGCCACGGAGTGGATGCCCTCCGCCAGCATCGAGGACGACCCGGTGAAGAACGCGGCCACGAACTTGGCGGCGGCGATGGACAGATTGGCCAACAGGGCCGCGATGATTGCCTTGGTACCGCCGCTCGCGCTCACCGGTCGTCTCCACTCCTAGCTGGCATATAAGACCCAGAACGGGATCCTATTGCGAAATCCTGGCCTTCAACTCCGCGATGGCCGTCACCGGGGTCGGGTCCACGCCGTAACCGAGAGCCAGATAGGTGCTGGCGTAGTCACCCAGCCCGACCAGCGAGGCGAGCCGCTCCAGCGGGTGCTCGCCCTCGGCCGCGAGCTCGGTGACCGGCACGTCACGGTCCTGCGCGATCCGTTCGGACGCCTCTCGGCGCCGCGCCACCTGAGGGTGCTCGTCGGTGTCGCGCAGCATCACGAGCCTGAGCGTGCGCGCCGGGGTGTCGGCGAAGATGTCGCGCCGCGCGAACGGCCCGTCGAAGGCGACCACCTGGTTGTGGTCGGCCTCGGGCAGCTCGCCGAAGACGGCCGGGTACTTCGCGTTCTCGTTGAGCTGGCAGGCCAGCCGGTAACCGGCGACGGCGGCGAGGGGCGACGAGCCCCAGATCATCGGGAGGCTCTCGGCCAGCTCCGTGGCCAGCGCCTTGCCGGGGTTGACGAACGACTCGCTGGACGGCCGGCACCGGTGGGCGATGTCCTCCAGCACGCCGGCCACGCTCTCGAACAGCGCCTGGTCGGCCCGGGTCAGACCGAGCGAGGCGGCGGCCACGATGAGCGGGATCGTCAGCAGCCAGACGTTGGCGCGGGGCTGCCCGCTCGCCGGCACGGGCACGTAGATCGCGGACGCCTGCCTGGCCAGCGACTCCAGCGGCGAGCCGGGGCTGCCCACCGCGAGCAGCGCGCAGCCGCGCCGTACGGCCTCCGTGGCCGCCGACAGCGTCTCCTCCGTGCGGCCCGAACAGGACACCGCGATGACGAGGTCGGCCGCGCCGACCCAGCCGGGCAGCCGGTGGGAGCGGACGGTCATGAGAGGCAGCGGCACCCCGTTGCCGCAGACCGCGGCCAGCATGTCGCCCGCGATGGCCGACCCGCCCATGCCGGTGACCACGACCGAGCGCGGGCGGCCCCACTCGGCCAGGCGCTCCACGCCCGCCTCGACGGCGGTGCGGTGACCGGTGCGCACCTGCGCGGCGGACGCGGCGACCGCGAGCAGCATGCCGCCCGGATCACCCTCGGACAGGTGTTGCTGGTCGTCGAGCCTCTCGGGCTCCCAGATCACGGCTTCCTGGCCTCGTCCACGAGCAGAACGGGGATGTCGTCCCTGACCGGATAGATCAGGCCGCAGCCGGTGCAGGCCAGCTCCTCGGCCTCGCCGGGCACGCGCAGCGGCGACTTGCACGCCGGGCAGGCCAGGATCTCAAGCAGCCAGTCGTCGATCTTCACACTGACACCCTTCTAACGACGGCGAGGACCTCGTCCGTGATCGCCTTCATCGTGGTCTCGTCGGCCGCCTCGGCGTTCAGCCTGAGCAGCGGCTCGGTGTTGGACGCGCGCAGGTTGAACCACCAGCCGGGGGCGCTCACGGTCAGCCCGTCGAGCTCGTCGAGCGTGCCCCTGGCGCCGAACGCGTCCCGCACCCGCAGCAGGGTCTTGTCCTGGTCGTCCACCGTGCTGTTGATCTCACCCGAGGCGTGGTAGCGGGAGTAGGCGCCCACCACCTCCGACAGCGGTCGCTCCTGCTCGCCGAGGGCGGCCAGCACGTGCATCGCCGCCAGCATGCCCGAGTCGGCGAACCAGAAGTCGCGGAAGTAGTAGTGGGCCGAGTGCTCGCCGCCGAAGACCGCGCCCGTGCGGGCCATCTCGGCCTTGATGAACGAGTGGCCGACGCGCGTGCGCACCGGTGCGCCGCCGTGCTCGCGGACGATCTCGGGCACGCCCCGCGACGTGATCAGGTTGTGGATGATCGTCGCGCCCGGGTGTTTGGCCAGCTCTCGCACGGCCACCAGCGCGGTGATCGCCGACGGCGAGACCGACTCGCCCCGCTCGTCGATCACCCAGCAGCGGTCGGCGTCGCCGTCGAAGGCCAGGCCGAGGTCGGCGCCGCCGCCGAGGACGGCGCGCTGCAGGTCGCGCAGGTTGGCCGGCTCCAGCGGGTTGGCCTCGTGGTTGGGGAACGAGCCGTCGAGCTCGAAGTAGAGGGGGGTCACCTCGATCGGCAGACCCTCGAACACGGCGGGCACCGTGAGGCCGCCCATGCCGTTGCCCGCGTCGACGGCCACCTTGAGCGGCCGGATGCCGGACAGGTCGACCAGCGTGCGCAGGTGATCACCGTAGCCGGGAAGCAGGTCGCGCTCGACGAGCGACCCGAGCGGCGCGGAAGTCACACCGGGCGAACCGGTCGGCGTGGATGCCGTGCCGAGCAGTTCGGCCGCGCGGTCGCGGATCCGGGTGAGGCCCGTGTCGCCGCTGATCGGCACCGCGCCCGCGCGGCACATCTTCATGCCGTTGTAGCGGGCGGGGTTGTGGCTGGCGGTGAACATCACCCCGGGCAGGCCGAGGCTGCCGCTGGCGTAGTAGAGCAGATCGGTGGAGCCCAGCCCGGCGTGCACCACGTCGGCGCCGCGCGAGCGCGCGCCGCGGACGAACGCCGCCGCCAGCGGCACCGAGGACTCGCGCATGTCGTGCGCGATCACGACCGCCGCGGCCCCGGTCACCTCCACGAAGGCGGCCCCTACCGCTTCGGCGGTCGGCTCGTCGAGCTCGTCAGGCACCACTCCGCGAACGTCGTAAGCCTTGAAGATCTTGGCGAGGTCGCCCACTCCAGCTCCGCCCCTAGGTGGTCTACGGTTCTGGAACGAGCCTACCGGTCGCGATGTTGCTGGGCGGAACGGAGAACCCGCAGGTGTCCCCGGCGTCCGACCTCGACCCCCTGACCGACCGGCTCGCCCCCGCCGGACGGGGTGGGCCTGGCGGCCTCCCTGACGGCGTTGGCCAGCGCCTCCAGGTCGTCGGAGCTCGGTGAGCCGCCATCCGTGGGCAGGCGCACCACCTCCCAGCCGCGGGGAGCGGTCAGCCGCTCGGCGTGTTCGGCGCACAGGTCGTAACAGTGTGGCTCCGCGTACGTCGCCAGGGGGCCGAGAACCGCGGTCGAATCGGCGTATACGTACGTGAGCGTGAAGACGGCAGGCTGGCTGCAAGCGGTGCGGGAACAGCGGCGGACGGGGCTCACGGAGGGACCGTATCTGGTAAGAGTGCGGGGCGCCACTATCTGAGCGCTCTTAACGAGCGTGTCGCCACAATTCGGACACCTGTCGCAGGCTTTGGACCCACATGCACCGATGGCGTCTCCCTTTAGACTTGCCGTGTGAATCAGAAGCGGGGCCCACGGCGGCGTGATCGTCACGGTCGCGGGCTGCGCGGCCCGCTGGCGCCGTCCCACGTTCCCATCGCGCGCTCGCGCGGCGAGCGGTTCGACGACCTGGTGCTCGACGCGGTCGACCGGCTCCGGCCCCAGTGGGGCAGGCAGCTGTCGGCGGTGGAGTTCGCGGTCGAGGACGTGCCGCCGCTGAGCGAGCTCGACGACGGGCCGGGCCTCGGCCCCGACCCCATCCCACTGGGCCGGGCGCAGGCCGCCAAGGGGGCCGATCCGGCCGCGATCGTGCTCTACCGGCGTCCGCTCGAAGCCCGCGCCCGCGACCGCGACACGCTGGGGGCGCTGGTCCACGACACGGTGGTGGAGCAGGTGGCGACATTGCTCGGCCTCTCACCCGAGGCCGTCGACCCCGGCTACGACGACCGCCGCTAGAGGGGCGCGCACGTTCGAAGGGGCCACGCGGCGGACCGCGTGACCCCTTCGCCTCGTGTTCCTATATTCCTAGACGGCCTGGCGCTTGATCCGTCTGCGCTCCCGCTCGGACAACCCACCCCAGATGCCGAACCGCTCATCGTGTTCGAGTGCGTATTCAAGGCACTCGGCACGGACTTCGCACGATCGGCAGACCTTCTTGGCCTCTCGGGTGGAGCCGCCCTTTTCCGGGAAGAACGCCTCCGGATCAGTCTGCGCGCACAGGGCGCGTTCCTGCCATCCGAGTTCTTCAGCGTCAAGCTGATCCTGTGCGATGACCAGATCGGTCACTGCACACCTCCCTGCCGCCCGCCCGCAATGGAGCCCCCCATGGACGCCTTCCTTATTACCCACCCACGGGAAGGCGTAACAACATGGTTGTAATTACACGCGCGTGTTGCATGTGGCGTCAAGCGGCATGCCGGTATCCGGGGAAAGACCAGCTCTCGCCCCGGTGCGCTCGGCATGTGATGTTCGCGCCTGACCCGCTGCCACGGGATCCATGGCGTTGACCTGGCGTGTTCAACGATGTCAGCGGTCGGAACCGTACCAGGGCGGTATAGACGCCCGCCCGTGGCCCACCTTCTCTCTAGCAGCGCTTTGCCGGTCCGTTACCTGCGTGGCTCATTGGGGGTGTATATGGCGGTGGGGTCGATCGGGTCGTCCCCGCTAGGGCGCTGCTCCCCCAGCGCGTCGCCGCCGTAGGACGCCTGGTCGAGCCTGGCCGTGGACTCCGCGCCGGGCTCCCATCCCTGCTGGGGCTGGCGGTGGGACTGCCCCTGCTGGGACTGCGGCTGCGGGTGCGGCTGCGACTCGGGCTGCGGCTGGTAGGGCTGCGGCTCGTAGTGGGCCGGCTGGGGCTCGTACTGCTGGCCGCCGTACTGGGACGGTGACGGGCCCGGCTGGGCGTACTGCTGGTGAACCTGCTGCTGCGCGCCGGTCCGCCGGTTGTCCACCGCCCGGTGTGCGCCTCCCTGAGCGCCTCCCTGCTCCTGCTCCAGGGGCTGGATCGGGCTCTGCTGCATCGGGCTCTGCTGCGGGTGGCCGAACGGGTCGTCCCATGGCCTGGCCTGCGGCTGGCTCGAGTAGTCGGGCACCCGGAGGTCCTGGTACGCGCCCGAGGCCGCGTGCTGGTAGGTCTCGGCCTGCTGGTAGGCGTCGTGCAACTGCTGGGAGCGCGGGTCCACCGGCGGGTCGGGCTCCTGGAAGGCGGGTGCGGCGTACTCGCGGCCCGAGAAGCCGGTGAAGGGCTGGCCGCCCTGCTGCTCCGGCTGGGGGTACGGCACGCTGGGGGCGGTCTCGCCGGGCGTGTAGGCCGGGGCGGCGGGGGTGTCGAAGGCGTTCGGCTGCACGATCGGCGGGACGTAGGGGCTGCTGTCCTGAGACGTGTAGGAGCTGCCGTCCAGCGACGGCGCGTACGGACTGCCGCCCTGGGAGGGGGTGGAGAGGCTGCTGTCCTGGGAGGGGGTGTAGGAGCTCTCGGCCGGGGCGAAGGGAGTGGGCTGGGAGGCCGGCGGCGCGTAAGGGGTGGGCTGGGGGCCGGACGCCGGGGCGTAGGGGTTCGCCTGCGAATCTGCCGAGGCCGCGTAAGCACTGGGGTTGGTGTCGGCCGGGGTGTAGAGGCCGGGCTGGGAGTCGGCCGGGGTGTAGAGGTTGGGCTGGGACTCCGCCGGGGCGTAGGGGGACGGCTGGCCGTAGACGCTCGGCTGACTGTCCGCGGGAACGTACGGCGCGGGCTGGTAGTCCGGCAGCGGCTGGTAACCGCTGTCGGGCGCGGGCTGGTAGTCCGGCAGCGGCTGGTAACCGCTGTCGGGCCGGGTCTCCGAGGGCGTGTAGGTGGCGGCTTGGACGGGAGCGGGCCGGCCGTAGGCGGGCTGGTCGTTCTGAGCCGGGAACGCCTGAGTGGGATCCGTCTGCCCGAAACCCTGCTGGTCGGGCTGCGGGAAGGACGGGTCTTGCTGGGCGAAGGGCGGGAGGGCGGGCTCGCCGTATCCCGGGTCCGTCCTGCTGTCCGCCGGGGCGGCCGGGAGCGCGGCGCGAGGCTGCGGCGCCGGACGCTGGGGCTGCGACTGGGGCTGGGGCTGCTGGTAGGGGTCCTGAGGACCGTACGGGGTGCCGTCGGGGTGGGCGGCGAGGCCGGGCTGCTGCCCCTCGACGGGCTGGCCGTAGTCGGGCTGCTGGCCGAACGGCACCGGGCCCTGACTCGGCGGCTGCTGACCGTACCCCGACTGCTGGACATTGCCCGGCTGCTGACCGTACCCCGGCTGCTGACCGTATTCGGGCTGCTGGCCGTATTCGGGCTGCTGGCCATAGCCGGACTGCTGGCCGTACTCGGGCAGTTGGCCGTACGGGGCGGGCTGCGTGGCGGGCGGGCCGTACGCCTGCCCCTGAGAGGGCGCCTGAGAGGGCGCCTGGGAGGGCCGCGCCGGCAGCACCTGAGGCAGCAGGTAGACCAGCCCGACGGCGGTCAGCCCGAGCAGGGGCACGCCAACGACCAGGAACTCCACCGTCGGCCGGGCACCGCCGCCGGAGAAGAGGCCGAGCAGCAGCGACAGCCCTCCGAAGAGCGTGGCGAGACCGAGCGCGCCCACGGCGCCCATCGTGATCGGCTTGGCCTGGGATGACGGCTTGCCGACCTTGGTGGTCAGCAGCACGGCGCCCAGGAGCAGCGCCACGGTGACGGGGCTGGTCAGGCTGGAGAAATTGGCCAAGGCCCGTTCCGCGAGGGAATCGCCGCCGAACGGGCTCGACGAGCCGATCAGCACCCTGCCCACCGCCAGCAGCACGTTCAGCCCGCCCACGGCGAGCATCAGCCAGGCGGCCGGCTGCTTCAACCGGTCGACGTCAAGTTTGTTCACGACTACCCCCATCGAACCCTTTGGCCCGATGGGAGTTTGCCACATGACCGCCCCCAGCGGCACGAGTCACAAACACCTCTCTTTCCCCAAATGCACATGCTTTAATCCTCAATCTCCGAAATTTCCGGGCAATGGGGCTCCCCAGGAAGGTCTGTCGGAGGCCGGTGGAAGACTGGGCCACATGCACATCGTGTCCCTCGCCGGCGGCATCGGCGGCGCCCGCTTCCTGCGCGGCCTGCGCGCGACCGCCCCCGACGCCCGGATCACCGTGATCGGCAACACGGGCGACGACATCACCCTGTTCGGCCTGCGGGTCTGCCCCGACCTCGACACGGTCATGTACACACTGGGCGGCGGCATCGACGAGGAGCAGGGCTGGGGCCGGGCCAAGGAGTCCCACGTCGTCAAGGAGGAGCTGGCGGCGTACGGGATGGAGCCGCAGTGGTTCGGGCTGGGCGACCGCGACTTCGCCACCCACATCGTCCGCTCCCAGATGCTGGAGGCGGGCTACCCGCTGTCACAGATCACCGAGGCGCTGTGCGCTCGCTGGCAGCCCGGCGTGCGCCTGCTGCCCATGAGCGACGACCGCTGCGAGACCCATGTGGTGATCGACGACGACAGGGGCAGGCGGGCGATCCACTTCCAGGAGTGGTGGGTACGGCTGCGCGCCTCGGTGCCCGCCGAGTCGATCGCCCTGGTCGGCGCCGACACCGCGAGACCCGCTCCGGGCGTCCTGGAGGCCATCGAGGAGGCCGACGCGGTGATCCTGCCGCCGTCCAACCCGGTGGTGAGCATCGGCACGATCCTCCAGGTGCCCGGCATCCGCGAGGCGCTGCTGCCCAAGACGGTCGTGGGCGTCTCCCCCATCATCGGCGGCGCCCCCGTGCGGGGGATGGCCGACGCCTGCCTCACGGCCGTCGGCGTGGAGACCTCCGCGCAGGCGGTGCTCGACCTCTACGGCTCCGAGCTGATCGACGGCTGGCTGGTGGCCCCCGAGGACGCGGAAGTCCGGCTGGAGGGAGTCGAGGTGGTCGCGCGCCCGATCCTCATGCACGACGCCGACGCGACGGCCGACATCGCCCGCACCGCCCTCGACCTCGCTCTGGAGCTGGCCCGATGAGCGGCCGTACGGCGATCGAGATCCTCCCCGTCACCGGCATCGGGGAGGTGCGCCCCGGTGACGACGTCGCGGCCCTGCTCCAGGACGCCGGGCTGCGTGACGGCGACATCGTCGTCATCACCTCCAAGATCGTCAGTAAGGCGGAGGGGCGGGTGCGCCGGGCGCCCGACCGCGTGGCGGCGATCGAGGACGAGACCACCAGGGTGGTCGCCCGGCGGGGCGACACCGTGATCTCCCAGACGCGCCACGGGTTCGTGATGGCGGCGGCCGGGGTCGACGCCTCCAACACCGAGGCCGGCACCGTCCTGCTGCTGCCGGAGGACCCCGACGCCTCCGCCCGGCGGATCCGGGCCGCGCTCGCCCCCCGGGTCGGCGTGATCCTCTCCGACACCTTCGGCCGTCCCTGGCGGCACGGCCTCACCGACGTGGCCATCGGCGCCGCGGGCGTGGTGCCACTCGAAGATCTCCGCGGCGCCACCGACACCCACGGCAACCCCCTCAACGCCACCGTGACCGCCCTGGCCGACGAGATCGCCGCCGCGGCCGAGTTGGTCAAGGGCAAGCTCGCGGGCGTTCCGGTCGCGGTGGTGCGGGGCCTGGCCCACCTGGTCACCGACGACGACGGCCCGGGGGTCCGGCCGCTGATCCGGCCGGCCGACGAGGACCTGTTCCGCTACGGCGCGCGCGACGTGGTGTTCGCCCGCCGGACGATCCGCGAGTTCTCCGCCGAGCCGGTCGACCCCGACGCGGTACGGCGGGCGGTCGCGGCGGGCATCGCGGCCCCCGCGCCCCACCACACGACGCCGTGGCGCTTCGTCCTGGTGGAGTCTGCCGGCGCCCGGCTCAAGCTGCTCGACGCCATGCGCGAGGCGTGGATCGCCGACCTGCGCGGCGACGGCTTCACCGAGCAGTCGATCGCCAAGCGGGTCAGGCGCGGCGACGTGCTCCGCAACGCCCCCTACCTGGTGGTGCCGTGCCTGGTGATGGAGGGCTCCCACACCTACCGCGACGCGCGGCGCAACGCCGCCGAGCGGGAGATGTTCGTGGTCGCGACCGGCGCGGGCGTCGAGAACTTCCTGATCCAGCTGGCCGTCGAAGGGCTCGGGTCGGCGTGGGTGTCGTCCACGATGTTCTGCCGGCCGGTGGTGCGCGAGGTGCTCGACCTGCCCGAGTCGTGGGACCCGATGGGCTGCGTGGCGGTCGGCCACGCCGCCGCCCCGCCGCGCGAGCGGCCCCCGCGCGATCCCGGCGACTTCATCGTGCCGCGCTGAGCCGATCATCGCAGGCCGGCGGCCTGACACGGTGTGTCAGTGCCCATTTACCCTTAGGAAAGTTTCCTTTACATTTGAAGCACCCCCCAGGTAAAGGAGCAACTTTCATGCGAAGGACGCTCACGTTACTCGCCACGGCAGTGATCGCCATCGCTGCCACGATGTTCGTCGCGCAGCCGGCGCAGGCCCACGGCTACGTCAACTCGCCACCCAGCCGCCAGGCGTTCTGCGCCCGCGGCCAGGTGCCCAACTGCGGCGAGATCATCTACGAGCCGCAGAGCGTGGAAGGGCCCAAGGGCCTGCGCAGCTGCCACGCCAACCTCGCCCGCTTCGCCCAGCTCAGCGACGAGAGCAAGCCCTGGCCCGTCACGTCGGTCGGCACCTCGGTGACCTTCAACTGGACGTTCACCGCCCGGCACGCCACCAGCGACTACGAGTACTACATCGGCGGCACCAGGCTGGCCTCGTTCAGCGGCGGAGGGGTCCAGCCACCCCCGAACGTCTCCCACACCGTGAACCTCTCCGGGTTCTCCGGCAGGCAGAAGGTCCTGGCGATCTGGAACATCGCGGACACGGCCAACGCCTTCTACGCCTGCATCGACCTGCAGATCGGCGGCGGTGGCGGCGACCCGACCCCGCCTCCGAACCCCACTCCTCCCCCGAACCCCGGCGGCACCTGGCAGGCGGGCACCGCCTACAGCGTCGGATCGACGGTGACCTACGGCGGCGCGACCTACCGGTGCGTCCAGGCGCACACCGCGATCACCGGCTGGGAACCCCCGAACGTCCCGGCACTCTGGGCCCGCGTCTGACGCGCGTCCACCAGGTCACCGGCCCACGGCCGTTGACGAGGACCGAGCCGCCGACCGGGACCGTGCCGGACTGATCGATCGGCTCGTGGCGGCGTAAGGGGACGCGGGCTCCCCTTACGCCGTCGGCTTGCAGGTGGGGTGGCAGAGCCGGCGCGCCAGGGCGGCGAGGAAGACGTCGATGATCTCGTCAGGCTGCTGGGCGACGTGCAGGGAGCCGTTCGTGGCCGTGGTGATCCTGGCGAGACCGTCACGGTCGACGCCGTCGCCGAACGCGATGATGACGATCTGGACGGGCCTGTCCGGGTCCCACTCCTTCTTGAGCACGTCGAGAAGCTGCTGGAGCTTCGCGCCCCGGCCGTCGTCCTTGCCCGCGGTGATCACCAGGAGGGTGTTGTTCATCTCCTCGCGGTACTCCCCGCCGACCTCGCGGAAGCCGCTGAGTATCGCGTCGTGGAGCGAGCTGTCCAGGTCGGGGCGCGCGGTGATCGAGCTGGTCAGCTGGTCGAGCACGCCGCGCCGGACGACCTGGCCGGTCTCCGGCCTGTTGATCGGGCCGAGGCCCACCCGTTCCCGGTAGTCCCTGATGCCGCCTATCGACTGGGCGAACTCCCACAGGCCCATGTGCGTCGACTCAGGGAAGAGCCGGAGCCCGATCTTGGCCGCCTGCAGCGCGACGCCCACCCGGGTGCCGCCGCCCTTGAGCCGTTCGGCCATGTGCCTGGACACGTCGGCCAGCACCAGGATGTTCGTGGGCGGCGCGAGCCTGCTCCACGCCTGCAACGCCTCGTCGATGTCCTCCGGCGTCACCGACGGCCGCGTCCTCGGCGCCTCGGCCGGGATCTCAGGCCCGGGCGAGATGGGTGGCAGCATGCCGTCGCCGGACCTGAATCCCGCCCGCCGTACCAACTCCTGCGCCTCCTGGCCGCGCAGCCACTCGGCGAAGACGGTCGAGGCCTCGGCCACGTCCGGGTCGGTGGCGGTGACCACGTACGGGTAGTCGAGGTTGATCGTGCCCTCGCGCGGGTGCAGCGCGACGACCGGGTCGGGCGACGGCTGCCTGCTGTGGCTCCACACCGACTGCTCGGGCACGATGACGACCGGCCGCTGCCAGAACGCGCGGTCGTCCACGGCCGCCAGCATGGTGCGGTAGTCGGGGGCCGAGCCCGCCTGCGCCCAGCGGACGAACGCGGTCAGCGCCTTGTCCGCCTCCGGCCCGGTGCCCACCACGTCCCTGGCGGCGGCGACCGTCGCGATGCCCGCGCCGGCCAGCGACGGGTCGGGCACGCGTACGATGTCCGGCTCGTCGTCGGTGGGCGTCAGCCGGCCGCGCACGGTCGCGGGGAAGACCATGCGCCAGTTCATCTCGGTCTTGCCGACGGAGAAGCGCTGCGCCAGCGAGGACCGGGTGGCGAACACCAGCGGCGAGGTGGCCACCACGCTCTCGCCCGCGGGCAGCGCGCTCGCGCCCTGCTTGCGGGCCAGCCGGATCCAGGCCGAGGAGTCGGCGATCCAGCCGTCGGGCCGCTCACGCAGCACGCCCGCCCGGTCGCCGATCAGCGTGCGCAGCACGGTGGCGGGCGGCTGTTCGGTGACCTGTACGAGCACGCACCGGCCACCGCTGGAGGTGCGCGTCTCGTTGAAGCGGGCTGCCGCCTCCATGGCGACGGGCGCCACGTCGACCGCGGCGGCCACGTTGACCAGAACAGGCTCTCGCGTGGAGCACAGCGCACCACCGCCTCCGAAGAGCACGACGAGCGTGGCCGCCACGAGGACCACGGTCGCGACGCCGGCCAGCATGCCTCGCTGGAGTGCCTTCCTGCGCCGCAGCTCAGGGCTTAACGCGGCGCGGTGTCGACCCAACCGCACGGTGAACCTCTCTGCAGGGGAGTGACGATTCTCCCAGTGCCTCCCGTACCAGAAGCAAGTGTCCGCTAGAACATGTTATACCTACGCCATCGGCAGGACCCGTCGCACGCTCTGGCAGACACCGTCGCTCGTCCGCGAGGCGGCCAGGCGCTCCTCGCTCGGCCGGCCGTACTCTGTGGTGCGCTGCCTGACCGGCCTGCCCGTGACTCCCGCCATCGAACGCAGCTCGCTGATCGTCTTGTACGAGCCGTTCTCCGACCCCGCCATCCGGCTGATCGTCTCCTCCATGAGCGTGCCGCCCAGGTCGTTCACCCCGCCGGTGAGCACCTGGCGGCACAGGTCGTCCTGGAGCTTGACCCAGGAGCACTGGATGTTCCGGATCGCGCCGTGCAGCAGGATCCTGGCCACCGCGTGCACGGCCCGGTTCTCCCGCGCGGTGGGGCCGGGCCGGGCGATGCCCGCGAGGTAGATCGGCGCGCTGGTGTGCACGAACGGCAGCAGGACGAACTCCGAGAACCCGCCGCTCTCCTCCTGCAGCCGCCTGATCAGCTTGATGTGCCTGACCCAGTGGAGGTGGTTGTCCACGTGGCCGTACATCATCGTGGCCGTGGTCGGGATGCCCACCCGGTGGGCCGTGGTGACGACCTCGATCCACTCGCGGGTCGGCAGCTTGCCTTTGGTGAGCACCCAGCGCACGTCGTCGTCGAGGATCTCCGCCGCCGTCCCCGGCAGCGAGTCGACGCCGGCCTCCTTCGCCGCGCGCAGCCACTCCTCGATCGACAGGTCGGTACGGCTGGCGCCGTTGACCACCTCCATCGGGGAGAAGGCGTGCACGTGCATGCCGGGGGTCCTGGCCTTGACCGCCCTGGCCAGGTCGAAGTAGGCCGTACCGGGCAGGTCGGGGTGGATGCCGCCCTGCATGCACACCTCGGTGGCGCCCGCCAGCCACGCCTCCTCGGCCCGGTCGGCCACCTGTTCCAGGCTCAGGGTGTAGGCATCGGCGTCCGTCCTGCGCTGGGCGAACGCGCAGAAGCGGCAGCCGGTGTAGCAGACGTTGGTGAAGTTGATGTTCCGGTTGACCACGTAGGTGACGTCGTCGCCGGCGGCCTGGCGGCGAAGGTCGTCGGCGATGGCGGCCAGCTCCTCCAGCGCCTCGCCGTCGGCCGACAGCAGCGCCACCGCCTCGTCCTCGGTGAGCCCGGCCGGGTCGCTCGCGGCCCGCCTGAGCGCCTGCCGCACCTCACCGGGCGTGCTCCCAGCCGCCGTCCCGCTCCCGGCACTCGCGCCGGCCGCCGTCCCATCCGCGGCGCTCACGCCCCCATCCGCGGCGCTCGCGCCGCCCATGGGGGTGAGGCGGTCGCGCAGGGCGTCCCAGTCCCCGTAGACGTTGTCGAAGTCGTCGCGGCGGTCCTTCGTCCGGCCCGACGTGTCCACCTCGACGTGCAGGTCCACCCGGCCCGACGCGGCGAACCCGCCGTCCGGCTCCTGCCACGGCATCCCCTGGAGCACCGCGTCCTCCCTGGCCAGGCCGGTCTCGGGGTCGGCCAGCGCCTGAACGTGGGCGAACAGCCGGGGATCCAGCCAGGGCTCACCGGCCAGCACGTACTCGGGGTAGATGGTCAGGCGCTCGCGCAGCCGGAAGCCCGCCTCGGCCGTCCGGGCGGCCAGGTCGTCGATCTGCGGCCACGGGCGTTCGGGGTTGACGTGGTCGGGGGTCAGTGGTGACACGCCGCCCCAGTCGTCGATCCCGGCACGGATCATCAGCTCGTACTCGGAGTCGACCAGGTTGGGCGGGGCCTGGAGACGCACCCGGGGGCCCATCACCAGCCGGGCCACGGCGATCGTGGCGGCCAGCTCCTGCAGGTCCGCGTCCGGCAGGCCGCGCATTGCGGTGTCGGGCTTGGCGCGGAAGTTCTGGACGATGACCTCCTGGATGCCGCCGTACTCGCGCGCCACCCGCCGCATCGCGAAGATCGAATCGGCCCGTTCCTCGACGGTCTCACCGATCCCGATGAGCATCCCGGTCGTGAACGGCACGTTGGAGCGCCCCGCGTCCTCCAGCACGCGCAGCCGCACGGCCGGATCCTTGTCCGGCGAGCCGTGGTGCGGCTGCCCCTTCTCCTCGAACAGCCGCCGCGACGTCGTCTCCAGCATCATGCCCATCGACGGCGCCACGGGCTTGAGCCGCTGCAGGTCACGCCAGCTCAGCACGCCGGGGTTGAGGTGGGGCAGCAGCCCGGTCTCCTCCAGCACCCTGATGGCCATCGCCCGCACGTACGAGAGCGTGTCGTCGTAACCGTGCGCGTCCAGCCACTCCCGCGCCTGCCGCCACCGGTCCTCGGGCCGGTCCCCCAGCGTGAACAGCGCCTCCTTGCACCCCATCGCCGCGCCCTGCCTGGCGATCTCCATCACCTCGTCCGGGCTCAGGAACGCCGCGGGAAGCTTGTGGGGCGCGGTCGCGAAGGTGCAGTAGCCGCATTTGTCGCGGCAGAGCCTGGTCAGCGGGATGAAGACCTTGCGGCTGTAGGTGATGATCCCCTCCCGGCCGACCGCCGCGAGCCCGGCGTCCCGCACCCGGGAGGCGTGTTCGAGGAGCATGTCCAGGTGCGCGCCGCGGGCGTGCAGCAGCACCGTCGCCTCGGTGACGTCGAGGGCCTTCCCGTCACGGGCGCGGGCGAGCGCGCGGCGGAGCGCGGAATCACTGACAAGACTCATAAAGGGCACATTACGACCAGCTGAGTTCGCGCCCCGCACCCAGGGGCCGGGCAAAGCACCCCGGCTCAGAAGGATCGGTAGTCACGCGCGGGCATCCTCGGGCCGCGCGCGGGCGGGCGCAGCCCGGTGAGGGTGATGAGGACCGTGGCCCGGTGCCGGTGCCCCTTGTAGGGCTCCAGCAGCCTCATCATCCCCGGGTCGTCCGTCTTCCGCCCAGTGAGCGCGTACCCGACGATCTTGGCGAGGTGGAAGTCGCCCACGCTGACGGCGTCGGGGTCGCCGAGGACCCGCTGCCGGACCTCGGCCGACGTCCACACCCCCACCCCCGGCAGCGCCCGCAGCAGCCGGTCGAGCTCCTCGCTCGTGGCCGCCGCCTCCAGCTTCTCGGCGTGCCACGCGGCCGTGGCGATCGTCCTGGCGCGTACGGCCTCGGCGCCCGAGCGGTGCCAGTGCCACGAGGGGATCTGCCGCCACACCACGGCCTCGGGCACGACCCGCATACCCTCCGGCGCGGGGCCCGGCGCGGGCTCGCCGTACCTGTGCAGCAGCCACCGCCACGCCCGCCACGCCTCGCGGCCGACCACCTTCTGTTCGAGCACGGCCGGGACGAGAGCCTCCATGACGCGCGCCGTCCGGCCGATCCGCAGCCCCGCGTACCGGCGGGCCGCGTCGGCCAGCACCTCGTGCCTGACCGCGAACCCCGACACGTCGTCATCCGCCCCGAGCATCGCCGGAAGCATCTCCAGCAGCCACCCGGCCCCCGGCCCCCACGCCCGGCCCAGCACCCCGCCGTCCTTCACGCTCACGCGGAGCGTGCCGGGCCCGTCAGGAGTCCTGGACGTACGCCACACGGCCCCGTCGAGCGTCTTGCGCCAGGCGGGGTCTCCGGTGCCGCGCCGGTGCGGGCTCAACGCGAGCCCCACATCCAGCGGCCCGCCGGGCACCCACCTGCGCTCCATCACGCGACCAGTCTGCCCCTTCCCAGCGCTTTCCACGGTCACCGGTACCGCGTACGGGCGGGCAGCTCCCACGAAGGCCCTTCAGTTCGTCGGGCGCCGGGCCGCGCGGGCGTGACGCGCCCGCGCTGTCGCTGAGTCGGCGGTGAGGTCACCGGCGGCGCGCAACCGGCGCAGGGGCGAATTACCATCCGTCAGCCGAGCCGCCCAGGAGCCGCGCGCCACCTTCGTCCTGGGTCCGCGTTGGGTGCGGGCTCGGGCAGCGGTTCGGTGTTGCGGCTGCTGAGTCCGTCGAGGGAGATGCGCAGGAGGCGGCGCCACTGGCCGGGATGGCTGTCGCCGGTCGCCTGGATCGCCCGGCTCAGGGACGTGATGAGCAGGACCAGGTCGGCGGTGGAGACGTCGGGGCGCAGGAGACCGGCGTTCAGGCAGCGGGTGCGCAGGTCGTCGAAGACGGAGTCGCGGTGCCGGGCGCATTCGTGGGTGGGGCCGCCGGTGGCGGCGTAGCTCTCGACGAGGGCGCGGTTGCGGGCCAGGTGGGTGAGGGTCTGCTCGAAGAAGCCGGTCAAGGCCTGCCAGGGGTCTTCGGTGGCGGTCGCCGTCTGGTGGGCGGCGGTGAGCCAGGAGGTGAACTCCTGCTCCAGGACGGTGGCGAGCAGGTGGTCCTTGGTGGGGAAGTGCCGGTAGAGCGTGCCCATGCCGACGCCGCTGCGCCGGGCGATCTCACGGACGTCGACGGTGCCGCCCTGCTCGGCGAAGACGGCGCCGGCCGCCTCGATGATCGCGTCGCGGTTGCGTTCGGCGTCCGCTCGGCGGGCGCGCTTGGCGGGCTGCGCGGGCGCGGGCGTTGGCGTTGGCTGGTCGGCGAGGGGCACGGCATTCAGGATACCGCGATCCGCACTTTTGCGGAGCACTTGCTCCGGTTGTGCTACCTTAAAGAGGAGCGCTTGCTCCGGTTAGGCGGTGCAGAGGCATCCCTGCGCCTGCTTGAGCCCTGCCTTCAGACAGAACCACCAGCGAGCCACGTGCGCATCAGATCGAGGAGACCCCCTTTCATGGCAACACTCGGTTTCATCGGCAGCGGCAGCATCGGCACCAAGCTCTCCTACCGATGGCCGGCGACGAGCCGCAGGCGAAGGCGAGTGCCTTCCGCCCTGATCGACCAGCTCCGGCGACCCGCTGCACGACACCGAAATGCCCTGGCCTCGGGCTGAGTCTGTCCCGCGCCGCCGCTTCCGGTCTTCCCCCGGACGTCCGGCCGTACCTGTCCCAGCGATCGAAGGACACATCATGCCCCACACCACCGTCCTCGTGACCGGCGCCGCCGGCGACCAAGGCGCCAGCGCCGTCCGTCACCTGAGTGACGCCGGCTACTCCGTCCGCGCGATGGACGCCGTCGCACCCGACTCTCCTCGCGCCCAGTACCTGGCCCAGTTCGGCGCCACCTACATCCAGGGCGACCTCGCCGACCCCGAGGCCGTCGACAGGGCCATGCAGGGCGTGACCGCCGTCTTCGCCGTCCCGGTCGGCGCGCCCGGCAACGAACTCGACAAGGCCGAGCTCGGCACGCGCCTCATCGAGAGCGCCGAACGAGCCGACGTGGAGATGTTCGTGCAGACCACGGTCGCCGGCCTCGAACGCCACCTCGTCACCCGCGACTACGGCACCGGTTACCACGCCAACGAGTACGCCGCCGCCCGCCTGCGGATCGAGGCCCGCCTGCGCAAGTCGGCATTGCGCAGGTGGGTCGTCCTGCAGCCGGTGGCCCTGATGGAGAACTTCCTGCCGCCCAAGGCCCACCGCATGTTCCCGTGGGGGTCCGAGGGCCGTCTCGACTCCGTCCACTCCCCCGATGTGCCGCTTCAGCTGGTCAGTGTGGTGGACATCGCCCGGTACGCCGTGGCCGCCCTGCACGAACCGGACCGCTTCAACCGGCAGCTCATCGAACTCATCGCCGACGAGGTGCGCATCACGGACATCGCCGCCGTCATCGGTGAGGTCACCAACACCCGCATCACCTATCGGCCTTTGACGATCGCCGACGCCCTCCGGGACGGCATGGCCCCGGGTGTCGCACACAGCCAGGAATGGGCCAACCAGGTCGGCTACGGCGCGCCCAGCCCTCATGACGTTCACAAGAGCTGGGGCATCGAGCCGACACCCTTCGCCGAGTGGGCCCGCGACCACGCGGACCTGTTCGACGTACCGCGCTGACACACACCCCAGCTTCCTCCGCGTGGAGGCATTCGAGGCCATCCAGCCTGCCTCGCATCGCGCGACCTCGATTGCGACAGGTGCCACCCACCGCAGCACCTCTGGGGTGAGGTGGTGCTGCTGGCGCAGTATCGACCGGCCCCATGGCACGACATTCCCACGGCGGGCACAGACCGGCCGCCGGTCGCAACCGCCACCAGTAGTTCGATTTGAAGTTCGTGCTACGTCGGCAGTCGCCAACTCGGCCCGTCAGGATCGCCGAGCCAGACCCGCTGACCTTCTGCCGTCACGCTAAGGCCGAAACCGGACTGGTGGGGCTTGCCTGCCCCCATCCAAGTAAAGATGACCTCCTCCACCATGTCCCACAGGCGGTGTGGCCCATGCTGGTGGACCACCCAGCCGCCGCCAGGTGATGGGCTGATGTCGGCCTGAGAGCCAGAACTCACATCGTGAAGGGTGAGGGTGTCCTCAGCCCAACCATGGTGAGCCTGCGGGATGGCGAGTTGAGCCACGAAAAGCGCTGTGTCGTCCTTCAGGATCGCCGGGTCGAGCTCACTGCGACTGACTTCGCCGACGCCCATCCACAAGGTAGGGCGCGGAGGCGCGGCGTGCGCCCGCGCCGGCATGAAATAGACGTCATCCGCGAGGAATCGGCCACTTGCCGTGCCGTCCATACTGACTCGGAGATGCGCGAACGCGACTCCGCCCAGCCAACCCAACATGGGCGCCGTGATGGTTCCTTCTTCCTTGACCTGCCGCAGCCAGGGCAGAGGGATGGTTCGCACCGCGCACGTGGCGATCAGTCGATCGTAGGGAGCGCCGCCCTCATACCCGTCCAGTCCATCGCCCTCGATCAGCGTGGGTGCGTAGCCTGCTCCGTTGATGGCGCGCTTCGCCCGAGTCGCGATCACGGGGTCATACTCGATCGACGTGACGGCGTCCTCGCCCAGGCGGTGGGACATCAGCGCCGTGGAGTAGCCGGTACCCGTGCCTATCTCCAGGACTGTCTGATCTTCGCGGATGCCCGCGGCTTCGAGCATCCGCACGACCAGGCTCGGTTGCGTGGATGATGACGTAGGCCGCAGGATCGTGACGGGCTCGATCGCGTCTTCCGCCATCACACCGTCGATCTGGGTAACCCATGTCTCATCCGTGTACGCCAGGGTGAGCCACTCTTCGGGGCTCATCTCCGTGCGATGCGTGGGCACCCAGCCGCGATCCGGGTCGTGTCTGTAGACGGCGTCTCCCAGGAAGTCTGCGCGTGGCACCGCCTGCAACGCATCGTGCCAATCGGGGGACTTGACGCTCTCCGCCAGTGCTTGGCGGAGCTGTGCGGCCATCGTGGTCACGGCCACCATCCTTCCAGGATCTCGTCAGCGAAGGCTTGAGCCATCTCACTGGCCCCAGGCAGCCAAGCCCACTGCCCGTTGGGGTTGCATTCGATGAAGACCCATCGTCCGGTCTCTGCCTCGATCGCGAAGTCGAAGCAGCCGAAGACCAAGCCGAAGCTGTCGAGGTAGGCGTGTAGAGCTCCCTCGATCAGCCGGGGTACGTCGATCGGCTCGTGAACCAGCGCATCCCAGTCGCCTTGGCGCCAGTCCAGCGCGCCATCGGGTGACGTGATCCGGTACGCGAACACCCGTCGACCGATCACGGTCACCCTGGCGTCCGCCTCCTTGCACACCTCCGTCTGGAACATGTGCGCGGTCACCGAGATCGAGTCATCAAGCTCGTGCTCGGCGACAGACTGCGTCCAAATCGCCGTGACCCGACCATCCGGAGCAGGTGGCACCCCTCTGAACGACTTGTAGATGATCGGGCCGTCAGCAGCGAACTCACGTGCCTGCGACACGTCGTTGGTGATCAGAGTCCGCGGGACGGTCATCCCGAGCTGGGCTGCCATCTGGAGCTGCGCAGGCTTGAAGTCGGCCCGGGTGATCGCGGCGGGATGATTGACGTACGCGGTGCCGTGCAGGTTGTAGAGGACACCGCCGAGTCCATGCCATGCCTCCGTGACAGCGAACTCACGTTCCCTCTCAGGCAGGTGAGCGAACCGGGTAGAGAATGGCGTGGGGCGGCGGTAGTACACCGCCCCGACCTGATCCAGTGCTACGTCACGGCTCGGCGTGCGGAGCCGACCTGACCACCGGCCGAGCCCCGCGCCCATGTGTGTGCCAAACACCAGCGCATCACCGATATCCGCAGGATCTATGCGCGCCACCTGCACGCCTCGATGCTCGTTAAGCGCCATGACCACCAGGTTGGCGGTTACGTCCTCCACCGAGGTGATCACTAGGACGGTGCTCCGCGGGGACTGCAATCTGCTACTTCTGGTCGGTGTTGGAGTCATCCGCCGACTGGGGTGCGTTCGCCGCACCGTCATGCGGCCTCGACAGGGTCACCGTCTGGAACGTGCTCATGTCCAGCACCCTCTGCTTGTCGTCGAAGAACTGCGTGACCTGGGTGGCGTCGTCGAGCAGGACAGTGGCGTATGGCTTGGGGGCCGGTGCGTGGAGCCTGGTGGCTCGTGTCAGGCCCCAAGGGCGGCGCGCAGTCGTCTGACCGTTCGGCATGGTGAGACCTCCAGATGAAGAGACAGATCCTCACCTGAAGCTAGATGCTGGGTCCTGAACAAGACCAGAAGTTGGGCTTGTTCTGACAACCACAAACAAGGACGCGCGAGACAAACACAAAGCCCCCAGCGAATCCTGGGGGCCTTTGTGGCTAGAAGTCGAATTCGCCCTTCTTGGCACCGTCGAGGAAAGCACCCCAAACGGCATCTCTGACGACAAACGGACCCTGATCGAGTGCCTCTGTGTCTCGGATGGCGACACGCCCGCCAGAGAGGGGCGCAACTTCCAGGCAGTTGCCGTTGTTTGCGCCCGAGGCCTTGGCCTTGCGCCACTCGGCGTGAGCCAGCTCCTCGGACAGATCATCACTCATTGCTCATACCTCTCCATCGCCTCGCTGATCAGGCCCTTGGTGACATACAGGGGGTGTGCCCATGCACGGATCGTGTCGTATCTCAGGCTAATGTCCTGAACCTCGTCAACGCGATCGGTTACTTGGCCATCGCTGGCGGACTCCAGGTAGGCCCAGTCCTTGGCTTCGGAAAGCTGCGCGATGGCGAAGCCTCCGAGGAGACCAGTGGTCACGCCGGCCTCAAGCGGGACGACTTGTATGGTGATCCTTGGATTGTCCATGAGCAGCAACAACCGTTGTAGCTGTTGTCGCATGACCTGCTTGCCGCCGATGGGGCGGTATAGGACTCCTTCATCCAGCACGGCCGCGATGATGGGGGGCGACGCCCGATTGAAGATCGTTTGCCGCTGCAGTCGGGCTGCAAGTGCCTCTTCGACTTCCTCTTCTGTCGCACCGGGGACGCCGCGTAGGACTGCCCGAGCGTAGTCCGCCGACTGCAGCAAGCCCGGAACGAGGAGAGGCTCCCAGCTCCGTATCAGGCGGGCGGCCGACTCGATCTTCGGCCACTGCCTGAACCAGGGCGGAGCCGCCCTTGGGTCGATCCGTTCCCAGAGCTTCACCAGCTCCCCGCTGAGCCCTAGAACCTCCTCTGCTCGCGTGACGAACGCTTCCGGTGTCGGCCGTTGTGCTCGTTCGATGAAGCCGATCATGGTCCCCGAGTAGCCGACTCTCTTCCCGAAGGCGTCTTGCGACCATCCTTGAAGATTGCGAAGTTTCCGCAGTTCGGCACCAAAGGCGACATCTGGGGCCGTAGGTGGAACTAGCTCGGGTTCGGCTGGCATCTTGCTCCGTTCAGCTGCGAACAACAGCAGTAGCGGTCCGCGACAACAGCCGCCACAACAGGATTGTGTGACGCTGTTGCGTGACTCACGCCCCAAAATTAGCTGCTCAGGGCCACTCTTGGAATAACTGTCGGGGAACAAGTTAATGCACTCACCACGACAGAACAGCACCACGAGTTCGATTGATGACAATGCCACCGTGAGCCAAACATGAACGGCTGGTGATAGAACATGGCGGGGCAAACAGGCCAGACCAGGGCATCAAATGCGAGGAGTTGCGGCATCTGCTCACCGTCGTGCAGAGACTCCTACAAACGGCATTTCGCTGCGTTGAACAAGGTTATCCCTCTACTGCGAACCATCGGCGTCAATGCGCAACTGATCTCACACGTCCCGGGCGAGACGGCCTGCCACATCCCCGACGATGCGGACACTCCGCGTCTGATCGTCTACGTGGACGGTGGGTGGCGGGTGGCCACAGTCAGTGTCGCGCCCAGGTCCGGCGTCTATCGGGTCGAGTTGCCCCGTACAGACCAGGACAACCAGGAACTACCCGACCGCGTCGAGATGGTCCCCGAGAACCGACCCGCGCGGGTCGCAGTGCTGATCTCCGCGCACCAGGGCCTCGCATGATCAGCGCTCTCGGCGAGGAGTCATAGCGATGGCCGAATCCCGGGAGCCCCGCAGATGCGCCCACTGGTGTGGCCATCCAGCCTGCCTCGCATCGTGCGACCTCGATTGCGACAGGTGCCACCCACCGCAGCACCTCTGGGGTGAGGTGGTACTGCTGGCGCAAAGTTCGTGCTACGTCGGCGGTCGCCAACTCGGCCCGTCAGGATCGCCGAGCCAGACCCGCTGACCTTCTGCCGTCACGCTAAGGCCGAAACCGGACTGGTGGGGCTTGCCTGCCCCCATCCAAGTAAAGATGACCTCCTCCCGCCGAGTCCATGCCATGCCTCTGTGACACGGTCACGTCGGCGGTGGTGCTGGAGGCCGGTCGGCCGGTCGGCGCCGTACAGGGGGCGATAACGATTGGACAGTCGCTGGGGGTGTCAGGTGGACAGTGCGGCGCCGCAGGATGGCGACGATCGCGACACACGGCATGCTGGGATACCACCGGCGGAGGCGCCCCGGGCAGACCTCGGCCGGACCGGGCGCGGCGGGCGTCGCGGACATCCGATGAGGAACCGAGTAGGAGACATCGAATGTGAAGCTGGAAGCGGAGCACCGCGCGCGTCGCCTTGGTCGTCGGTATGGCGACCGCCGGTGCCGCCACCGTGCCGGGCACAGCCCACGCCGCCGCCAAGTGGGAGAGGAGACCGGACGCTGCCTCATGGACGTGGGCGGCATCCGAACTGAGCCTTGCCTGAAAAAGGACGGGCCGGGGTCGAACCACCCATACCTCCGCCAGCAGTGGGTCCACGTGAAACACCCGGGGGGCACATTGATCAAGAACGGCTTCACCGGTAAGTGCCTCGCGTCGGGCGACGCCAAGGACGGAGCGGGTGCCCGGACAACCTGGCCGCTACCGTGCGATCCACGTGACAGGAAGCAGCTCTGGACGGTCCGCGCCATCTGAATCGACACCGTCGGCCGTCACTGCCTGGGATGGCCAGCGCATCTCACCGGCGCGTCGGCCGTCCCGCACTGACTGGCGGGAGCAGCGGAGCACCGCGGCGACGAAGGTCTGACAGAGGTCTGATAGCTCGAACCATGTCGAGCGCGGGTCAATGAGTGAAGGGACCGGCGCGCCGGTGCGCGTCAGAGGTCGCTCGAGTAGCGGACGGCGCGTTCGGGGAGCTCGACGCCCGGCCACACCCGTACGCCCGCCTGCAGCTCGTTGCCCGGCCCCACCACCGCCCCGTCGCCGATCACCGCGTCGCGCACCACCGTGCCCGAGCAGACCCGGGCGCCGCGCCCGATCACCGAGTCGACCACCGTCGCCTCCGAGCAGACCACGCACCCGTCGCTCAGCACGCTGCCTGAGACGACCGCGCCCGCCTCGACGACCGCGCCGGCGCCCACCGCGGAACCGCCGTTGACCTTGGCCTCGGGCGAGACGTCGGAGCCGTCGAGCGCGAGGTATTCGCCCGCCGGGCCGGGCAGCGCCGGGGAGGCCAGGCGGCCGAGGACCAGGTCGCGCGAACCCCGGACGAACGCCGAAGGGGTGCCGACGTCGAGCCAGTAGGTGCGGTCGGCGTACCCGAGGACCAGCTCGCCCGACTCGATGAGCCCCGGGAAGGTCTCCCGCTCCACCGAGACGACCTCGCCGCGCGGGATCCGGTCGATGACCGACCGGGTGAAGACGTAGCAACCGGCGTTGATCCGGTTGGTCACCGGGTTGGGGGTCTTCTCCAGGAAGGCGGTGACGCGCCCGTCGCCGTCGGTCGGGACGCAGCCGAAGCGGGTCGGGTCGTCGACCTCCGTCAGATGGAGCGTTACAGCGGCGCCCCTGGCGATGTGGGTGCGCACCTGGTCGCCGATGTCGTGGCCGGAGAGGATGTCGCCGTTGAGGACGAGCACCGGGTCGGAGGGAGCTGCGGTGAGGGCCTCGGCGGCGTTGCGGATGGCCCCGCCGGTGCCGAGCGGCGTCTCCTCCGTCATGTACTCCAGCGAGAGGCCGAACGCCGACCCGTCACCGAAGGCGGGCTCGAACATCGCCGCCTTGTACGACGTGGCGAAGACGATCCTGCGCACTCCGAACGAGTGGGCACGGGCCAGCTGGTGGGCCAGGAACGGCACGCCGGCGGTCGGCAGCAGCGGCTTGGGCGTGCCGAGCGTCAGCGGGCGCAGGCGGGTGCCCTGCCCGCCGACCAGAAGGATCGCCTCGAGACCTGGCAAAGAGCTCTCCATCACTCAGCGAGGTTATCCAACTATTCCGCGGCACGTTGATAAGAGCTGAGATGTGCCTCGGCCGACGCCTTCCAGGTGAACTCGCGCGCCCTGGCCAACCCGGCCTCCCGGAGCCGGCGCCGCCTCTCGGGGGAGGCGAGGAGCTGGCCGAGCGCCTGCGCGATGCTGTCGGCGTCGGGCTCGGTGTAGGCGACGGCGTCGCCTCCCACCTCGGGCAGCGACGTGCGGTGCGTGGTCAGCACCGGCGCGCCGCAGGCCATGGACTCCAGCACCGGCAGCCCGAATCCCTCACCGAGCGACGGGAAGGCCACCACGAGCGCCCCGCCGAGGAAGCCGGGCAGGCCGGGCACGCCCAGGAAGCCGGGGCGCACCACCTTGACCGTGGCCTCCACCTCGCGGCAGGCGGCGTCGACGTCGTCCTCGTGCACGCCGCCGCCGATGACCAGCGCGGGCGGGTCGTCGAGGTTCTTGACCGCCGCGGCGAAGCCGCGGATCAGGTTGGGCACGTTCTTGCGGGGCTCCAGGGCGCCCAGGAAGGCCACGTACGGCTGGCCGTGCAGGCCGCACCTCTCGGCCGCCCGCCGCCGCTCCTCCTCGCTGGGTGGGTGGAACAGCTCCTGGTCGACGCCGTGGTAGGCGACGTCGATGCGGGTCGGGTCGGCGGCGAGCACGCGCACCAGCTCGTCGCGGGTCGCCTTGGAGGGCACGATGACCCGGGCGGCGTGGCGCACGGCGGTGCGGGTGGCCGAGCGGAAGAACGAGGCCCTGGCCGCGCTGTGCTGCTCCGGCTCGGTGAACCAGGTGACGTCGTGGACCGTCACGACCACCGGCATCCCGGCGCGGAGCGGGATCGAGTAGTAGGGGGCATGGATCACCTGCGCGCCGGCCTGGCGGGCGAGCAGGGGCAGGCCGGTCTGTTCCCAGGCGAGCCTGGCGGCCCGGTGGGTGAGCGAGACCGGGCCCGGGATGACATCGGCCGAAGGGGCCAGCCGCCGGTATCTGCCCGCGTCGGCCCGCTGGCAGACCACTATCAGGTCAGCCCCCGACCCGTCGAGCCCGGCTACCAGCCCGTCCACGTACCTGATCAAGGCGCCACGGTCCGCGGGGACCGCCGCCGCGTCGACGAGCACTCGAGGCATTACGAAGATCTTCTCCCCTCAAGATCATCGCGGGATCCTGACGTCCCCCTCCGTGTTCAGCTTATGACCAGCCTCCCCCAAATCGTGGCTCAAGTCACACACCACTGCGCCGAGCCGCGATTCCCGCCAAACCAGCGCAGATGAGGTCGCCCAGGATGATGACGAAGCGGGAGCAGAGAGCCACCGCGATGGCCGCCCCGCTGTCGAGCACCGGCGCCAGCACGGCCACCATGGCGGCCTCGCGCACGCCCGCTCCGGCGGGGACGACGAAGGTCAGGATGCCCAGGCACCACGACAGCGCGAACGCCCCGAGGGCGAAGAGCATGCCGGCCTGGGGGATGAAGAAGTACAGGTGAAGGCCGTAGCAGGTCCAGCCCGCCAGCGCCCAGCCGAGCGCGGTCAGCATGCCGCGCCGGGTGAGGGGGCGCTCCAGCGGCTCCCGCCCGAGCCTGCGCAGGCCGAAGCCGATCAGGCCGTTGATCACCTTGGGCTCCAGGAGCACCAGGAGCGGCGGGACGAGCAGCAGCAGCCCGCCGTACCGGTCCCAGCCGAGCGTGACCAGGGTGACGAGCAGGCCGGTGGCGAGCTGGATGGGCATCATCAGGAAGAACGCGGCGGCGCTGCGCGACCTCGGCACGCCCAGGTCGCGGCCCATCTCCATCTGGGCGATCACCGGCCACACGGCGCCGGGGATGTACTTGCCGAGCTGGCCTACGAAGAACACCCTGGTGGCGGGGCGGAACGGCAGC
Organism: Nonomuraea lactucae; assembly: GCF_003313395.1. Lineage (GTDB taxonomy): Bacteria > Actinomycetota > Actinomycetes > Streptosporangiales > Streptosporangiaceae > Nonomuraea > Nonomuraea lactucae. The sequence goes on along the minus strand of NZ_QNFZ01000148.1, from coordinate 5,104 downwards.
GGCGAGCCGAGGTCGGCCAGCAGCGTGCGCCAGGTGAGCATGGCGCCGAGCAGGGCGGCGACCACGGCCACCAGCGACCCGGCGAGCATCCGAGGGCTCAGCCGGGCGAACCCGGCCACCACGTCGTTCCACTGCCGGGCCACGGCCCACGTCCCGAACCCCAGCGCGACCAGCAGGAACCCGAGCCGCAGCAGCCGGCGCGCGCCCCAGCCCCGGCGCGTGGGGGAGGCGTCACCCGCGACTTCCCCGGCCATCCGCGATCCGCTCGCCGTCACAGCGGCTGGGGAGGTCGCGGGAGCGCGGCGCCGGCCGGGCGCCGCGGGGTCTTGGTCGCCACCCAGATATAGGTGGGCACGAGCGGCAGCAGCAGCCGCAGCGCGGCGAGGGGCGTGCGGGCCAGCGCGGCTCGCAGCAGCCGCCCGAGCGCGCCGGGGAAGAGCTCCGAGCCGGCGAAGCGCTCGGGCGTGGCGAGCACCGGGATCGTGTAGTCCCACACGTGGAAGGCGCGCAGCATCCGGCGCAGCCCCCGCCGGGTGCGGAAGCGCTCGTAGTAGTGGTCGGCCCGGCCGAAGGCGCGCACGTAGCGGTCGGCCGGCGCGGGCGGCAGGTAGGACAGGAACGGCAGCTTGTAGTGGGGCTCAATGACGCCCAGCCGGTTGCCCAGCCCGAGATAGAGCACGCCGCCGTCGGACAGCACCCGGCGCATCTCGGCCACCACGGCGTCGGGATCGACGACGTGCTCGTAGATGTGGTTGAACACCAGCACGTCCACCGACCCGTCGGGGAACGGCAGCGCGGTGCCGTCGCCGCAGACGAACGCCACCCGCCCGCCGAACCGGTCGGCCGCCCTGCGCAGCCCGGGCACGTCGATGTCGACGCCCAGCGTGTGCGCGGCCCCGGCCCCGGCCAGCTCGTCGGCGATGAACCCGGCCGAGCAGCCCACGTCGCCGACGGTCAGCCCCTGGAGCGGCCCCTGGAAGTGCTCCAGCACCGCGATGATCTTGGCGGCCTTGCGCCTGCGTTTGGCCTCGTCGAGCATGGCCGACTGGAACTCGGAGTATTCGAGCTGCGCGACCCGTTCCGTACCCACGCCGCCCTACAGTACCCGCGCTCGCGCCGCGACTTCTCCGGAACCGCGTTCGGCGATGCCCCTACCAGCCGGTTACGATCACGCGTAGCCTTGGCGAATGCTCCGCCGCCTGCTGCGCGTCCTGCTCGCGCTGGTCGCGCTCGGATTCCTGGGGTACGGCCTCGCCTCCAACTGGCACGAGACCACGGCCGCCGTCGCCGGCCTGTCGCCGTGGGCGGTGCCGGGCGCGTTCGCCGTGGTGCTGCTGGGCCAGTTCTGCATGCTGGTGGCGTGGCGGCACGTGCTCGCCGGGCTCGGCTCGCCGCTGCCGATGCGGGTGGCCGGGCGCATCATGTTCGTGGGGCAGCTCGGCAAGTACATCCCGGGCTCGGTCTGGGCGTACGCGGCGATGATGGAGCTCGGGCGCGACCACGGGAGCCCGCCGCGGCGCACGTTCGCGTGCATCTCGCTGTCCCTGGTGATCAACCTGGGGGTGGCGCTGGCCATCGCCGCCGCGACGCTGGCCACCCAGCAGGCGGTCCGCCAGGCCTGGTACCTGCTGCTGCTCGTCCCGGTGATCGTCGTGTGCCTGCATCCCCGGGTGCTCACCTGGGGGCTCAACCTGGCGCTGCGCCTGGCGCGCAAGGAGCCGCTGGAGAGCGTGCTGCCCGGCCGCACGGTGCTGGTCGCCACCGCGTGGACGGCGCTCGGCTGGTTCGTGTACGGCGTGCACACCTGGCTGCTCTCGGGCCGGTGGGACCTCTACGTGGTGGCGACCGGCGCGTACGCCTTCGCCTGGGCGACCGGGCTGCTCACCTTCGTCGTCCCGGCCGGCGTGGGCGTCCGGGAGGGGGCGATGGTGCTGGTGCTCGCGCCGCTCCTCGGCGGCACCGGAGCGGCGCTCGCCGTGGCGGTGGTCTCGCGGCTGGTGTTCACGCTGGCCGACCTGGGCGCGGCGGGCGTCGCGTTCCTGCTGGGCCGTCAGAGGGCCAGCAGCGTGCCCGTGTACGCCGACCAGAAGGGGTCCGGGTCGACCGCCTTGACGCCCGACCGCAACCTCTCGGGCTCCCCCGAGGCGTAGAAACGCGTGATCGCCTGGTTGAGCGCCTCGACGTCGCCGGGCTCGACCAGCAGCCCGTCCACCCCGTCGGTGACGTGCTCGGCGAGCGCGCCCACACGGGTGGCGATGACCGGCACACCGTGCTCGTGACCGAGCCAGACGTTCTGGCTGGCGGTGGCGTCGCGGTAGGGCAGCACGAGCGCGTCGGCCCGGGCGAACAGCCCGGCCACCTCCTCGGCGGGTACGTAGCCGGGCCGCAGCTCGACCCGGTCGGCGATGCCCAGCTCGTCCACCAGCGCCCTCGTGCCGTCGAGCCCGCCCCAGAACTCGCCCGCCACGGTGAGCGACACCCCTTCGGGCAGCGCGCGCAGCAGCACGTCGAGCCCCTTGTAGGGGCGGACGATGCCGAAGAAGAGCAGCCTGCGGTGCACGGTGGCGGACCGCTCGGCGCGCGTGGAGGGCAGGTGCGGCGGCAGCCCCGCCACGGCCACCGGCCCGCCGGTCAGCGACCGGGCCAGCCCCGCCTGCTGCTCGGAGTGGGCCAGCACGCCGTCGACCCGCCCGAGCAGGGCCTTCATCAGCGGCTCGTCGTACGGCTTGCGCTCGTGGGGCAGCACGTTGTGGCACAGGGCGACCGCCCTGGCCCGGCGGCGCAGGCCGTACAGGATGCCCAGGTAGGCGGGCACCTGCACCGGGCTCAGCACGGCCAGGACCACCAGGTCGGCGGTCCGGAGCCGCCGGCCCGCGGCGAGCCAGCCGTCGGGGCGGCGCCAGTCGAGCCTGCGCTCGGTCCGCGGGTAGGGCGTGCCCTCGGGTTCGGAGATCGTCTGCTGCCCCGGGTAGAGGAACGAGGGATATTGCGCCCGCCACGACTCGATCACCACGTCGTGGCCGAGCGCGGCCAGCCGGTGCGCGAGCTCGGTGGTGTGCTGCGCCCCGCCCCCCTTGTACGGATGGGCCGGGCCGATGACGGCGACGCGCACGCTAGTCCCCCCGCGACCGCACGATCAGGTCGGCCAGCAGCGCCACCGAGCCGATCAGCAACCCCGACAGGAAGATCATGACGGTGTTGGCCGGGAAGTAGAACGGGTGCTGGAACATGTCCCAGACGCCCTTGACGACGCCGATCGCCACCAGCCAGAGCGCGGGCGGCATGAGCACCTTGAGCGGATTGAAGTACATGATCATCCGCAGCACCTGCAGGATGTAGCGGTAGGCGTCGGAGACGAAGCTGAACTTCGACTTGCCGGCCCGCTTGGCGTACTCGATCGGCAGGTAGTAGACGTCGTGCTGGTTGGACAGGAACGACAGGGTGATCGTCGTCACGCACGAGAACCCGGGCGGCAGCAGCCGCAGGTAGGGCCTGGCCACCGACCTGCGGAACGCCCTCAGCCCGGAGTTGAGGTCGGGGATCTTCTGCCCGGCCAGCTTCTCGGCCACCTTGCGGATCACCCACTTGGCCGGGACGCGCAGCAGCTTGTGCGAGCCCTCCTCGCTGGTGCGCGCGCCGACCACCTGGTCGACGGTCGGATCCTTCTCCAGGATCTGGACCAGCTCGGGGATGCGCTCGTTGGGGTAGGTCATGTCGGCGTCGGTCCAGACGACGATCTCGCCCTTGGCCTCCTGGGTGCCGATCCGGCGCACGGTGCCGGACCCGCCGTTGCGGTGGAAGGCGCGGATGCGCAGGTGCGGGAACTTGGGCGCGGCCTCCTGCAGCCTCATCAGCGTCTCGTCGGTCGAGCAGTCGTCGACGGCGACCAGCTCGTAGGTGTAGCCGCTCGAGTCCATCGCCGCGGTGATGCGCTCGACCTCGTCGATGACGTGGTCCTGCTCGTTGTAGCAGGGCAGGACGATCGTGACGTATGGCGCTTGTTCCACGGCGGTTCCACTCTCGGGGATCTCAGGCGTGCTCACGTGCGTCGAGGGTACTCTGCCCCGCAGCAGGCCGGATCCACATCGGGCACGCACAGCGCGCGATCGAGCGCGGTGCGAGGTCAGGCGACGGCCATCCAGACGTTGATCCGCAGCGACCACGTGCCGTCGGGCGGCCCGGTCAGCGAGCGCTCGTCCTGCCTCGTGACCAGCGCCATCACCTGGACCGGCGGGCCGTAGGGAGCCACCTGGGCGGGCTCTGCGGCCAGCACGACCGGCACCCGGCCGGCTGCCCTGATCCGCCCGACGAGCCGGCGCACTTCTTTCTCCGGTGGCATCGTGTCGCTCCCGCCTCCCCCACGGCGCGCCTGGGCCGCCGGGACGCCGCACACACCGCGTACGAGCTGCGTGAACCGCTCGCCGGTGACCCGCTCGACGAGGAGCACCGAGGCGCCGGCCGGTATCCGCGCGCACATGGCCGCCACGGCCGCCCGCTCGCCGCGCCCGACAGGGGTGAACCCCGTGCCGATCGAGGTCACGACCGGTGGCACGAGCACGAGCGCCGCCCCCACCACGGCCGCCCGGCGCAGGGCGCGCGGCCCGTAACCTCGCCCGCGCAGCCTGCCGAGCAGCCAATCCAGCCCCCACACCGCGAGCAGGATCATCCCGGGGATCACGACGGGCACCAGGCGGCGGGCCGCCCACGGGTGGTCGGGCGTGATCTCCGGCCGCAGCAGCGTGGTCACCGTGGTCCAGCCGATCACGGCCAGCGGGGCAAGCCACTCGGACGACCGGCCCTCCAGCAGCCTGCGCGCCAGCACGGCCGCGGCGAGCGTGGCCAGCACGAGCACCGGCACGCCGACGTACCAGGCGACCCAGTGCAGCGACTGCTCGAAGTAGAGCCGGCTCCCGTCGACGGGCAGGCCGTTGGCCCGCTGGGTGTCCTCGATGAACCTCGCGGTCAGCCGGTCGGCGGGCGTCGTCGCCGTACGGCGCACCGTCTGGAGCCACGGCCGTACGGCCAGCCCGGCCATGACGAGGAGCACCAGCGCGGCCCCGGCGCCCGGCAGCCACCGCGGCCTGGGCAGGCGCGCCAGCCACGG
>NZ_QNFZ01000013.1 GCF_003313395.1 Nonomuraea lactucae | reverse complement strand
GGCTCGGGCCAGGGCGGCGGGGTTGCGGCTGGATGTGGCGGATGTGTTCGCGCGGCAGAGTGTGGGTGAGCTGGCCGGGTCGGTGCGGCTTACGGCCACGCCGGTGCTGGCCGAGCAGGGGGCGGTGTCGGGGCCGGTGTTGTTGACGCCGATCCAGCATTGGTTCGTCGGTCAGGACATCGCTGATCGTGATCATTGGAACTGGTCGGGCATGTTCGAGCTCGCGCCTGGGGCCGATGCCTCGGCGTTGGCGCGTGCGGTGGATGCTGTGGTGGCGCATCATGACGCGCTGCGGATCCGGTTCGTCTATGACCCGGTTCGGGAAGCTTGGGCGCAGCGCATTGTTGAGCGCGAGTTGGCGGAGATCTTCTCGGTCGTGGATGCGGTCGGGATGGTTGAGGCCCAGGTCGTCGAGCGGATGACGCTCGCGCAGACGTCGTTGAGCCTGGCCGATGGGCCGTTGATCCGGGTGGTCTACTTCGATCGGGGCGAGGAGCCGGGCTGGCTGGGGATCACTGTTCATCACCTGGTGATGGATGGCGTGTCGTGGAACGTCCTGCTGGAGGACCTCGACAGCGCTTACCGAGGCGAGCCGCTGCCTGCCAAGACGACGTCCTTCCAGCAGTGGGCGGAGAAGCTGCAGAGCTATGCCGCCTCGGATGAGGTGCGAGCACAGCTGCCGTACTGGACCCAGCAGGTGGAATCCGGCTTCGCCGTGCCGGTTGATGAGACTGGAGGCGGTGGCGAGCGGGCGGATGAGGTCGTGCGGGTTTCGCTGGATGCCGAGACGACTTCGGCGTTGCTGACGCGGGTGCACAGGGCGTATCGGACGCAGATCAACGATGTGTTGCTGGCCGGGCTGTTGCAGGCGTTGGGTGAGTGGGCGGGCACCGATGCGGTGACGATCGATCTGGAGAGTCATGGTCGGGAGGCCATCGCTGAAGAGGTCGATCTGTCGCGGACGGTGGGTTGGTTCACTTCGATCTTCCCGGTCAGGTTGGCTGCTGCCGATCTGGGCGATCCGGCGGTGGTGCTCAAGTCGGTCAAGGAGCAGTTGCGCGGTAGTCCTGATCGTGGTGTGGGTTATGGGGCCCTGCGTTATCTGACGGGTGAGCTGGGTCAGGTGGCGGATCGGCAGGTTCTGTTCAATTACATGGGTGGTGCTGACGTCGCCGGTGATGAGGCGGTGGGGTTGCTGGTTCGGGAGTTGTCGCCGGAGTTGTGTGGGCCCAGTGGTGAGACGGGTTCGCATGTGTTGCAGATCGAGGCGTTTCAGACGGCCGATGGCGAGATGGCGTTCGAGTGGTACTTCTGCAGGGGTCTGCATCGTGCCGAGACGATCGAGCGGGTCGCGGAGAGCTATGTGCGGGCGTTGCGGGCGTTGGTGGAGCATTGTCTGTTGCCGGGGGCGGGTGGGTTCACGCCGTCGGATTTCGCGTTGGTGAGGTTGGATCAGGCGGCGGTGGATGCGTTGCCGGGTGGTGGGCGGATTCAGGATGTGTATCCGTTGGCTCCGGTGCAGCAGGGGATGCTGTTCCACGTGGTCGAGGCGCCGGCGGATGGGCGGGGCGTGTATTGGGCGCAGGGCGTCTACGAGTTCACCGGTGCCCTCGATGCGCGGCTGTTGCGGCAGGCGTGGGATGTCGTCGTGGAACGGCACGTGGCGCTGCGGAGCGCGTTCGTCTGGGAGGGTGTGCCCGAGCCGGTTCAGGTGGTTTATGACCGGGTCGAGGTGCCGTTCGAGGTGGCGGACTGGTCCGACGCCAATGATGCGCAGGTGCAGCAGGGCCGGTTGGAATCGTTGCTGGCTGCTGATCGTGAGCGTGGGTTCGATCTGGCGCGTCCGCCGTTGATGCGGGTGTATCTGGTCGATCGGGGTGATGACCGGTACTGGATGGTGTGGTGCCTGTATCAGGGTGCCTTCGATGGGTGGAGTCTGCCCATCGTCATGGACGAGGTGTCGCAGGTTTACGAGGCTCTGCTGGTGGGGGAGCCGTTGTCTTTGCCGGCGGTGCGGCCGTACCGGGACTTCATCGCGTGGTTGCGAGAGCAGGAGCCGAAGGACGCGGAGGAGTTCTGGCGACGTTATCTGGCGGGGTTTGAGGCGCCGACGGCGTTGCCGGTGGATCGGCAGGTCAGCGAGCACTGGGCGCAGGATAAGCGGCAGGTTGAGCTGTCGGGTGAGGTGACGGCTGGTCTGGTGGCGTTGGCGCGGCGGGCTCGGGTGACGTTGGGCACCGTGGTGCAGGCCGGGTGGGCGCTGCTGTTGTCGCGGTATAGCGGTGAGTCCGATGTGATGTTCGGTCTGACGGTGTCGGGTCGTCCGGCGGAGTTGTCCGGGATGGAGTCGATCGTCGGGTTGTTCATCAACACGCTGCCGTTGCGCGCTCGGGTGCCTTCCGATGTGGCGTTCATCGAGTGGCTTCGGGAGTTGCAGGACAACCAGGTCGCGTTGCAGCGGTTCGAGTACACGCCGCTGGTGGATATCCAGCGCTATTCGGCCGTCCCTCGTGGGACCTCGCTGTTCGACAGCATCATGGTGTTCGGCAACTACCCGCAGGAGGAGTTGCCGGAGTCGGCGGTGGCTGAGGGCGGCGTGTTCGCTTCGGTGGAGTCGCTGGAGCAGGGCAACTATCCGATCACGTTCGCGGTGGATCTGCTGGAGCGGTTGCG
>NZ_QNFZ01000124.1 GCF_003313395.1 Nonomuraea lactucae | reverse complement strand
GAGGCGGCGCCGGAGCGGCGCGGGCGCGCGCGCAGGCGCTGGCCGTCCTGGACCGCCGCTGCGCTGGTGGCCCTCTGGGCGGTCGTCCGGCTGGGCGGGCTGGAGACCGGCTGGTTCCTCACGCAGCTGATGACGTTCACGCCGCCGGCGGTGGCGCTGTCGGGGCTGCTGGTCGTGCTGCTGGCCTTCCGCAACCGGCCCGCCGCGGTCGTGGCCCTGGTCTCCTGCGTGGCGCTGGCGTCCGCCGTCGTGCCGCGGGCGTTCCGGCCCGCCTCGGCCGCGAGCGGGAGCCCGCTGCGGGTGCTGACGATCAACCTGTTCGGGCGGGCGGACGCCGGGGCGGTGGTGGACCTGGTGCGGACCTACCGGCCGGACGTGTTCAGCGCGCTTGAGCTGACCCCCGGCATGGTCACGGCGCTCGACGCCGCGGGCCTCGGCGCGCTGATGCCGCACCGGGTGCTCCAGGCCGACTCCGGTCCGAAGGGGAGCGGCCTGTACGCCAGGCACCCGGTGAGCCCGCTGGAGGGGCTGTTCACGCCCATCGGGCACAACATGCCCGCCGCCACGGTCAGCCTGCCGGGCGGGGCGCGCGCCCAGGTCGTCGCCGTGCATCCGAACCCGCCCCTGACCAGCAGGGCCGCGGAGTGGAACGATGCACTCCACGCACTCCCGCCGCCGTCGGCGGAGGTCGTACGGGTGCTGGCCGGCGACTTCAACGCCAGCCTCGACCATCGCGCGCTGCGCGACCTGCTGGACCGGGGTTACGTGGACGCCGCCGCCCAGGCGGGCAAGGGGCTGGTGCCGACCTGGCCGAACAACCGCCGCATCCCACCGTTGATCACGATCGACCACGTGCTGGCCGACCGCCGGGCCGGGGTGGGCAGGGTGGAGATCCTCGACGTGCCCGGCACCGACCACCGTGGCGTGTTCGCGGAACTCCGCCTCCCCACCCGCCCCTGACGCGCCGCCGCGATGCCGACGCCGCGCAGCACCCGCAGGCCGTCGGCCTGGGAGGCGGCGTGGTCGAGCAGCGCCGTCTCGCCGATCCCGGCCTCGCCTCTGATCAGCAGCGTCTTCACGCGGGTGGATCGGGCCGAGTCCCTCCCTCTCGCCGCGGGCTGAACTACGCTGGAGGACACGCTGTCCCCCTCCGGCAGAGGCAGGGCGAGGTGCTGAAGGTTCCGCTCGCGGAGTCGTTCCGCTACGTCCACGAGCCGCTCAACGTCGACGAGCAGGCGCTGCCGCTGCTGGGCAACGGCGCCCTGGTCGAGGAGCTGAAACACCGCCTGCGGCGGTCGCGGGGCGGGACGTTCCTGATCACGGGCTTCCGCGGGGTGGGCAAGAGCACGGTCGTGTCGCGGGCGCTGGACGAGATCTCCCGGGAGGCCGACCCGGCGCTGGTGCTGCCGATCGTGCTGAACGTGGCCCGGCCCACCACGCCCGAGCGGCTGCTGTTCGCGGTCGTGCGGCGCGTCTACGAGGCGCTGCAGGACCGGGGGGCGCTGCCGCGGCTCAGCGAGGCCGCGCAGCGGGCCCTGGTGCTCGCCCACATCCGCACCTCGTTGGGGGTCAAGCAGACCCAGGGCGACGCGACCGAGCGCAACGCCTCACTCACGCTGGGCGTGGGTGAGGCGGTGAAGAGGCTCGCCGGCCCGGCGGGGTTCATGGCGCCGTCGGTGGGGCTGTCGAGCAGGCGCACCAGGTCGCTGGCGACCGAGGCGTCGTTCCTGACCTACTCCGATGCCGACGTGGAGTACGACCTCGCGCGGATCGTCGACCTGCTCGACGGCCGGGGACCGGCCGCGCCGCCCGCGCGGCGGCGCCTGTTCCGGCG
>NZ_QNFZ01000126.1 GCF_003313395.1 Nonomuraea lactucae | reverse complement strand
TGATGTCGGCAGGCAAACGTCGACCTCGCGATCATGCTGTGACCAGCAGGCCACCGCCAAGGGATGAAAAGGGCTCACTGTCTGTTCAATCAAGAGGGGCGAACCACTCATGGACCGACTGGAGAGCTCTTGCGGCACGTCGGCCGGTGTGGTGTGCCGCGCGGCGCGGCCGCGGTCACCGCGAGGATGGCAGCCTGCCGCTACCCTCGTGACGCGCTGGACACGCCCCGCGCCACGCACCGGCCGGGAAGTTCATCTTCCCCATCCGCGGGACCACTGAACGCCTGCTCTGCGTCGCCCGCGCCGTCTCATCTCCTTCGACGCCCGCGCCGCTGCCGCGCCACGCGAGCAGGCCCGATGACCTGAAGCAGGCGCAGAGCCACCTGTACTCGGAGTGCTCGACCACTGGGCCATGGTCTCCTCCGACATGTACGTGAAAGGACCGGTAACGATGCCGGCAAGCAAACCACGGCGAACAAGCGATCATCCGGCCACGAACGCGGTAAAGGTATGGCCGCTCAGCACCGACGACGGTTACGACGTCCCACCGATGATGTTGAGCGAGCGTGAACGCGAAGTCCTCGAGTATCTGGCGGAGGGATACACGTACGTGTCCATAGGTCACCGGATGAACATCAGCCCACATACCGTCGACACGTACCTGCGGCGTATCCGGAAGAAGACCGGAGCCGTTCACCGTTCACAGCTCACGGTGATCGCGATGGCTCTGGGGCGTTCAGACGTGGACGCATCCCGCCGATCTTGCGGCCCCTCAGCGCCCCCGCACGGCGAGCGTGTGGGCGACGAACGGGTGACCGGCGCGACCGCCACGCCGGAAAGATCGGCCACCACCGATCGGCAAGCCACCGTGGAAAGGCTCACGAGGTTGTGGGGCGACACCGCAGTGCGAACGGCGCTGGCAGCCTGGGACTTCGGCCGCGTCAGCGCGCTGATGCGGGAGCGGGTCCCGCTCAGCCGAGACGAGATGTGCGCCCTGACCGGTCTGCGTCGCGAACGCCTCACCGCGCTCGAAGCCGGCCGGCGCGGGCTCACCGATACCGAGCAGATCTCACGCTTCCTCACCGGGCTGCGCTTCCCCTGGAACTTCGTGCCCATGCCACTCGCCGCGCATCCGTGCCCTGCCGATGGCTGCACGCGACGTCTCACGCATGGCACCTGTCACGGGATCTCCTGACAGCTGCCATGGTAAAGGAGCAGAAACCTCGGGCGTGACCGTCCATCACGAGCCGGAGATGACGGTACGCCTCCCGGGTGACCCGCGTGCCGCTGTGGTCGCGCAGGACGGGGCTCCACGTACACATGGGGCGAGTCAACTCGCCGCGCCGCCTGCGCCACGCCGACCAGCCAGCCCGCTGCGGTCAAGTTGATCGGGCCACGCGCGCGGGACAGGCGGATCAGCTGCCTAACGATCTCCAGATGTACGGCCCGTAGGAGCTCATCGACGGGGAAGGTCTTGTGTTCCGGTCCCGTCATCGCGCTCCCTGGGGAATGAGACCAGCCTTGGGGTACGGAGCGCCGGGCGTCGAGAGTGACGAACAACTGTCAACTCGCCTTGCCGGTCCATCGGAGCAGAGCGTGGTGCCAGCTTGCTTCGCCTTCGGTGAGGGTCGAGCCCGCCCATGCGACGTACCCGTCCGGCCGCACCAGCAGGGCTGGACCGTGATCGATGCGTTGCGCCTGGGCGAGATCGGTGAGGATCGCGGGCGTTCCGGGCTCGCGGATCAGCATGAAGCCGCCGTCGCGCTGCAGCCGGGTCAGCGGGCCCTCGGCGAGGGCTGTCTGCGTGGCCGGGGTTCCGACGAGATCGTGCCCTCCGCGAGAGCCGTTCTTGTAGCGCAGGGTCACTCCGGAGAAGCTCCCGGCGATGACGTCGGAGGCTCGGCGGATGCCGAGCACCCTGGGCGCGAGTCTGTTGCGCAGCCAGCGCGCGGGCTTGGGCTTGAGCGTGACCGCGCGCATCATCGCACCGCTCTGGAACAGCACGCGCCTTCCGATCGGGTGCCGCTCCGAGTGGTAGGTGTCCAGGATCCCCTCGTCCGCCCCGTCGAGTACGAGCGCGAGCTTCCAGGCCAGGTTGACGGCGTCCTGGATGCCGGTGTTCATGCCCTGACCGCCCATGGGGGAGTGCGCGTGCGCGGCGTCGCCGGCGAGGAAGACGCGACCGGCTCGATAGTTCGCGACCTGACGTTCGTCGCAGTGGAAACGGGAGGTCCACCCGGCCTCGGCGAGCCCGACGTCGTGGCCCATGGCGCGGTTGAGCACGTCGCGCACCTCCGCGATGTCCACCGGCGCGTCGTCGGGCAGTTGACGGCGCCGGTCCCAGGTCATGGAGCGGTACCAGCCGTCGTGCCTGTAGGGCACCAGGAAGCCGAAGACCTCCGGCGTGCTGCCCAGCGTCAGACCGTCGCCCGTGGGACCGTGTTCGAGGCGGACATCGGCCAGGACCACCGAGCGCAGCACCGACTTGCCGGGGAAGTCCATCCCGACCAGGTCACGCACGGTGCTGTGCGTGCCGTCCGCCCCTACCACGTACGACGCACGCCAGGTCGTTGGCTCGCCACCGTCCTTGGGCCGGGCGGTCAGGGTGACGCCGTCGGCGTCCTGTTCGAGCCCGATCACTTCCACGCCGCGCAGCAGGGTCGCGCCCTGCGCCCGCGCGTAGTCTTCCAGTGCCTGATCGACGTTGGTCTGCGGAGTGATCAGACCGTACGGGTAGCGGGAGGGCAGCCGGGTGAGGTCCAGGGCAGCGCCGTTGAACAGGTGGACCGCTCCGACGAGATTGCCCTTGGCCAGCAGCCCCTCGGCGAGTCCGCGGCTGTCCAGGAGTTCGAGGGTTCTCGGCATCGTCACGAACGCGCGGCTCGACGGGTTGATCTGCGGCCGGCGTTCCAGCACGGTCACCGTGCGGCCGGCACGTGCGAGATCGCCAGCGACGGTCATGCCCGTCGGTCCCCCGCCGACCACGACCACATCCGCCTGTTCCATGGCTCTCTCCTTGTCGAGTCGGTTGAGTCGGTTGAGTCGGTTGCATGGGTGGAATCGGTGTCCCGGTGTCCGGGACTGGATGACGAGACCGGCCTTTCTGGCGTTCTACGCTCGGTCCGCGCGTCACTCGACCGGAGGGAAAGACCATGCTGGTGATCACCATTCGCTTCACGGTGCGTCCTGAATGGGCCGAGCGCTGGCTCGATCTGGTCGCCGAGTTCACCGAGGCGACCCGAGCCGAGGAAGGGAATCTCTGGTTCTGGTGGTCGCGGAGCGTCGACGACCCTTGCGTGTTCTTCCTGATGGAAGGACACCGGGAGAGCGGCGTCGAGGAACATCTCAAGTCACCGTTGATCCCGAAGATCCAGCGGGAGTGGCCGGAGGCCCTGGTGGAGACTCCGCGGATCCTCATGGCCGAGCTTCCCGGCGAGGAATGGGAGGAGATGAAGCTGCTTCCCGTTCCGCCCCGGACGTTCAGCGGGTGAGCCCGGCCCTGAGCGCCGTGGCGATGCGGACGACGCGTCCGCCCTGGAAGCGGGCCGCGGCGCGGGTGGTCTCCTCGATCGGTCTGTCGAGATCACCGCTGACGTGGCCGGTGCCGTACGGGTTGCCGTCGGCGAACTTGACCGGGTCGGTGTAGCCGGGGCCCACGATGATGCCGCCGAAATGGTGGATGGTGACGTAGAGCGCCAGCAGAGTGGACTCCTGGCCGCCGTGCGCGGTCGAGCTGGCCGTGAAGCCGCTGTAGACCTTGTCGGCCAGCAGCCCCTGCGACCACGGCCCGCCGAGGGTGTCGAGGAACTGCTTGAGCTGGCTGGACACGTTGCCGAACCGGGTCGGCGACCCGAAGATCACGGCATCGGCCCACAGGACGTCATCGGCGCTCGCCTCGGGGACGTCCCGGGTGGCCGCCGCGTGGCCGGCCCATGCGGGGTTCGAGGCGATGGCGGCCTGCGGGGCCAGCTCGGCCACTCTGAGCAGGCGTACCTCCGCGCCTGTCTTCTCGGCGCCTTCGGCGACGCAGCGGGCGAGCTCGTGCACCGTGCCGGTTGAGGAGTAGTAGATGACGGCGACCTTTGTCGTGTCGGGTGTCGTGTCGGGCGTCATGTCGGGCGTCGTGTCGGGCGTCACGTCGAGTGTCATGTCGGGTGTCGTGTCCTGCGTGGCGTCCTGCGTGGTGTCGGGCATGGGAACGACACCTTTCATCTGTGTGCGTCCGCGGGCTGGGCGTGCCGGTGACCGGCTTGGAGCCGGCGCAGCAGGGCGGGGGTGACGCCGCGGTAGGCGGCGGGGTTGATCGGGTTGAGCCAGTGCGCGGCGCGGACTCGTGCGCTGATGTTGAGGCCGAGGTCGTCCAGCACCTCGTCGACGTTGTGCATGGAGAACGGGATGATCTTCGTGCCCCGGCAGTGGTGCGTACCGGTGGCGACGTCCATGAAGGCCAGCTGGTCGACGACGGCTTGGCGCATCGCCCGCGGATCGGGCAGCGGCACGGCGTCCGCGAGGGCGGCGGCGATCCAGACCGCGGCCATCTCGGCGTTCAACGGGCTGAAGAACGAGGAGTTGTAGCCGTTGAAGTACAGCCCAGGCACGTCGAGCGGCAGGATCTGCCGGTAGAGCAGGAAGTTGTCCCGTTCGTCCAGCAGCCGCTCGCACACGTCGTCGTCGAGGAACGGCACGCCCTGGGTGAAGCCTGTGGCGCAGACGACGAGGTCGGCGGGCAGGGTGGTGCCGTCGCTCAACTCGGCCATCGGCCTGCCCGCCTCGGCGAGCAGCCGGACGATGGTGCGATCGCGGCGGACGGTGATGGCGCCGGCGGCGACTCCCTCGAAGAACCCCTCGGTCGACAGGCCGATGGCCCCGCGGACGATGTCCTCCATCTGCCCGCCGGGCAGCAGGCCGAGCCTCTTGAGCCCGAACTGCCGCACCGACACCGAGCCGATCGAATTGATCATGTTTCGGCGCAGGCCGTCGCCCGGCCCGTGCAGGAACTTCTCGAAGCCCCGCAGCCGGATGTAGCGGAAGAGCGCCTCACCCATCCGGGTCAGCAGAAGCATCTTGAAGTTGAGGAAGCCGCCGACCTTCCGCGGCACCTTCCACAGCATCTGGCGGGCGATCACGTCGGTGCTCGCGGCGACCTCGCTGATGGCCACGGTGACGTCACACGCCGACTTGCCGTATCCGACGACCAGCACGTGCTTGTCGCGTGCCTCCTCGGCGTCGTGGAAGCCGGTGCCCGGACAGAGCCGTCCGCCGGCCGCGGTGAAATCCTCGAGGCCGGGGAAGTCCGGGACGGCGGGTTCGCAGAAGACGCCGTTGGCGACGACGAGCCGGTCGAAGGTCTCGGTGCCCGCGGGGACCTCCACGGTCCAGGCGTCGCCGACGGCCCGCGCGGCGAGCACCTCGGTGTCCAGCCGCAGGCCGCCCTCCAGGCCGAACTCGGCGGCGTAGGCGGCCAGGTAGGCCTGGACCTGCTCGCCGGTGGGCCATTCGGGGTAGTCGGCGGGCATGGGGAAGTCCGACAGCGCGTACTGCGTCTTCGGGCTCTGGGTCGTCAGGCCGGGATAGCGTCGCGTGCGGCTCCACACTCCGCCCACGTCGGGCGCCTTGTCGAACACCTGGACCTCGTGGCCGGCCTGCGTGAGCACCTTCGCGGTGGCCAGACCGGCGACACCGGCGCCGATGATGCCGATCCTCATGCCAGCAGCTCGATGCCGAAGTCGGCCATGATGCCCTTGATCACCGAGATGTCCTTCGGGCCGGGCGGCATGTCGGCGAGCGCCTGGTAGTACTCCTCCAGGCCGGCGGGCGAGACCACGGAGATGACCCGTGACTCCTCCTCGTACGGGTTGCGGAAGGCGTGCACCACGTCGCGGGGCAGGAACAGGTAGTCGCCGTGCCGCAGCACGAAGTCCTCGCCGCCGAGGTGGACGTCCAGCCGCCCGGCCAGGCAGATGAACGACTCGTCCTCGCGGGTGTGGATGTGCGGCGGCGGGCCGTCGGTCCGCGCGGGGATCGTGTACTCGAACAGCGAGTACGCGTCGCGGGTGGATGGGCCGTTGGTCTTCATCGTGATGCCGAGCCCGATCGCCGCGATGGCATGGCCTTCGCGCGAGGGGAGCATGTATCCGCCGCCCAGAGTCACTGTGATCTCCTCCACATGTGTCGGTGTGTCGGCGCTCACAGCCTGGATCCCAGGAGGGCGACCAGCAAACCCCTGTCCCGCTCACCGGGACGGTTTCGTCAGCGGCGCGTCGAGTAGGCCCTGGAGGCGGCCGCCGCGGCCATCCGTACGGCGGGCCCGAGCCGGTCCCCCCGTACCAGGCCGGTGGGGCCGGTGACCGACAGTGCCGCCACGACGTCGCCGAGCGGGCCGAAGATCGGCGCGGCCACGCAGCTCACGCCGATGTTGCCCTCCTCGCGGTCGACCGCCCAGCCCCGGTCGGGGACCGCGGTCAGCTCGCGCAGGACTGCCACCGCGGTGGTGGGGGTGCGCGGCGTCCTCTGGGGCAGTCCCGCGGCGATGACGGCATCGATGATCGCGGGCTCGGAGTAGGCGAGGATCGCGCGGCCCAGCGCCGAGCAGTGCGCGGGGATCATCCCACCGGCCTGAGACAGCATGGGCATCGGCCGATGGCCGGTGATCTTCTCCACGACCAGGATCCGCGTGCCGTCGAGCACGCCGAGCTGCACCGTGGTCTTGGCCGCGTTGTGCAGGTCCTGCAGGAACGGCAGGACGGCTTCGCGGAGCTCGTGCCGGATCGGCGCCAGGCTGGAGATCTCGAACAGGCGGTTGCCGATGCGATACCGGTCCCTGGGCTTGTCCAGCCAGCCGAGCCGGATCATGCGCTCGGCCGTGCGGTGGGTGGTCGATCGGGGCATCCCGCACCGCGAGACGAGGGCGGCGAGGGTCAACTCGCGGTGGGTGGCGTCGAAGGCGCCCAGAATCGCCGCCGCGCGGTCGAGCCCGCCCATCCCGCCGGTGGCACGATCCCGCTCAGCGGGACTCACCGTTGGGCTCCTGGGTTCACGCGGGTCATGCTAACCCCGTCGCGACCGGCGACGCAGAACGCGGGCTCGGGCTCGGGAGGAAACGATCATCACGCGAACCGCTCTCATCGGTGGCGGCGCCACCGGCATCGGCCACGCGGCGGCCGAGCACCTCGCGCGGACGGGCTACCGCGTGGTCATCGCCGGGCGCCGCGCCGAGGCGCTGGACGCCGCCGCCGTCCGGCTCAGGGAACGATCGGGCGCGGCCGTGCACACCGTGGTCTGTGACGTGTCCCGCGCCGACAGCGCGGAGGCGGCCGTGAGCGAGGTCGATAGCCGGTACGGCCCGCTCGGCGTCCTCGTGCTCAACGCGGGCGGGCCCCCTCCGGGGCGAATCCTGGAGATCGGCGACGAGCAGTGGCTGGAGGCGTACGAGTTGCTGCTGCTCGGGCCGCTGCGCATGGCCCGCATGGCCCTTCCGGGGATGGCCGCGCGCGGCTTCGGGAGGGTCGTCTTCGTCACGTCCACGGCGGTGCGGCAGCCGCAACCGGACCTGGCGGCGTCCGTCGTCCTCAGGTCCGCGGTCACGGCGGCGGCCAAGCTGCTCTCGCGTGAGTTCGCCGCCGACGGGGTGACGGTCAACTGCCTGGCCCCGGGCGCCACCGCGACCGAGCGCCGCAGGCGGATTCTGGAGAGCCGGGCCCGGGCCACGGGACGCGGTCATGACGAGCTGGACGCGGCGGATGTCGCGGACATCCCGGCCGGCCGGCCCGGCCGGCCCGAGGAGATCGGGGCGGCGGTGGCCTTCCTGGCTTCCACGGCCGCGAGCTACATCAACGGGACCGTGCTCACGGTCGACGGTGGAAGGACGGAAACGATCTGATGGCGCAATCCGGCTCCGACTTCAGCATGGCCGAGTTCCTCGGCGCGATCTCCGCCACCGTACGGCCGAGCCCGGCGCGGCCGATCGTCGTGCGCTCCACGGACCTGGAAGAGCTCCCCGCGGACCAGGTGCACAACCCGACCACCCTGTCCATCGCGGGCAGGCTGCCGACCACCACCTTCGAGATCTTCCGGCAGACGATCCCGCCCGGCCTGAGCTCCGACATGCAGCGGCACCACCACGAGACGGTGCACTTCGTCATCTCGGGCGAGGGGCACAGCGAGGTCGAGGACGAGACCGAGTCGTGGTCGGCCGGCGACTTCGTCTACACCCCGCCCTGGACCTGGCACCGCCACTACAACGACTCCGCCGAGCATCCGGTCGAGTTCCTGACCATCGAGAACTCCCGCCTGCTGGGCCTGCTCGGCCTCGGACGGCGGCAGAGCGCCGGCCTGGCGACCCTCGAGGAGGCCCGCGCTCTCTTCGAGGGGGACAGATCATGAGCCACTTCTTCGAGAAGGACAGAGCATGAACCACATCAGCATCTGGGGCGAGCTGGCCGACGTCGGCCACGAACTGTCGCACGTGGACGTCGACGGTGTGCGCACCAGGGTCCTGCGGGCCGGATCAGGCCCGGACCTCATCCTGCTGCACGGCACCGGCGGGCACCTGGAGGCCTATGCCCGTGACATCGCGGGCCTGGCCGCCGACTTCCGCGTCACCGCCTACGACATGGTCGGCCACGGCTGGTCCGATCTGCCGGACAGGCCGTACACGATCGACGTGCTGTCCGACCACCTGATCGGCCTGATGGACGCCCTGGGCATCGAGGCCGCGCACCTGTCGGGCGAGTCGCTGGGCGGCTGGGTGGCGGCCTGGGCGGCTGCCCGCCATCCGGATCGGGTGGCCCGCCTGGTGCTGAACACCCCCGGCAACATCGCCAACAAGCCGGAGGTGATGACCCGGCTGCGCGACAGCACCATGGCCGCGGTCCGCGACCCCAGCGAGGAGACAGTGCGCCGCCGGGTGGAGTTCCTCTTCCATCACAAGGAGATGGTGACCGGCGAGCTGGTGAACCTGCGGCGCGCGGTCTACAGCCGCCCCGGATTCCTGCGGGCGATCACCAACACGCTCGTGCTGCAGGACCCGGAGGTGCGCAAGGACTTCGCGTGGGGTCCGTCCTGGGTGGGCCGCATCGCCGCGCCGACCCTGCTGCTGTGGACCGAACACGATCCCACGGGCGGGCTCGACGAGGCCGCGATGCTCCTGGAGTGGCTGCCCGACGCCCGCCTGCACGTGATCGCGGACGCCGGCCACTGGCCGCAGTGGGAGAAGCCCGAGGAGTACCTGCGCGCCCACCGCGACTTCCTCGTCCTCGGCAAGGACCCCGCATGAGCGAGATCGTCGGCCTCGTCGGCATGTCCCACTCCCCGTTCGCCACCCTGCTCCCGCCCCGGGAGCCGACGTGGCCCGGCGGCAGGTTCCTCGCCGACGCCGCGCGGGTGGCCGAGGCCGTGGCCCGCCTGGCGCCGGACGCCGTGGTCGTCATCGGGCCCGATCACTTCCACGCGAACTTCTACGACGTCATGCCGCCCTTCGTGCTCGGTGTGGAGGAGGCCGTCGGCTTCGGCGACTTCGGCAGCAGATCCGGCCCGCTGCCGGTCGCGACGCAGCTCGCCTGGTCGATCAGGGACATGCTGGCGGACGCCGGGTTCGACCTGTCGCTGTCCTACTCGCTCACGGTCGACCACGGCGTCGTGCAGAGCTACGAGATGGTTTCGGGCGGCGCCGAGATCCCGCTCGTCCCCATGGTGGTCAACACCGCCGCCCCGCCGCTGCCCGGCCTGTCGCGCTGCGTGCAGCTCGGCGCCGCGCTCGGCTCCGTGATCAGGGCCTCCGCGTTCGCGGGGCGGGTCCTCATCGTCGCCAGCGGCGGGCTGTCGCACTGGCTGCCGTCCAACGACCCTCGCGACCCCTCCGTGGACGGGGCGCGGCGGGAGGCGGTGATCCACGGGCGCGCGGACACCCGCGCCTTCGCCGCCGCGCGTGAGCCGCTGGTCCGCGCCATGGGGGGCGATCCCAACGCCCGCGTCAACGCCGACTGGGACCGCTGGTTCCTGGAGCGTCTCGGCGCCCCCGACCTGACGCCGGTCAGCGCGCTGAGTGACGAGGACATCGAGGAGCACGCCGGCCGGGGCGGGCACGAGATCAGGACCTGGCTGATCGGGCTAGCCGCGGTGGCGCGGCCGTTCGTGTGGACGAGCTACGAGCCGGTACCGGAGTGGATCACCGGCATGGGCATCGGGACGACGTTCCATGTCGATTGAGAGAGCCTCTGAGAGAGCGCCTGAGAGAGCGCCTGAGAGAGCGCCTGAGAGAGCGCCTGAGAGAGCGTCGATCGAGAAGGCGCTGCTCCGGCTCACCGCCGCTCGCGCCGACCGGCGGCCCTGCCCTCCGGTGCGGGATCTGCTGCCGCGCGGCGACGTCGACGCGGCCTACGCCGTCCAGTCCGCGTGGGTCGCCGACCGGATCGAGGCCGGTCGCAGGGTCGTCGGCCGCAAGATCGGGCTCACCAACCCGGCCGTGCGGGCACAGCTGGGTGTCGATCAGCCCGACTTCGGGGTGCTGCTCGACGACATGATCTGTACGGCGGACGCGCCGATCGACGCCACCCGCACGCTGCAGCCGAAGATCGAAGCCGAGATCGCGTTCGTGCTCGCGAGCGACCTCGACGGCGGCGTGACGGGCCCGGCCGAGGTCGCGGCCGCGACCGCCTCGATCGTCGCCGCGCTGGAGATCGTCGACAGCAGGATCGCCGGCTGGGACATCGACATCGTCGACACCATCGCCGACAACGCCTCCTCCGGCCTGTTCGTGCTCGGTGACCACCCCAGGGAGCTCGGCGATCTCGACCTGGCAGGCGTCTCCATGACGCTGCGCCGAGGCGGGGAGGTGGTCTCGACGGGATCGGGAGCCGCGTGCCTCGGCGATCCCCTCGCCGCGGTCGCCTGGCTGGCCGCCACCGCGCGCGACCACGGGCGGCCGCTCCGGGCCGGCGACATCGTGCTGTCCGGCGCGCTGGGCCCCATGGTCCCCGTCGCTCCCGGCGACGGCTTCACGGCGGAGATCAGCGGCCTCGGTGAGGTCAGCGCGGCATTTGCGGGAGGTTCTTCGTGAAAGTGGCGGTGATCGGCTCGGGCAACATCGGCACCGATCTCATGATCAAAGTGCTCAGGCACGGCAAGAGCCTGGAGATGGGCGCGATGGTCGGCATCGACCCGGCATCCGACGGCCTCGCGCGGGCCGACCGGCTCGGCGTGCCCACGACCGCCGGCGGCGTCGACGGTCTCATCGCCATGCCCGGCTTCGCGGACATCCGGCTCGTCTTCGACGCCACCTCCGCCTCGGCCCACGAGGTGAACGCCCGCGCGCTGGCCCCGTACGGCAAGCGACTGGTGGACCTCACCCCGGCCGCGATCGGCCCGTTCGTCGTCCCGGCGGTCAACCTGGACGATCACGTGGACGCGCCGAACCTGAACATGGTCACCTGCGGCGGCCAGGCGACGATCCCCGTGGTGGCCGCGGTGGCGAGCGTGGCCGCGGTGCCGTACGCGGAGATCGTCGCGTCGATCGCCTCGCGCTCGGCCGGGCCGGGCACCCGCGCCAACATCGACGAGTTCACCCGGACCACCGCGGCCGCGATCGAGTCGGTCGGCGGCGCCGGCCGCGGCAAGGCGGTGATCATCCTCAACCCCGCCGAGCCTCCGCTGATCATGCGTGACACCGTCTTCTGTCTGGTGGACGCCCCGGACCCGGACGTTCACGGCGGGATCGTCGCGGCCGTCGAGCGCATGGTCGCCGACGTGGCGGCCTACGTGCCCGGCTACCGGCTCAAGCGGCCGGTGCAGATCACGGCGGTCGACGACCGCCGGGCGACGCATCAGGTGAGCGTGTTCCTCGAGGTCGAGGGCGCGGCGCACTACCTCCCGGCGTACGCCGGCAACCTCGACATCATGACCTCGGCGGCCCTGCGGGTCGGCGAGCGGATCGCGGAGCTGACATGACCCTCTTCATCCAGGACGTCACGTTGCGGGATGGGATGCACGCCACGCTCCACCGTTTGGAGCCCGGCAAGGCCGCGGAGATTGCCGCGGCCCTCGACGCGGCCGGTGTCGACGCGATCGAGGTCGCGCACGGCGACGGCCTCGCCGGGGCGAGCATCGCCTACGGGTTCGGCAGCCACACCGACGCGGAGTGGATCGAAGCCGTCGCGGCGAGCGTCTCCAGAGCCCGGCTGACGACGCTGCTGCTGCCGGGCATCGGCACGGTCGCGGAGCTGAGACACGCGTACGAACTCGGCGTTCGCTCAGTGCGGATCGCCACGCACTGCACGGAGGCCGACATCGCGGCCCAGCACATCGCCACCGCGCGCGACCTCGGCATGGACGTCTCGGGCTTCCTGATGATGAGCCACCGGGCTCCGGCCGCCGAGCTGGCCCGGCAGGCGGCGCTGATGGAGTCGTACGGCGCGCACTGCGTCTACGTGACCGACTCCGGCGGCGGCCTCACCATGGGCGGGGTTCGCGAGCGGGTCCGCGCCTACCGCGACGCCCTCGATCCCCGCACCGAGATCGGCATCCACGCGCACGAGAACCTCTCGTTGTCGGTCGCCAACTCGCTGGCCGCGGTGGAGGAGGGCGCCACCCGCGTCGACGCCTCGCTCGCCGGCCACGGCGCCGGAGCGGGCAACTGCCCGATCGAGGCGTTCGTCGCCGTCGCCACGCTCGAGGGCTGGGAGCACGGCTGCGACCTGTTCGCCCTGCAGGACGCCGCCGACGACCTGGTCCGCCCGCTCCAGGACCGCCCGGTGCGGGTCGACCGCGAGACCCTCACGCTCGGCTACGCGGGGGTCTACTCCAGCTTCCTCCGGCACGCGGAGACCGCCGCCGCGAGGTACGGCATCGACGTGCGCTCCCTGCTCCTCGAAGCCGGCCGGCGCGGCCTGGTGGGCGGGCAGGAGGACATGCTCGTGGACATCGCTCTGGAGGAGTCCCTTGCCGGTGCGTAGCGGGTGATGCGGGCTCATGGGCGGAGTGCCTCTTCCACATAGCGGACTGTGCGGGCGGCTCCGTGTCCTTGCTCGTCGAGGTCCGGGTTGTAGATGGTGAGCGTCCAACCCGCGCACGCCGGCCGGCGGAGGGCGGAGGAGGTGAGTTCGGTGAGCTGCTCCCAGGTCAGGCCGCCTGGTTGGGGGTAGTCCACCGCGCTCAGTTGGTCGGTGGCCAGTACGTCGAGGTCCACGTGCAGCCACCAGCGTGGTGCCGATCTCTCGATGGTGGCGATGGCGTCGGCCACCGACCGCGCGATCCGGCCGGTGAGGTCCTGGTCGGTGGCGAACCAGAGCGATCCCCGCAGGGAGGCGATCCCGTGTTCGACGAGTTCCGCGCTGTCGCGTGGGCCCAGCAGGGCGGTGGTCTCCGGGCGCAGCGCCTGGATCTCATCGGTGAGGATGCCGGCCTCGGTCACGCCCAGGGCCAGGCCGAGCTCGCAGTCCGCGGCCTCGCCCGTCAGGGAGGCCGCGGGTGGCCAGGCGTCCTCGTGGCCGTCCATGAAGAGCAGGCCTGTGGCGCCGTGAACCTCCTGGCAGGCGGTGAGCGCGCCGAGCAGCACCGCGCAGTCGCCGCCGAGGAGCAGTACGAAGGCGTCGTCCGTCAGGCTCGCCGCCACCTTCCGGTGGACATTGTTGATCATGGAGGTCAGGGCCTCCTCGGCCAGGAGGCCGGACCGGTCGCCCCGCAGGGGTACGGGGGTGCTGAACGTGACGTCGCCGAGGTCTCTGATCTCGTGGCTGCCGGACGCCGATGCCGCGGGGATCAGGCCGGCGTGGCGGAGCGCCGCCGGGGCTCGCGCCACGCCGTCGCCGCGGCCCGCGGAGTTGAACCCGGCGCCCAGGACATCGATTCTCGCCATCTCTCCTCTCTACCCAGGCGGGCGCTCAGTCCGTGACGGTGGGCCGAACTTCCCGTTCTGAGCTGCGCGTTCCCCGGCCGTCGGTGACGGCACCACGCGTCGGGAGGTCGTAGGGGCGCTTGGCGAGCGGCTCTTGCGAATCAGGGCTGGTGCGGTCGTGCATCATGATCCGCCTATGTTGCCTCCTCTGTTGAGCCAGGCGCGTACCGACCCGCCGTCGTAGATCACGACGTAGTCGGCCTTGCCGTCGCCGCTGATGTCGCGGAAGGTCGACTTGTTGCCGGGGTATCCGGTCTCGTTGACGAAGTAGAGGTAGGGGGTGAAGCCGCCGCCTCCGCCTCCGCCGTCGTTGATGTAGGCGTGCACCGCCCCGCTGTTGCCGATCATGAGGTAGTCGGCCTTGCGGTCGCCGTCGACGTCGGCCAGGCGCAGCTTGTCCCGGCTGCCGTAGGAGACCCCGGGCGCCCAGTTCAGATGCTCCTCCCACTGCACCTTGTAGCGATCCTTGGGGTGGGCGAAGTTGAAGTAGGCGTGGACGGAGCCGTCCTCGCCGGTGCGCAGGTAGTCGTCGCGGCCGTCACCGTTGACATCGGCGAAGCGGAGTGCTTCCCGGGTGGCACCCTTGACGCCGGGGGCGATGACGCGCAGGTCGGTCCAGTGGTAGGGGCCGTCGGCGGCTCCGGGACCGTTGTTCTGCCAGGCTCGAACCGATCCGGCCTCGCCGACCAGCAGGTAGTCGTCACGGCCGTCGCCGTTGACGTCGGCGAAGCGCACCGCTTCGGGGCCGTGGCCGCGACCGGGCGAGATGATCTCCTGGTCCTCCCAGTTCGGTTTGCCAGGCTGCCCCACGGTGTTCAGCGCCGCTCGCACCGAGCCGTCGGCAGCGATCCGCACATAGTCGCCGCGGTTGTCGCCGTCCAGTTCGACGATGTCGGTCCGGCCTTGAGGTCGGTCCATGCCGGGGGCGATCACACCCAGGGCCCGCCAGCCGGGGCCGGCCGCGCTTTCGTCAGCGGGCTCCTCTACCGCGCATCCCTTGCCCGAACCGTCGACCGGGTCCTTGAGCCACCCGTCGTTGTAGGACTCTATGACGCCCCTGATAAAGGCCATGGCCATCTTCAGGTAGCCGTTGTCGTTGGGATGCGCCGGCTGGGCGAGATCGCTGGTGGTCACCGCGTTCATATTGACCAGCCGCACGTGCTTGCCCTGGTCGCGGCGCTGCTGGACGATCTTCGGAATTCTCTTGTTGTAGGCGTCGATGCGCGACTGGAGACCAGCCTTCGTCGAAGGCACGAGGGTGGCGACGAGCACGGTGGTCTCGGGGGCGTCGTCGAGGATCTGATCGATCAGGGCGCCCAGCCGTTCCGGCGCGGTGGACAGGTGGTAACCCTGATTCATGTCGTTGGTGCCGATGTGTAGGGTCACGACGTTGGGCCGGTACATGGGGACGGCGCAGGCTGCGGCGTTCACGATCTGGTCGATTCGCTTGCCGGGATAGCCCTCGTGGTCTCGGTCCGCTTGTTGTGGCCCATCGCGCTGGGTACCGACCATGTCGAGCGAACTCCCCGCCAGCGTTACCTTCAGTATGGTCTGCAGGGGGAGGCGGTAACCGGCTTGGCTGGAACTGCCGATGCCGTGGGTGATCGAGTCACCCAACGGCATCATCCTCACATCCGGAAGGTCAGGGTGGCCCGGGTCGCCCCCCGGCGGAACGTGATCCTCGTCGGGATTGAAGTCGATGCCCTCGGGCTTGGCGCTGGCGAGGTTCTTCTTGAAGCTGTCGTTCTGGTCCTTGATCCCTATTGAGGCGGAACCCCAGTCGGCCTCCGTCAGCTTGTCACGGATGCCGGAGGGATAGTGGTTCCAGCCCACCAGGCCCGGATACTGCCATGTGCCCTTGTGGTTCTCAGGCTCCTCGCTCGCGCTCGCCAGGCGGAACGCGTGCGTGAGGATGCCGTCCTTGTGGTAGACGATCTTGGGGTGTGTGCCCTCGAATGCGACGTCCTCGAACGGGTACGTCGAGTAGCCGCCGTGTGCCGACACCGATACATACGACGCCCTGCCCGGGTTCAGGCCCTCGTTCACCCACACCACGATGTGTTCCCAGTCGTGCCGATGGCCCTTGGTCTCGGGCAGGGGTAGTTGGTTGTCGTCGATCGAAGGTGCATTCATCACATCCTTCTCGAAGTACAGGTCGTACATGTAAGCGCACCACCCGTTCTGGTTGCACCGTGACCGCGAATACGCGTTGGTGCTGTCCAGATCCGACTCGTCCCGGCACCCTGCGGAGAACCCGCTGGTCGGGGTCATCCCCGGGTTCAACGTCCCGTCGGGGCCGATGGCGGGTGTCGGGTAGCAACCGTCCTCGTCGTAGTCGAGGGCCGGCTGCCACTTGCCGTCGGCCTCGGTGAAGCCGGCCGGCAGGGCGGGGGGCGGGTCCGCCCACGCAGGGCCGGTGGTGACTGTGGCGGTACCTGCGGCCAGTAAGACGGCACTCAGGAATAAGCTCGCAGCTTTGGCCACGCGCTTGAACATTCGGAATCTCCTTGTCATCGCAGGATCACGCGCCTTTGAACGCTCGGAGCGGTCGTCCGTCGGCCCCAAGATCATGTGGCCGAGACGCGTTCTGGGACTTCGCATCCGCAAGATGCGTCCGTCAGGCCAGGAGTTCGATTCATCGGCGAATTCGGCATGCACCGTCGGAGCCCAGCGCGCGCTGGGCCCCCGTGACGGTCAGCTCGACGGCCGTGAGGGGGTGGCATCACGCCGGGGATGGAACACCCGCAACCGCCGTACCAGCCCGCCCGCCTCCAGGAACTGCACCCACAGGACTGCCGGCGGGCAATGGAGAGGATCGTCGGCCGGCTTGATCAGGTCGGTCTCCCAGATGATCACCTCGTGGCCGGCTACGACGTTGGTCAGGTGGTGGCGCACACCTTCGTTGAGGACGCCGTCCATCACCTCTATGAGGGAGTCGAAGCCATGCGTGTGCTTGCCCTCTGCCCACGTCGTCTCCACTGCCGGTGACCATTGCGCCGCCAAGGCCTCGCCGAACGAGCCGTGGCGGGCGGCCCGCAGCGTCTCCTCGGCGTCGCGGCGGCGTGCCTCCGTCAGTGCCGCCACATCGTCGTGCGCCAGGCTCGCGGTCGCCAGCAACGCGTCGGAGATCTTGGCGCGCGCCTGGCTGAGCCGGCTGCGCACCGTGCCGATCGGCACCGCGCACAACTCCGCGATCTGGTCGTAGGCGGTCACCCCGGTGAAGTAGCGCAGCATCGTCACCAGTCGCAGGTTCGGCGACAGCTCCTGCAGGGCGCGCCAGATCCAGTCGCGCGTGGCGTACCGATCCAGCAGTTCCTCCGGGTCGGGCTCACCGCGCGGCGGCGCGAGCGACTCGATGTCGCCGACCGGCACCGGCGTTCTGGCGCGCAGCTGCATCCGGCAGACGTTGCGCACGACCGCCCGCAGCCACGCCCCCACCGCCTGCGCGTCGCGGACGTCCCCGATGCGGCGCAACGCGACCAGGGCCGCTTCCTGGACGGCGTCCTCGGCGTCGGGCCCGTACCCAAGGATGCTCAGCGCGACCGCGCGCATGTCCGCCTGGTATCGGGTCAGCAGCACCCCGAGAGCGCGGACATCCCCCGATTGCGCCTCACGGACCAGGTCAGCCTCGGCCGGCACCGCGTGAACCATGCGACCAAGGTTAGTGACGGCGATCTCGGTGATAGACGGAAGGCCGGAAATCCGCGCGGACAACGACCGTCACACCTGCCGCTGGCGCGGGAGTCGCATCCCGGATCGACCTCCACGTGATGACCGTGCCTCCGGACCAGGGGGTTCAGCCGCTGCGGGGAGCGGGCAGGGTGCGCGCCTCACGCGACAGGGTGATGAGGGGTGTGGTCCGCTGGTTCCAGACGACGGGCCAGGTTCAGGATGATCGAGTCGGGGAATCGCTTGGAGACCATGCGGGCGAAGAGGGCGTTGCGCCTTCCGTCGACGACGGAGGTCTTCCGCGTTCCAAGCGCCTTGAACGCGGTGGCGACGACCTGCTCGGCGGATCGCATGCCGGCGACGGTGGGGATCTTCTTGCCGGCCGTCATGGGCGTGTCGGTCGGCCCTGGGCACAGGGCCAGCATCCGCACGCCGGTGCCCGCCGTCTCGGTGCCGACCGCCTGGGTGAACGACAGGATGAATGCCTTACTCGCGGCGTAAGCAGCCATATAGGGGGTGGGCTGGAAGGCTCCGGCGCTCGCGACGTTGATGATCGTCCCGTGCCCGCGGGAGATCATGCCGGGCAGGAACCTGATCGTGGCGTCCATGACGGATTTGACGTTGAGGTCGACCAGCGCCGCCATCTGTTCCGGATCTGAGGCTGCGACCCGTCCTCGATAGCCGACGCCGGCGTTGTTGACCAGGAAGTCGATGGCCGATCCGAGGTCGTTGACGTGCTCGAAGAACCGCCGCGAGGCGTCCGGCGCGGCGAGGTCGAGATGCAGCGTGGCCACCTCGACGGCGTGTCTCGACCGCAGCGAGGTGGCCAGTTGGTCCAGCTTCCCGGCCGAACGCGCGACGAGGACGAGGTTGGCGCCGCGCGTGGCCAGTTCGGTGGCGAAAGCGGCGCCGATGCCGCTGGAAGCGCCGGTGACCAGCGCCGCCCGGCCCGCGAGCGGAGGTGAGTCCTGCATGTCGTCTCCCTAGGGTACTTGAGCTACTCAACGATATGCTTGAGCAGCTCAATGAAATTGTCAAGGAAGCCGTGTAGACTCGTCGCATGGGACGTACGCCGCCACCGCAGCAGGTGTCCTCCGCCGACCTGCTCAGCCAGCTTGTACAGGTCACCGGCACCGCCCAGGCGCAGATCGCCGCCGCACTGGCCGGATCCGGCCTGGCCGAATCCCTGGCCGGTGTGCTGTGGGCGCTGAATCCGCAGCAGGCACCGGTTTCCATGCGCGAACTCGCCAGGCGGCTGCGCTGCGATCCCTCCAACGTCACCCTGTTGAGCAGCAAGCTGGAGCAGGCCGGCCTGGTCGAGCGGGAGCCGCACCCTACCGACGGGAGGATCCGGGTCCTGGCGCTGACCCAGCGGGGCATCGACCTCTGGACGGAACTGGTCGATCACCTCGAGGCGACCTCACCGATCTTCACTCTCAGCCCCGATGAGCAACGACAACTGTCCGCACTCCTGGCAAAGATCCAGGCCGCCTCCCCCCGTTGACGCTCGGTCCTCCACTGCTGGGTGGCGAACTCCCGATCACGCTCTGCCGTCGCCCACGCTGCCGGGCACGCCGTACCTGGCCTCCATGGTGAGAACCGCCTCGTCCACGGAGCGTGCCATCGCGGCTGCGCTGGGAGACCAGGTCATGACCAGCATCCGTGGCCAGAAGACATAGTTCGCGATCATGCCGAGGAACTGGGTGGCCGCCGTTTCCGGATCGTCCAGCCGGACGGTTCCGGCCTCGCGCTCGGCTTGCAGGTATCGGCGGACCGCGTCGAAGAACGGCTCCTTGCCGAGCTTGAACTGGGTCTGGCCAAGTTCGGGGAAGCGCGGCGCCTCGGCGATGACGATGCGGAACAGGGCCACCATCCCGGGGCGGGTGAGAAGCGCGACGTACCTGTTGCCGATCGTCGTCAGCCCCGCCCGCAGATCGCCCGAGTCCGGAGTGACGTCACGCTCGTCCTCGACCTTCCAGTATTCGGTCACGATCGCGTCGAACAGCGCCGCCTTGGTGGGGAACTGCTTGAACAACGTCGCCTTGGAGACGTCGGCCTCCTCGGCGATCTTCGCTAGTGACGTCCCGTCGTATCCCGAGTCCATGAAGAGCCTGGTCGCGGCCTCGATGATGGCCGTCCGCTTCTGTTCGGCCAAGCGGCGGTGATAGGTCGAGGGCTCAGTGGTCACGACCCCATTATGCCCGAACACATGCGAGGTGAGTCACTCAACTCGCATAGCTTTTCGGGAAAGGACGCGTCATGGGACGCTTCGACGGCCAGACCGTGCTCATCACCGGCGGTACCGGCGGGATGGGCTCCAGCCACGCCCAGGCCTACCATCGCCAAGGCGCCAACGTCGTCATCGCGGTGACCGCGGCCGAAACCCTCTTCGGTCCCATCTCGATCCTCGTCAACAACGCTGGGATCCAGAACCCCGCCGCCCCGATCGAGCACACGCAGCGCCGCACGTGGGAGCGCGTGTTCGGCGTCAACATCACCGGGCGGTTCCTGGGCATCAGCGCCGTCGCGCCGTCCATGCGACGGGGCGGTGGCGGCGTGATCGTCAACATCGCCTCCACCATGGCCCACGGCGGAACCCCCTTCTATGCCCCTTACGTGGCCAGCAAGTGGGCGGTGCGCGGTCTCACCAAGAGTGCCGCTCTGGAACTGGGCCGCGACAACATCCGGGTCAACTCGATCCACCCCGGCGTCGTCTCGACGCCGCTGATCAACGAGCCCACGGTGGCGGGCCAGCCAGCCATCATCGACTCCTACTCGCCCGACGCCTTCGCCATCCCACGGCTCGCCGAACCCGAGGAGATCACAATCTCCTGCTCTTCATCACCTCTGCCGACGCGGCGTTCGCCACCGGCTCGGAGTTCGTGCTCGACGGTGGGCTCACGCTCGGTCCCGCGCTCCAGCACGATCTCGCCGGCGCCGCCGGCTGAGCAGAAGGAATGAGCAGGGGTTCAGCATGAACACCGATACGAGAAGCACGGTCCGCATCACCGTCAACGGGACGGTGCACGAGCGGCAGATCGACCACCGCACCACTCTGCTCGACCTGCTCCGGGAGACGCTGCGCCTCACCGGCACGAAGAAGGGGTGCGACCACGGGCAGTGCGGCGCCTGTACGGTCCTGGTGGACGGTCAGCGGATCCTGAGAAGCTGTACCGGCTCCCCGGAGACCAGCCCGACCGGGACACCACCCTCGGGCCAGGCGACCTCGTCACCGCCGTCGAACTGCCCGCGGCGACGGGAGTTTGTGCTCGGCGTGCTGACCCACGAGAACGTCTTCCGGCTGCGTGCCGACGCCGAGATCTCGATGGCGCACGCGGGCGCGCTGGCCGACCTTCTGCTGCTGCAGTCGAAGGACCTGGTCTTCCGGGGCCAACTCGTTGCGGCGGTGATCGCCGAGACTCTGGAGGCCGCTCGGGAAGGAGCCGCGGCGGTGGTCGTAGTCACGGAGGCGCAGGAGGCGCGGCTCGACCTGACCGTGGGAGATGACGAGGCATTCGTTCCAGACATCACCAATGACCTCAGCCCCGGGCACGTGGAACGCGGCGACGCTGACGTCGTCTTCGCGGATGCGCCGGTCCGGTTCGACGCGACCTACTCAACGGCGGCGCACTTCGCGATGCCCATGGAGCCGCATGCCGCCATGGCGACGTGGGACGGTGACCGGTTGACGGTGCACGCCTCGGATCAGGGGCCGCCGTGGGCGGCCGTGACATTGGCCGGTCTTCTTGGCCTGGCGCCTTCGGATGTCGAAGTCGTGGCCGAGCACGTGGGGGGTGGATTCGGGTCCAAGGCCGCTCCCAGGCCACCGATCATGCTGGCGGTGCTCGCCGCACGGCTGGTCGGCCGTCCGGTCAAGATCGCCCTCAACCGGCAACAGTCCACCAGCCTGACGACCTACCGGGGCCCTTCGCACCAGCGAATAAGGATCGGTGCGAGCGCGGACGGACTCATCTCGTCAGTGATCCACGAAACTACCGGGCAGACGTCGCGACTGACCACATACGCCGACCAGACAGTCAGCGCCACACGCCTCATGTACGCCGCCGAGCACTGTCGCACCACCACTCACGTCCTGCCGCTCGACGTCGCCACGCCGGCGTGGGTCCGGGCACCCGGGGAAGCTCCGGGCATGTTCGCGCTGGAGTCCGCCATGGACGAGCTGGCCGCACGGGTCGGGATGGACCCGATCGAACTGAGAGTGCTCAACGAGCCCCAGACCGATCCGGAGTCGGGGCTGCCCTTCTCCAGCCGCAACCTGGTGTCGTGCCTGCGGATCGGCGCGGAGCGGTTCGGCTGGTCTGACGTACGGCTGGAAATGGGCCGGGCCTCGCTGGGTCCGGCGCCGTTCGCGGGTGGCTCGATGGGAACCGCGTCCTGGGGCGCGGCCATCGAGTCCGCGTGCCGCGAGCTGCGAAAAAGGCTCCCGGCGACCGGCGCGGTCCCCGACGAGGGACTCGAAGCCAGCGCTGACACCAGCGAGGACATGGCGCCCCCGGCCGTTTCCCGGCACGCCTACGGTGCCCACTTCGCGGCCGTGCGGGTCGACCGGGACACCGGGGAAGTCCAGGTCGACCGCATGCTCGGGGTGTTCGCGACCGGCCGGATCATCAACCCGGTCACGGCGAAATCACAGGTGGTCGGCGCGATGGTCATGGGGATGGGGATGGCGCTGATGGAAGCCGGTGAGCCGGACACCCGGTTCGGCGGGTTCGTCACCCAGGACCTGGCCGGCTACCACGTGCCGGCCCACGCCGACGTTCGTCACGTCGACGCCGTCTTCCTGACAGGGGAGGATACGAACCTCGGCCCCATCGCCGGCAGAGGGGTGGGCGAGATCGGCATCGTCGGCATCGCCGCGGCCATCACCAACGCGATCCATAACGCTACGGGGATTCGCATCAGGGAGCTCCCGGTCCGCCCCGAGAACCTGCTGCCCCGGATCGCCGCCGGACCGGGTACAGGGAGCCGGCCTTGACGGGGGCGCCTCCCTCGACTGACCTGACCAAGGACTCGATGATGCCCCCGAACGAGAAAGCTCGTGATCGGCGGACGCTGGCGCTGCTCGCGACGAGCGCGGCGGCGTTCGCGATGCTGCAAACTCTCGTCAGCCCTGTTCTGTCCGCAATCCAACAGCAGCTCGGCACCACCCACGAAACCGTGTCCTGGGTCCTCATCGCCTATCTGCTCGCCGCGGCCGTCGCCACACCCGTCCTGGGCAAGATCGGGGATCTGGTCGCCAAGGACCGCGCGCTTCGCATCGCGCTCAGCACACTCGCCCTCGGCTGCCTCGTCGCCGCCCTGGCCCCGAACGTCACCGTGCTGCTCGTCGGCCGCGTCCTGCAGGGCTGCGGTGGCGCTGTGTTCCCGCTGTCCTTCGGTATCGTCCGCGACGAGTTCCCACCGAACCGTGTCCCCACGGCCATCGGCGTCCTCTCCGGCGTGCTGGGGCTCGGCGGCGGCATCGGGCTCGGCATGGCCTACGCGACGCTGACCAGCCTCGTCGTGCAGGCTGTACCAGCCACCCAGACCGGCACCGTGAGTGGCATGAACGCCAACATCCGCACCATCGGCGGCGCCGTGGGCACCGCGCTGGTCACCGCCATCGTCACAGCCGATCCGCAGGCGACCGGCTCCCCGAAGGAGAGCGGCTTCGTCGCCGGCGTCCTCACCCTCGCGCTGATGGCCACGGCGGCGACGATGCTCTGCCAGCTGGTACCGGCGTCCCGCCAGGGTCGCCTTCCGCGCCCCAAAGCCAGGTGCGCGTTTCGGAGGACGTAATGCGCGCGTCATTCCGGCTTCCTCGGGTCGCCATCGGGTGGGATGAGGGTGGCTGGCGGGGGCGTCCGAACGAGAGGCGCCCCTCGTCATGAGCGAGGAGCCTGACAGATGACCGACATCGACCGGCGAGGATTCCTGCGCACCGGGCTGACCGCCGCGACCTTCGGGGTCGTGGCGAGCGGACCGCTGGCGGCACTGTCCGCGCGCACCGCGGACGCGTCCACGATGGTGAAGCGCGCCTTCAGCCCCGACTACGGGCCGCTCCACCCGGTGAAGGACCACACCACGGGGCTGGAGCTGCTCAAGCTGCCCCGCGGGTTCGAGTATCTGACCCACGGCTGGACCGGCGACCGGATGACCGACGGGCGCCGCACCCCTCCCGCGCACGACGGCATGGCGGCGTTCAGGCCCGGCCACGCGCTCAAGGAGCGCACCGAGGCGGGCGGCGCCGGCGGTGCGGGCAAGGGCCACTGGACCGTGCTCGTGCGCAACCACGAGGTGGGCGACCTCAAGGGCGCGTTCGTCGACCCGGCGTACGACCCGGCCGCCGGCGGCGGGACCACGTCGCTGATCTTCGACACCCGCAGGGGCAAGTTCCTGAGCAGCTGGGCCAGCCTCGGCGGCACCGTCCGCAACTGCGCGGGCGGGCCGACGCCGTGGGGCAGCTGGCTGTCGTGCGAGGAGACCACGCTGATCAACGGCGAGTACCGGCACGGCTACGTCTTCGAGGTGCCGCACGACGGGGTCAGCGAGGCCAGGCCGTACAAGGAGATGGGGCGCTTCTCGCACGAGGCCGTGGCCGTGGACCCGGAGACCGGCTGGGTGTACGAGACCGAGGACGCCACCCCCAGCGGGTTCTACCGCTTCCGCCCCAAGGTCAGGGGCGACCTGGCGCGGGGCGGCGTGCTGGAGATGATGAAGATCGGCTCCTCGGCGTACACCACCTACGAGGACGGCACCGGCGTCACCTACCCCGAGATCGGGTGGGTCGCCATCGACGACCCCGACCCCGGTCCGAATCAGACCAGTGTCGTCCAGCAGGGCATCGCCAAGGGCGGCGCCTCGTTCCGCCGCCTGGAGGGCGCCTGGCACCATGAGGGCAAGATCTACATAGTCAGCACCAGCGGCGGCCCCACCGGGCAGGGCCAGGTGTTCGAGTACGACATCGCCGGCCGCAGCATGCGGGTGCTGTTCGCCTCGCCGAACGCGAGCGTGCTGAACAACCCCGACAACATCTGCGTCAGCCCGCGCGGCGGCATCGTGCTGTGCGAGGACGGCTCGGGCGTGGAGTACCTGCACGGGCTCACCACCGACGGAGAGATCTTCCCGTTCGCGGAGAACGCGGTCGTCATTCCCGCCGGCGGCGTGCGCGGCAAGAGCGTGGCGCCCGGCGACTACCGGGGCTCCGAGTGGTGCGGGTCGGTCTTCGACACCAAGGACGGCGGCTGGCTGTTCGCCAACATCCAGTCGCCCGGCATCACCTTCGCCATCACGGGGCCGTGGGAGAACGGCTCCCTCTGACGGCTCCCTCTGACGGCTCCCTCTGATGGCTCCGTCTGACGGACCGCGCGTGCCTGGTGCGGTCAGGGCACCAGGTACGCGCTGTCGCGGACGTCGGTGATGGCCATGAAGCCGGGGGCGTGGCCGATGGCGAACGGCGGGCGTGACCGCATGACCGCCGCCTGGGTCGTCACCCCGCAGGCCCAGAAGACGGGCAGCTCGCCGGGCCGCACCTCGACGGGGTCGCCGAAGTCGGGCTTGTCCAGGTCGGCGATGCCGAGCCGCGCCGGATCGCCCACGTGTACGGGGGCGCCGTGCACGGCGGGATAGCGGGAGGTGACGCGGACCGCGGCCGGTACGAGCTCGGCGGGGATCGGGCGCATCGACACCACCATCGGCCCGGACAGCTCCCCGGCGGGGCGGCAGGACAGGTCCGTGCGGTACATGGGCACGTTGGTCCCGGCCTCGATGTGGCGCACCGGCACGCCCTCCTCCAGGAGCGCGGCCTCGAAGGTGAAGCTGCAGCCGACGAGGAAGCAGACCAGGTCGTCGCGCCAGCGGGAGGCGACGTCCGTCAACTCCCCGACCTGCTCGCCGTGCTCGTACACGCGGTAGGCGCACAGGTCGGTGCGCAGGTCGCCGTCGAAGATCGAGGCGGAGACGTCACCGGGCTCGGTGACGTCCAGCACCGGGCACGCCCGCGGGTTGCGCTGCGCGAACAGCAGGAAGTCGTACGCGCGGTCCTTCGGCAGGGCGATGAGGTTGGCCTGCGTCCAGCCGGCGGACCAGCCTGACGTGGGCGTCCTCAGCCCTTCGCGGAAGAGCGCGCGGGCCTGCCTGGGGGTGAGCCGAGCCGGGTCCGAAGGCAGTTGCATCTCCATCCCTCTCTCTCAGATCATCCGGAAACGGATCCGTTGTCCGGGGCGGGCCTGGGCGGCCCGGTCGACGTCGCGGGCGCAGACCACCGCGATCACCGGGTAGCCGCCGGTCAGCGGGTGGTCGGCCAGGAAGAGCGTGGGCTGCCCCGAAGGCGGCACCTGCAGGGCACCGGGGACCATACCCTCGCTGGGCAGTTCCCCTTCCCGCGCCCGCTCCAGGACCGGGCCGCGCAGCCGCATGCCCACGCGGTTGCTCTCGGCGGTCACCTGGTACGGCTCCGCGCACAGGCTCTCCAGCGCCTCAGGTACGAACCAGTCGTCGCGCGGTCCGGCGAGCAGGTGCAGGAGGAGGTCGCCGCAGGCCGGGTCGGCGACAGGCGCGTGGTCCACGGCCGGGAACCGTTCGGGAGGCGGCCCGACCGGCAGCAGCGAACCCGGCGCCGGGCGCGGCGGGCCGAGTCCGGCCAGCGTGTCGGTGGCCAGGGAACCGAGCACCGGCGGCAGGTCGAGGCCGCCCCGCACGGCCAGGTAGGTGCGCAGGCCCCGCCCTGGCGCGCCGAGCCTGAGCGTGGCGCCGTCGGGGAACCGCTCGACGGCGTTGTGGCCGAGCTGCCGCTTCCTGCCGTCCGCTCCGGTGACCGTGGCCGGGCAGGGGGCGCCGGAGAGGGCGATGAGCAGGTCGCCGCGCGCGGTCACCCTCAGCCCGCCGAACGTGACCTCCAGGGCGGCGGCGCCCTCGGGGTTGGCCAGCAGCCGGTTGGCCAGCCGGAGCGAGCCCCGGTCGGCCGCGCCCGAGGGCCCCACGCCGAGGTGGCCGTGGCCCGGCCGGCCGAGGTCCTGGACCGTGGTCATGGGGCCGGGGGCCAGCACCTCCAGCATGCGCGCCTCACCCATGGACCGCCGCCTCCGCGAGCCCGCGGGCGGTTTCCGCAGACCGCGCGGGCGTTTCCGCAGACCGCGCGGGCGTCTCCGCAGACCGCGCGGACGTTTCCGCGGGCTGGGGGGACGCCTCTGTGAACCGGACGCGGATGCCGGGGCGCAGCAGTGCCGGCGGGTCGGCGGCGAGGTCCCAGACCGCCACGCGGGTCCGCCCGATGAGCTGCCAGCCCCCGGGCGACTCGCGCGGGTAGACGGCGCTGAACTCGGCCGCGAGCGCCACCGACCCGGCAGGAACCCGTACGCGTGACTCCGCCCGGCGGGGCACGACCAGCCGGGGGTCGCCGCCGACGAGGTAGCCGAACCCGGGAGCGAACCCGCAGAACGCCACGGTCCACGGCGTCCCGGTGTGCGCGGCGACCACCTCCCGCTCGGAGAGCCCGGACAGGGCCGCCACGTCCGCCAGGTCGGCGCCGTCGTACACGACCGGGATCTCCACCTCGCCGGCCCGCGCCCGCC
>NZ_QNFZ01000123.1 GCF_003313395.1 Nonomuraea lactucae | reverse complement strand
CCGACCCCGACGCGCTGGTGGCCGCCTATCGGGCCCGCCGCCCGGACGCGGTGGTGGCCGCCTATCGGGCCCGCCGCCCCGACGCGTCGGCGGGTGAGCTCCTCGCCGACCTCATGACCGGCGTCTTCGCCGAGGGCGGCGTCCGGCTGGCGGACGCTCACGCCGAGCGGGCGCCGGGCCGGACATACGCGTACGAGTTCCGCTGGCGCTCGGCCGCTTCGACGGCCGACTCGGCGCGTGCCACTGCGTGGAGCTGCCGTTCGTCTTCCACCAGACCCGGATCCCAGCCCTGCGCGGCCCCCGGGCGCTGCTCGGACGGGACGACCCACCGCCGGACCTCGCGCCGCGCACGCACGGCGCCTGGATCCGTTTCGCCGCCACGGGGGACCCTGGCCGGCCCGCGTGCGAGACCGGCGGCCGGGCCACGATGATCATCGACGAGGAGTGGCGACTGGTCCGCCGATGGCAGGACCGGTCCGACGGATGAACCGCCCCCTCAGCCAGTGGCGAGGACGATGGTCTCGGTCGGGGGGGACTGGCCTGTGGCGCGCCGTTCCAGCAGCGTGACACCGGCCGCGATCTCGTGGAAGGTCCGGCTGAGGCTGCCGCCGGCGTGGGCGTCGGCCTCGGCGGCCAGGCACAGCGCCGCCAGCCGTACGGCTGTCGCCGTCTCACGGCGCGGGCACCGCCGCTCGAACACCCAGGCGGTCTCCGCCAGGCCGCCGGCGACCTGGGCGAGCCACGGCGACGCGGGCGCGCGCAGCTCCAGGAGTTCGCGTCCGGCGTGCCGTGCCTGGTGCGGCAGGAGGTCAGGGGAGGGGGTGAACGCGGGCGGGGAGATCATGGCCTGCTGGACGAGTTCGCGCGCGAACTCGGGGAGCCACCGCGCCGCGGGAGTGTCGTGGCGCAGGACACGGGAGAGCGTCAACGACAACAGGCTTCCCATCACATGTTCCAGAGCCCGGTTGAAGGCCCGGTTGCGCGCGAGAGCGTCGTCGATGACGGGCTGGAAGCCGACGCCGAGCACCAGGTCCAGCGGCTCCACCGGGCCGGGGACGGCGCGGTTGAGGTCGTGGTCCAGGGCGGCGGCCAGGTCGCGGGCGCGGTCCGGCGATTCGTTCAGCGCCTGGTTGAGGTCGCTGATGACGGCCCTGATGCGGCCGAGGGGGAAGTTCTCGTCGAGCCGGCCCACGTGGTCCACCGTGCGGCCGAGGTCGAAGGCGTAGTCGAGGACCTGGTCCAGGGCGATGTCGAGGACGGGAACCAGGTCCAGGCCGTGCGCCAGGGCGCGGACCGTCACGATCGCCCGCAGCAGCAGCATCCGGATCAGGGTCGGGGTCGAGCGTGCGACGTCGTCGTAGACGTGCCGCGCCAGGGTCACGGGGTCGATCCGGTGCGGGTGGCTCGCGCCGGCCGGCGTCCACAGGACATGCGGCGGCCTTCGCCGTTCCGGCCCGGGCCGCGGTGTGTTCTCCGGCATCAGCCACGCGCTCCAGGCGGTGCCCTTCGGAGCGCGGACGTCGAGCGCGCGGCGGACCGCCGGGTCCTCCATCTCCTCGTGGCTCGGAAGCCGGTAGCCCGTCTCGGTCCCGGTGACGCCGTTGATCCAGTTCGCGAAGCCGAGGGCGTCGGCGCCCCGAACCCCGGCCACGGGGATGTCCCGGTCGCGCTCGTCGGGGACGGACCGGAGCGACGGCGGGCCGTCCGGAGGTGGGCACCCGGTGTCCTGCCGGTAGAGCCAGTAGATGCCGTGGGGGATGGGGCTGGCGCAGACCCGCCCGCCGCCGCCGGTGGCGATCAGGGAACGCAGGTGCCGGGTGGCGAGAACGGCCGCGAGCAGGCGGCGAAGACGCGGGTCCGCGTCCCGGGCGAACGCGGAGCCGAGCAGCTCGTCCAGGCGTTCCCGCAGCTCGGGGGCGAGCTGGCCGCCCTGCTCCGCGCAGTCGAAGGCGAGGGACAGCGCGGTGACGCTGCGCGAGGCCAGGCAGGCCCGCACGATCGGGTCGGTGTCGGCCCGCGCCGCGTACAGCAACGTCGTCTCCCGCCACCACAGGTCGTCCACCGCGTCGGCCAGGATGCCGGGATGCCCCTTGTCGCGGATGTGCGCGGCGGCCAGATATTCCTGGAACGTGTGGTGCACGAAGGAGTAGAGGCCGTTCTCCCGCTCCATCAGCAGCCCGTTGGACCCCACGTCGGCCAGGAAGTCCGGCACGGTCATCCGCGTGGAGAAGCGGCGGATCACCGGTTCGAGCTCGGCGACGACCTCGGCACGGGAAAGGTCGCGCACTCTCCTTGCCATCATCACCGACGCCAGCCTGCGCAGCAGCACCTCCTTCTCGTCCCCGCCCAGCTCCAGCGGGAGCTTCTTGGCCTCGTGCCGACGCCAGAGGATGACCTGGCAGATCTCGCCGTACAGACGCGCCCGGCTGCCCGGCAGCGCTCCCCGGTAGCGGTGCGCGTTGGCGATCATTGTCAGCAGCAGCGGGTTGCCGGTCAGATCGTGCAGCGCAGGGGTACGGTCGGTCCGGTCGAGCAGGTCGGCGGCCGCCGCCTCGGCGCGCTGCCCGGCCTCCGCCCCGGCGCCCCCCGCGCTGTGCGTCTCGACCACCAGGTACCAGCCCCTGACGAAGCGCGCCACCTGCTCGCGGGTGAAGCCTCGGACCTGGAGCAGTGCCGCCCCGGCGATCGGCGTGGCGAGGTATCCGTGGGGGCGTGAGGTGATCACGTAGTCGTTGCGCGGGTAGCGGGCGATCTGGCACTCCACCCACGCGGCGACACGTTCGCGGTCCTCCTGGCGAGCCACCTCGTCGAGGCCGTCCAGCATCACCACGCAGTCTCCGGCGTGCAGCCGCTGCTCCAGCCACCCGGCGGGCTCGGCGTCCCCGATGGCCTCACACGCCAGACCGGACAGCGCCGCGGCCGGGCGCGAGACGATCGCCCGCACGTGGTCGCGCAGGTACAGGACCATCGGTACGGCACGCCGCCGCCGGCCCAGGCGGGCCTGGCAGATGCGCCGGGCCGTGTGGCAGAGCAACGTGGTCTTGCCGCTGCCCGGACCGCCGACGATCGCCAGCACGGCGGGCTCCCGCCGGTCCAGCAGGTCCCGGATCGAGTGGCGCTCGGCCGTTCCGGACGGAGGGCACGCCAGCACGCCCTGGGAGATCTGGTCGGGCGTGCCGTACGCGAGGCTCACGTCGACGTAGACATCGTCCAGCCGGGGGGTGTGGAAGCCGATGGTGGCCAGGCCCTTGAGATCGATGAAGCGCAGGCTGCTCAGCAGGGACCTGCGGTAGCGCCACCCCGAGGGGACGACTCGCCGCATCAGCACCCGGTCCCACCTCCTTCCGTCAGACCCGTGCGATCACGATTCGTTCGCTGAACGGGGTGGCGCCGGTCTCCCCGGTCTCCGTCAGGGTCCACCTGCGCCGCGGTCCGAGGTCGCTGTGCGTCCACACGCTCCGCACGTCCGCCGCGATCAGCTTGCGGGCGGCGGCGTCGCGCATCTCCTCCTGGGTGGGCAGGCGGTAGAGGTCCTCGCCGAGGAGGTCGTTGACCCAGCGGACCAGAGCGGCGGCGTCCTCGGCGCGGATTCCCGCCACGGGCGCGTCTGGGTCGGCCGGCAGCGGCGTGCCCGGAGTGCGGTCGACGCCCGAATCCGCGACATCGCGCTGGAACAGCCGGTAGATCAGCGCGCTGATCGGCTGGACGCACAGGAGACCGTCGCCCGCCACCGGGGCGAGGCGATGCAGGTGCCGGGTGAGTACCACCCGGGTGTGCAGCCGGCGCCGTTCGGGGTCGATGTCGTCGCGCGGACCGCCGGTCAGCACGTCGGTGAGCCGCCGCCGCAGCTCAGGGGCCACGTCGGCGCGCTGCTCGACGCAGTCCAGGGCCAGGGTGAGGGCGCTGACCGTGCCGGATTCGAGCGCCGCGGCGATGACCGCGTCGGCGTCGGCCCGGGAGGAGTAGAGCAGCGTCGTGTCCCGCCACCAGACGTCGTCCACGGCGTCGGCGAGCACGCCGACGAGCCGGTGGTCGTGGATGTGCTCGGCGGCCAGGTACTCCTGGAAGGTGTGGTGCACGAAGGAGTGCAGGCCCGGCTCCTTCTCGATCAGCAGGCCGCTCGCGCCCACGTCGTCGAGGAAGCGGTCGGGCGGGACGGGCGTGGCCAGCCGCTCCAGGACCGGTGCGACCAGCGGAACGATCTCGCCGCGCGGCAGGTCGCGCACCTGGCGCTCCATCATGGCATAGGCCAGCACCCGCACGACGGTCTCCTTGTCCTCACCCTTGAGCTCGTGAGCGAGGTCCTTGGCCTCGTGCCGGCGCCAGAGCATCACCTCGCAGATGTCCCGGTACAGGTCGGTCCGGCTCCCCGGCAGCGCGCCGCGGAACCGGTGCACGTTGGCGATCATGGTCAGCAGCAGCGGGTTGGCGGTGAGGTCGTAGAGACCGGGGTTGGCGCGGAGCCTGCTGAGCAGGTCGGCGGACTCGGCCGCGGCCCTGGACCGCACGTCGTCGTCGCGCTCGCCGGTGCTGCGGCGCTCCACCGCGAGATACCAGCTCCGGACGAACCGTTCGACCTGCTCGTCGGTGAGCCGCCGCACCTGGAGCACGAGGGCCCCCTGCACCGGCGC
The DNA here is from genome assembly GCF_003313395.1 of Nonomuraea lactucae. GTDB lineage: Bacteria > Actinomycetota > Actinomycetes > Streptosporangiales > Streptosporangiaceae > Nonomuraea > Nonomuraea lactucae. Next base: position 8,187 of record NZ_QNFZ01000123.1, on the reverse strand, counting down.
GGTGCGGTAGCCGTACGGGCGGGAGGTGATCACATAGTCGTTGCCGGGGTGGTGCGCGATCTGGTCCTCCACCCAGCCGGAGATCTTCCGCCGATCCTCGTCCCTCGCGATCTCGTCGAGCCCGTCCAACAGGACCACGCACGCCCCCTCGGTGAACTGCCGCTCCAGCCAGGTGGGGGGCTCCGTGGCGCCGAGTCGGCCCAGCGTGGCGCGCGCCACCTCGGGGAGCGGCACGCGCGGGTCCCGCACGACGGCATCGACGTGCTCCCGCAGGTTGAGCAGGACCGCGACCCTGCGGCGACGGCCCTTCGGCGAGCTGGAGATGTCGCGCGCGGTGCGCCGCAGCAGGGTCGTCTTCCCGCTGCCCGCCGCCCCGGTCACCGCCAGGATCGCGGGCTCCGGCCGGTCGAGGAAGTCGCCGAGGGACAGCCGCTCGGTCACGTCGCCCGGGAGATCCGCCAGCGGGTCGCTCGACACGTCGTGCGGCGCACGCCTGGCCAGGTGCACCTCGACGAAGACCTCGTCCAGCTCCGGAGTGTGGAAGCCGACGGTGGGCAGCCCCTTCTGGTCGATGAACCGCAAGCTGCTCAACACGTACTGGGCGTACTGCCGGCCGAAGTCGGGGCGCGGCCATCGGCGGGCCGGAGCGGCGGGCCCGTCCTCCCGTCTGGCGTCCGCGATCCAGCGGCGATCGGCCACCGACGCCACGATCACCGACAGCAGGGCGACGCCGATCCACGGCAGGCTCCAGGTGCCCTCGTTCAGCACCTGGTTGACCGCCACGCCGATGGGAATCGTGAGCAGGGCGGTCGCGACGCCCAGCAGCGCTCCGCGCCGCCCCCTCATCCCGCTCAGCATTCCTCCAGGTCGATCGCCTTGGTCTCCCGCGCGGTGAGGTAGACCACGAGGCTCACCAGGCACAGCGCGGACACGTACCAGGGGAACAGGTCGGCGCGGTCGTTCCTGGTCAGCGTCTCCACCAGGTATGGAGCGGTCCCGCCGAAAACCGCGACGGTGAGCGCGTAGGGCATGCCCAGCCCGACCGAACGTACCTGCGTCGGGAACAGCTCAGCCATCGCCGCCGGGGCTATCGCCGCGTAGCAGGCGAACAGCACCAGCCCGGTGCTCATGACCGCGAGCAGCGACCAGACCGAGGAGTTGAGCAGGGCGAAGAGCGGCACCGTGAGGACCACATAGCCCGCGGCGAAGGCGATCAGCAGCGGCTTGCGGCCGAACCGGTCGGACAGCAGTCCGAAGACCGGGAGCGCCGCGATCATGGTCAACTGCGCGACGATGGACGCCCACAGCGCGGAGCCGGGCGATATGCCGTAGACCTTCTGCGCGTAGGTCGGCAGGTGGACGACGAAGGTGTAGTAGACCGCCGTCGCGCCGACGGTGAACCCGACCACGCGCAGCCCGCTGACGGGGTGGCGGCGCAGCATCTCCCAGGTGGGGCGGCGCACCCGCAGGTCTCTGTCGCTCAGGTAGGGGCCGGTCTCCCGCAGCGAGCGCCGCAGGTGGAGTCCGTAGAAGCCGAGCAGGGCGCCGATCGCGAACGGCACGCGCCAAGCCCACTCGGTCACTCCCTCCTCGCCGAACAGCCCGACCAGCAGCTCGGCGAGGAGCGTCGCCGCGAGTAAGGCCATCGTCCCGGTGACGTAGATGAAGCTGGAGTAGAAACCGCGGCGTCCCGGCGGGGCCACCTCGGCGAGATAGATGGACGCGGCGGCGAATTCTCCTCCGGTCGAGAATCCCTGAGCCATCCTGGCGGCGAGCAGAATGACCGGAGCCAGCATCCCGATTTCCTGATAAGTCGGGCATATCGCAATTGCGGTGCTCCCGCTCGCAATGATGAGCACCGAAAGGGTAAGCCCTTTCCGTCGGCCGTGCCGGTCGGTGAAGCCCCCCAGCACCACCGCGCCGAGGGGCCGGAAGAAGAAACCGACGGTGAAGATCAGCAGCGCCTGGAGATGCGCCGCGCCCGCGTTGCTCGGGGGGAAGAACTGCGGGGCGAAGAATATAGAGAAGATCGCATAGATGTGCCAGTCGAACCATTCGAGAATATGTCCGGCGGTCGTCGCGATGAGGCCGCGCCGCGACAGGGATCGGTATCCGGACTGCGAGGGGAACGTATCCTGACCAAGGCTCAAGCGGCCCTCCTCACTGCTTGAGGCCCAATGGCCCTCATTCTACGCTTTCAGCTCCGCATAGGAGGTGGGCCTGCGCCAGATACGCCTGTGACTAATATGCCTTTATAGGCATTTCATTCCCTCTCGCGCCGGCGGGTGGCGTGGCGGGGTCGAAGCCCCTGATGAGCAGCCAGAGCGCGAGAACCATCTCGTTCACCATCAGCGGCACGATGAGGACGGTGTGCAGCGGTGAGGAGAGGCCGAGCACGCCGAACATGACGAGGAGGCCGTCGGCCAGGTAGGGCACCACCGCGATCAGCGCCCAGGCCGAGATCAGCCGGGGAACGAGCCTTGACCGGTAGAGCACCCAGTTGAGCAGCAGGACGCTCAGGCAGAAGAAGATCGAACTCGTGGGATATCCCCAGGCGTCGTAGGTCTGCGACCACGAGTACGCCGCCTGGAGGCGCGCGTCGACGTTCGACGGGTCCCGGTTGACGGCCACCACCATGAGCGGACCGATGGCGCCGGGAAGCACGAGGACGACTTCGAGCGTCCTGAAGACGACGTACCCCAGCGCCGGCGACTCGCCGTGCTCCTTCAGCACGGGAAAGATCAACGGAGGGATCATCGCGATGGCGGCGGCCATGATCACTACCATGAGCGCACCGGTCGTCGTGGTCCGAGCGCCCTGTATCACGGCCTCTCGTGGGAGTTCTGTGCCCGGCTGCCCGAGAAGCACCACGCTCAGCACGCCCGCGGCCGTCGCGATGATGAAAAGGACACCGACGGCTCGTGCCGTTGTCCGCCTGCGCATACCCTGACTCCTATGGTCCGATGTCGTCCGAACGAGGGCTCGGTCCGGCCCGCTGGCTGCGACAGCGCCGCCGGCCGCACTCCCACCGTGATTTCCACCGTGATTTCCACGGTGACTCCCACGGTGACTCTCACGGTGACTCCCACCGTGGCCGAGCCCGGTGTGCCGGTGGTGGGCGGGCGGTGTGCTCGCGGTTGGGGGCGTCCCGCCGCCGCGTCGCCCGCGTGGCCGGGCCGTGGCAGGCTCGGCTGAGATCGAGGTTCGGGAGCAGCCTGTGGTCCGGATCCGGGTGTTCGGCGGCGTCGGTGCCGAGACCGACGACGGGCGGCCGATCGACGTCGGGTCGGGCAGGACCCAGGCACTGCTGGGCGCCCTGGCGATGACGCCCGGCTCCTCCGTCCCGGTCACCCGCCTCATCGAGCTGGTGTGGGGCGACGCGCCGCCGCGGACCGTGGCGAAGACCCTGCAGTGGCACATCGCCCGGTTGCGCAAAGGACTGGGGTCCGACGCCATCAGCCGGGTCGGCGCCGCGTACCGCCTCGACGTGACGCCCGACGCGGTCGACGTCGCACGCTTCCGGCGGCACCTCCGCGACGGTGACGTCGGCGCGGCCCTCACGGAGTGGACGGGAATCCCGCTGGCGGGCGTGGACGCCCCGGGCCTCGCCGCGATGGTGGACGGCCTCACGGAGCAATGGCTCGGCGCGGTCGAGGTCGACCTCGCCCGCAGGGTGGACTCCGACCCGCACGCGTCCATCGCCGCGTTGACCGAGCTGGTCGGGCGTCATCCCTACCGGGAGGGGCTCTGGGCCTTGCTGATGACCGCGCTCGCCCGCACCGGACGCCGGGGCGATGCTCTGGCGGCGTACCGGCAGGCCCGGAGCCACCTCGTCGAGCAGCTCGGGATCGAACCCGGACCGCGCCTGCGGGAGCTGGAATCGCTGATCCTCCGTGAGGACGAGCGGCTGCTCGAGCCTGACGCGTCCGTGTCAGGGCCAGCGCCAGCGTCGGCGTCGCCGTCTGCGTCCGCGCCAGCGCCAGCGTCGGCGTCGGCGTCGGCGCCAGGCGGGCAGGACGGCAACCTGCCGCGCCGCCTGAGTCCTCTCATCGGCCGGGACGACGCCCTCCGGACCGTCGACGACGTGATCACCGGGTCGACGGTGGTCACCCTGGTGGGGCAGGGCGGGATCGGCAAGACGCGGCTGGCCCTGGAGGCGGGGCGTCGCGTGGCCGCCGATCGCGGATGGCGTGCCTGGTTCGTCGAGCTGGCCGAGATGACCTCGTCCAGCGATGTGCCGCGCGCGGTGGCCGACGCGCTCGGGGTCGCGCAGCGGGCCGGGCGGAGCCTCACCGAGTCGATCGTCACCGCTCTGGGATCCCGTCCCGCGCTGCTGCTCGTCGACAACTGCGAGCACGTCCTCGACGGTGCGGCGCGGCTCGTCCAGGCCGTCGCCCTGGGCTGCGCCCATGTCCGCGTGCTGGCCACGTCCCGGGAGCGCCTCGACGTCGACGGCGAGCAGGTGCTCGTCGTCGGCCCGCTGGATCCCGCCGCGGGCGCCGAACTGTTCCATGTCCGCGCGCTCGCCGCCGACCGGACCTACGAGCGTGACGCGCACCGGGACGACGTCGCCGAACTCTGCCGCCGGCTCGACGGCGTACCGCTGGCGATCGAGCTGGCCGCCGCCCGCGTTCGCAGCCACCATCCGGCCGAACTGCTGGCCCGGGTCCACGATCACTTCAGGGCGACCGGCATCCGCCGGACCGGCGCACCGAGGCATCGCAGCCTGCGCGCCGCGATCCAATGGTCCTACGACCTGCTCACGTCTCCCGAGCAGGCGTTGCTGCAGTGCCTGTCGGTGTTCAACGGACCGTTCCGGCTCGACGCGGTGGAGGCGGTCGCCGACGGCTCGACGCGCGGCCCCGACGAGGTCGACGGCGTTCTGAGCGCCCTGGTCGACCGGTCCATGGTGACCGTCGAGCCCGGCCCGTTCGGTTCCCGCTTCCGGCTGCTCGAGCCGATGCGCCAGTTCGCCGCCGCACACCTGCGCGAACAGGGCCGCGTGGACCTGGCCGCCGAACGGCACGCGCGCTGGTGCCTGCGCGAGGTCACCCGCGTCGGTGAGCTCCTGGCCGGTCCTGGCGAGATCGAGGGGGTCGCCCGCCTGCGCGAGCTCTGGCCGAACCTGCGCGCGGCGGTCACGTGGGCGTGTTCGGCCGGCGATCCGCGGCTGGCCGGCGCGCTGGTCCGGCCGGTGGCGACCGAGCTCACGCTCCGCGGCCAGCAGGAGATCGGCGACTGGGCCGAGCGGATCCTCGCCATCGTCCCGCCGGACGAGGAGGACCTGCGGGCCTTCTGGCTTCTGTGGGCGGCCGAGCGCTACACCCAGAACGGCAACCCCGCCGGCTACGACGACCTGGCGGACCGCGTCGGCCGGCCCGACCGGCCGCTGAGCCGCTACGCTCGCGCGTACGTCCGCGGGGACGGCCAGGCCCTGAGCCGGTGGCTCCCGGTGGCCGCCGCCGACCTGCGCAGCCAGGGCGAGCCGTCCACGGCGGCGTTCCTCGAGATGAACTCGGCCGGGACGCTGCTCGGCATCGGCCATTTCGACCAGGTCGACCGGACCGTCTCGGCCATGGCCGATCGGTACCGCTCGCAGGGCCCGCCCACGCTCCGGCACTGGGCACTGCAGACCCTCGGCTATTCGGCCTCGTTCCAGGGACGGCCCCACGACGCTGAGCGATACTTCGACGAGGCGGCCACCTTCGACGTCCCTGAAGGCTCACTCTCGGCCAGCAAGGCCGTCCAGGCGCAGACGGCGTTCCGCCGCGGCCACCGGCGGCGCGCGTTCCGGATTCTCCGTGCCTTCATCGACGAGCTCGTCGCCACCGACAACGTGATCGCCGCCAGCGTCGTCTGCATCGAGTTCATCAACATGATGGCGGCGCTGGACCGTCACGACGAGGCCGCGCGCATGCTCGCGTACCTGGAGACGAGAAACGACTTCGGCGCCATGGCCGCCCGGACCCTCGTCGTCACCGCCGCCGACAGAGTCTCCGCCAGCCGGTACGGCTCCCACCCGCCCACACCGGGGAACCAGATCAGCGACCGCCAGGCCCTCACGTACATGGGCGACGTCCTCGACCGGCTGGCGGCGGACGGCATGGCCGGCCCGGGCGGGTAGCCCCGGCGGGAATCCAATCCGACTCGCAAAGCGCCGTTCCCTCCATGGTCATTTCGCGTTCCGTGGAAGAGGGGCGAGCTCTCCTACTCTCATCACCGCAATGCGGAGGTGCTCGGGCGTGCGACCCGGGGCGTCGACTACCTGCGACGTCGCGCGGACCGTCGAGTCGAGCCGTGCGGGTGGAGGTCTGACGGGTCCGGTGAGGCCGCGGGCATCCCGCTCCGTTCGATGGGAGTGAGTCCACGTGCCACCTGAGGCCCGCCCATGAGAAGTGCCCGATACTTCCACCGCCTGGTCGCGATCGGGATGGTGATCGTCCTGACCCTGGGCCTTACCAAGATCCCCGCCCAGGCGCAGTCCGCCTGCGGCCTGACCAAGTCCTCCAGAGCCGCCGTGACCATGTCCGGGAGCGTGGGCATCCGGTGCGGGGCGGAGGCCAAGGCCGCCGGGTCGACGCTGAACGTCGCCGACGGCGATCTGCTGATCGAGTTCACCTTCGACGACGTGGACGCGGACGCGCTCCACGCGGCCGTGGAGGAACAGCACCAGGACGAACTTCCCCTGAGCGAGGCCATCAACCGGGTGTACGAGGCGTCGAACGATGAGTTCCCAGACCCTGGATTCTCGTTCGACGGCTACGATTTCGACGGCACACTCGAGGCGCGATCCGACGGGGTGACCTTCGTCATCCTGGAGGACGACGTTCATGCCGAGCTGGCGTTGTGGGTGCGGACCATCATCACGATGGTGTCCGGATACGCCGCGCGTTTCCTGACCTACGCGATGTGCATTCCATGGTTCAGCGGGGCACCCCCGCTGGCCGTGCTGTGGTGCTCGAACCTGTCCGCCGGCGTACAGGCCGTCACCACCCTCCTGGTCGGTTACGCGCTCGTGCCCGGCAGCGCGCCGTCCACCAAGGAAGTCGTGCTCGCGGCCTTCGCGGCCTTCATTCTGGGCGTGATCGGTAACAGCGTCTGGGAGGCCTACGTCAAACCGTGGGTGAGCGGCAACCTGCGCAATGTGCTGATAGCCGTCGCCCGGTCCATCATCGACCTGTCGAAGAAGAGCTATGGCTGGTTCGGCAGCACGGTCAAACCCGCATTGGTCTCCATCGGTACCAAGCTGGGCGAGTATGCCGCGCCCGCCTTGGACTACGTCCTCCGCAAGGCGCGTGAGCTCGGCCTCTCGGTGACCGTCGCCAAGGTGCGGTTGATGCCGCTGGGTGACTCGATCACTCAGGGTGTCGGCAGTTCCACCAACGAGGGGTACCGGGCGCGGGTGTACGACCGCCTGAAGGGGTTCGGCCGCGAGGTCGATTTCGTGGGGACCATGGAGGACGGCTCGTTCGCGGACACCGATCACGAGGGTCATTCCGGCTGGCGGATCGACCAGATCCAGAATGACGCGGCGGACTGCTCGGTACCCGCGTACCGTCCGAACGTGGTGACGCTGCACGCCGGCACCAACGACATGAACCAGGACTACCAACTGCCGACGGCGCCGGAGCGGCTGGGCGGCCTGATCGACCAGGTGCTCAGCGACGCTCCGGACGCCACGGTGCTGGTGGCCACGTTGGTGCCGGCCACCAAGGACGGGTTGCAGCCGCGGATCGACGCCTACAACGCTCGGATCCCCGCGATCGTCAAGCAGCGCCGGAACCAGGGCAAGCATGTGCAGCTGGTCGACATGAGCGAGGTCACCACGGCCGACCTGTCCCAGCCGGCGCATCCGGGCGACAGCGGCTACCTCAAGATGGCCGACGCCTTCTATGACGCGATAGTCGACGTGGAGCAGAAGGGCTGGCTCGCGGCTCCGGTCTCCACTGGTTCACTGCCGGGCGTGCCGGGGAGCCTGCCGCCGTGCAGCTCCGAGCCGGACCAGTCCAAGGCCGGGCCCGGCTGGCGGGCGCTGGGCGTGATCGCCACCGGCATGACCACGCCTGAGGGCCGCACCGACATCATGGAGTTGGACGGCGACAACCGCGGCGACTACGTGCGGATCGCCGACGGTGGCGGTTTCCGTATCGCGCGCAACACTCCCGGACAGCCCGGCCAGCCCGTCTG
>NZ_QNFZ01000121.1 GCF_003313395.1 Nonomuraea lactucae | reverse complement strand
CGGCGTCGTGCTGGCGGGGGACGACCAGGACGCCATCGCCCGGCTGCGGGCCGCCAGGCCCACGGCCGTGAACCTGGCGTGGGGCGTCGACCAGGCCGCCGTCTGGGTGCCCCACGGGCGTGAGGCCGTCCTCAGGGCCGCGCTGCGCATCCGCGACGAGGACATCGCGGCCTGCCGGGCGATGGGCGAGCGCGGCGCCGACCTGCTCGCGCCCGCCGAGAGCGGCGAGCTGTTGCGCATCATGACGGTCTGCAACACCGGCGGGCTGGCCGCCGTCGAGCGGGGCACCGCGCTCGGCGTCGTCCAGACCCTGCACGAACGGGGACGGCTGGCCGAGGTGCTCGTCCTGGAGACCCGGCCGCTGCTCCAGGGTGCCCGGCTGACCTGCTGGGAGCTGGGCAGGATGGGCGCCGGCCACCGCCTCGTCACCGACGGCGCCGGGCCGTACCTGCTGTCGAGGGGCGGCATCGACGCGGTGCTCATCGGCGCCGACCGCATCGCCGCCAACGGCGACACCGCCAACAAGATCGGCTCGTACGCGCTGGCGCTCGGCGCGGAGCGGGCGCGGGTGCCGTTCATGGTGGTCGCGCCCGAGACGACGATCGACTTCGCCACGCCGGCCGGCGACCAGATCGAGATCGAGGACCGGGGCGCCGAGGAGGTCGTCGCGATCCGCGGCGTGCGGCTGGCGCCCGAGGGGACCGGCGCGGTGAACCCGGCGTTCGACGTGACCCCGCACGAGCTGATCACGGCGATCATCACGGACAAGCGGGTCATCAGGCCATAGGCCAATAATCCGGAAATGGCCAACCCATCCACATAGGCCGCGTTACGCTCGGTGGTCCTGTTTTCGGACCTCTGGAGAAGCAGAACGTGGCCATTGACCTCGTGGCACGGCGTGACTGGCGCGCCCGTGCTCCCCGCGGCGACTACACGCGGCTCGCCTCCACCAGGGGAGTGAAGGTCCACTACACGGGCGGCAGGGTCGAGCCCGGCATCGTCGGCGACCACGCCGGGTGCGTCTCGCTCGTGCAGTCGATCCAGCGCCACCACATGGACGGCAACGGCTGGATGGACATCGGATACTCGTTCGTGGCCTGCCCGCACCGCAAGGTGTTCGAGGGGCGCGGGCTGCACAATCTGCCCGCGGCCAACGGCGCGGGCCTCAACTCGGGGCACTACGCCGTGCTCGGGCTGGTCGGGAACGCGGGGCTGGTGCAGCCGACCGACGGCCTGCTGCACGCCATCCTCGACGCGATCGAGCACGCGCGCGAGCGCGGCGACGCGGGCCGGGAGATCAAGGGGCACCGCGACGGCTTCTCCACCGACTGCCCCGGGGAGCCGCTGTACGCCTGGGTCAGGCGCGGCGCGCCCCGGCCCGGCGGCGGGAACGGTGACGGGAACGGCGATGGGGGCACGGCGCCGCCGTTCCCCGGACGGCTGCTCAAGTTCCCTCCGGTGACGCGCGGTGACGACGTGCGCGCCTGGCAGCGGCGGATGCGGGAGCGCGGCTGGGAGCTCGCCGCCGACGGCGCCTACGGGAGCGAGTCGCGCGACGTGTGCCGCCGCTTCCAGCGCCAGCAGGGCATCGACGACGACGGCGTCGTGGGCCCCGTCACCTGGCGGCTGACCTGGGAGGCGCCACAGCGCTGACCGCCGCCCGCCGCTCGCGGGCGGTCCGCGTTGGGGACCCCTGCGTAATCTCCGCCCGAGGGCTCCGCCTACTATCCGACACATGAGACTGGCAGCGGGTTTCCCCACGACCACGCGCGACGACTGGCGGGCACTCGCGCTCGACGTGCTGCGCAGATCCGGGGTCGAGGCCGCCTCGCCGGAGGAGGCGCTGTCCAGCCCGACCTACGACGGGGTGACGCTCGCGCCGCTCTACGACGCGGGCGACCTGCCCGCCGCTGCGCCGTTCGACCGTGCCGCGCGCGCCGCCACCGGCTGGGACGTGCGGCAGCGGCACGCGGTGCCGGATCCGGAGGCCGTGCTGGCCGACCTGGAGAACGGCGTCACCTCGCTCTGGCTCGTCGTCGGCGACGGCGCGATCCCGGTGGGCGAGCTGGGCCGGGTGCTGGAGGACGTCTACCTCGACCTCGCGCCGATCGTCCTCGACGCGGGTCCCCGCACCGACGAGGCCGCGCGGGGGCTGTTCGCGCTGGCCGCCGAGCGGGGCACCCCGCTCACCGGCAACCTCGGAGCCGGCACGGGCAGCGGGCGGGAGGCCGCCGTGCGGCTGGCGCTGCGGTGCGCGGCCGAGTTCCCCGGGCTGCGCGCGATCACCGTGGACGCCACGCCTTACCACGACGCGGGCGGGAGCGACGCCGAGGAACTGGGCTGCTCGATCGCGCTGGCCGTCGGCCACCTGCGCGCCCTCACCGAGGCCGGGCTCGGCGTCGAGGAGGCGTTCGGGCAGCTGGAGTTCCGCTACGCGGCCACCGACGACCAGTTCGCCACCGTCGCCAAGCTCCGCGCCGCGCGCAGGCTGTGGGCCAGGGTTGCAGAGGTGTGCGGCGCCCGGGAGGCGCGGGAGCAGCGCCAGCACGCGGTGACCGGCTCCGCCATGATGACGGCACGCGACCCCTACGTGAACATGCTCCGCACCACCGTGGCCTGCTTCGCCGCCGGGGTCGGCGGGGCCGACGCGGTGACCGTCCAGCCGTTCGACGCCCGCCTCGGGCCACCCGACGCCTTCTCCCGCCGGATCGCCCGCAACACGCAGGCGCTGCTGCTGGACGAGTCGGGAGCCGGCAGGGTGATCGACCCGGCGGGCGGCTCCTGGTACGTCGAGCGGCGCACCGCCGACCTGGCCGAGGGCGCCTGGGCGTGGTTCCAGGAGATCGAAGCGGCGGGCGGCGCCGAGGCGGCCGGGCCGCTGGTGGCCGAGCGCGTCGGCGCGACCAGGGAGCGCCGCGCCG
>NZ_QNFZ01000120.1 GCF_003313395.1 Nonomuraea lactucae | reverse complement strand
GGCGGCGACCGCGCTGGGCGCGGGGGACCTCAGCGAGCGCATCTACCCTGACGGCCCCCCGGAGCTGGTGGCCGCGGCGACGGCGTTCAACGCGATGGCCGCCAGGGTGACCCGGCTGCTCGCGGCCGAGCGGGAGCTGGCGGCCGACCTGTCGCACCGGCTCCGCACGCCGCTCACCGCCCTGCGGCTCAGCCTCGACCAGCTCGGCCCGCAGGCCGAGCCGAGCAGGCAGGCGCTGGCCAGGCTGGAGGGCGAGGTGGACACGATCATCACGGCGGCCAGGCGCCCCGCCCGGGCGGCCCGGTCCTGCGACGCCGCCGAGGTGCTGCGCGACCGGCTGGCATTCTGGTCGGCGCTGGCCGAGGACCAGCAGCGGCCGTGGCAGCTCATCGGGGCGACGCTGCCGGTGACCGTGCCCGTGCCCGCGGGGGAGCTGACGGCGGCCGTGGACGCGCTGCTCGGTAACGTGTTCAGGCACACCCCCGAGGGCACGGCGTTCAGCGTCACACTGCACGAGGGCAAGGAGACGGCCGGCATCCTGATCGCGGACGCCGGCCCCGGGATCCGCGACCCGGAGGCGGCGCTGGAGCGGGGGGCCAGCGGGGCGGGCTCCACGGGTCTGGGCCTGGACATCGCCCGCAGGCTGGCCGAGTCGTCCGGCGGCTCGATGCGGCTGGACCACTCGTACCTGGGAGGGGCTCAGGTGCAGATCTGGATCCGCCTGAAAAAGCCCATAAGTCCGCCTTAAAGGCAGTTTAAGCACGATACTTCGACCGCATTTGTGCTCCAAGGTGATCTGCATGCAGATCAACCGTAAGGCGCTCGTCGCCACGACCCTGGCCGCACCCCCCTTGCTCATGCTCACCGTTGCTCCCGCCCCCGCCGGCGCCCACGGCACCATGAACAACCCGCCCAGCCGGACCATGGTCTGCTACACCGAGGGCCCCGAGAGCCCCAAGTCGGCCGCCTGCAAGAAGGCCGTGGAGCTCGGCGGTACCCAGCCGCTCTACGACTGGAACGAGGTCAACATCGCCAACGCCGCCGGCAGGCACCGCGACCTCATCCCCGACGGCAAGCTGTGCAGCGCGGGCCGCGACAAGTATCGCGGCTTCGACCAGGCGCGGGCCGACTGGCCGAGCACCTCCCTCAGCAGCGGCGCCTCCCACACCTTCACGTACCGGGCCACCGCTCCGCACAAGGGCGGCTTCGACCTCTACGTCACCAAGGACGGCTACGACCCCACCAGGCCACTGAAGTGGTCCGACCTGGAGTCCAAGCCCTTCCTGTCCCAGCAGAACCCGACCCTGTCCAACGGCTCGTACGTGCTGTCGGGCCGGCTTCCGGCGAAGCAGGGCCGCCACCTCATCTACGCCATCTGGCAGCGCAGTGACAGCCCCGAGGCGTTCTACTCGTGCTCGGACGTCACCTTCGGCGGCTCGAACCCCAACCCGGCCCCCACGGTCACGGGGACCCCGACCGCGACTCCCAAGCCCACCCCGACGCCGAACCCGGGCAACCCGCCCGGTGGCGGGGCGCCTGGTCCCGCGCCGGTCCTCAACGCGGGCCTCGGGCTCGGCTCGACCACGGCCAAGGTGGGCGCCCAGGTGAAGGTCACGGCGGTCTGCGGCGGGTCGCGGGTGCGTTCTGTCGTTTCCAACGCCTTCTCTCCGCGCCAGACCGTCCCGCAGAACCCGGCCGAGACCTGGTCGGGGAATCTCAGCGCCACCCGGGCGGGCACCTTCCCGGTGACGGCCGCCTGCGCGAACGGCTCCGTGGCCCGCACCACCCTCACGGTCACCGGCTGACCACAGGACACACGCCCACCGGTCACCCCCCGTCCTGGTGTGGGCACGCGCCAGGACATGCCACCGGTGGGCGTGCCGAGGGGCGGACGCCTCCACCAGCCGCGGGTGGAGGCGTCCCCCTCCTCACTGGCGCGTGATCTTCACATCGTCCACGCCGGCCTCGACCAGGCTGGCCGTCGAGGCGTCGGCCGCCTCGACGAGAATGCGGATGCTCTGCCCGGCGAAGGATGAGATGTCCGCCGTGGCCGTGCTCCACGCGCCGTCGCGGTCGGTGGCCGCGCCCGCCTGGGTGAACACCGTGGTGGTGCCGCTGCCGCCGACGATCCTGACGCGGAAGAAGTCGGCGCTGGAGGAGTTGCTCCCGTGCGCCAGGTACCACGACAGGGACACCTTCAGCACCCCGCTGGACGGCAGCGCGATCTCCGGCGACCGGATGGACGTGGTGCCGCCGTCGATGTCGTGCGTGCCCGCGCTCGCCCCGGCGAGCCGCCCGGTGACCAGGTCGTTCGTGCCGCTCACCGTCGCGCCGAGCTGCTTGGGGCCGCTGGACGTGGTCTCCTCGGGGTCGCCGCGCTCCCACTGGCCGCTGACGGCGGTGTCGGTGCCGCCCGGGTTGGCGACCCACGCGGTCGGGGCGGTCTCGAACGTGTCCGACCACACCGTCTCCGGCGGAACGCCGGTGGCGATGGTCCACACGGAGTGGGCGATGGCGTCGGCGTTGCGGTCCAGCGCGGCGTCGTTGATGTTGGACGTGGTGTCGCAGGAGCGGTGGTAACAGGGGTCGAACGCCTGCCCCGCGGTGCCGCCCCAGAGCTGGGCCTGGGCGCTGCTCTTGATGCCCTCCGCGCCGGTGAACGTGCCGCCGGCCGCGATGCCCGCGTTGATGAACGGACCGTAGTCGGAGCGGCCGTCGAAGTCGGTGCCGCGCGTGGGGACGCCGATCGAGGTGAAGTAGGACTGCAGGGTCCGCTCCAGCTCGGCCGAGCCGGCGGGGCCCGGTCCGGCGCCGACGCCGTCGGAGTTGTCGCCGTCGTAGACGAAGTAGCCGGCGTTGGGCGAGCCGACCATGTCGAAGTTCAGGTACGCCTTGATCTTCGAGCGTTCGGCGGCGGGCAGGTTGTTCACGTAGAACTGCGAGCCGCGCAGGCCCAGCTCCTCCGCGCCCCACCAGGCGAAGCGCAGGTGCTTGGTGGGCCGCAGCGCCTGCCGGGAGACCTCGAGCGCGACCTCGAGGACCGCCGCGGAGCCGGAGCCGTTGTCGTTGATGCCCGGCCCGGAGGTCACGCTGTCGAGGTGGGCGCCGGTCATGAGGATGTCGTTGGGGTCGCCGCCTGGCCAGTCGGCGATGACGTTGTAGCCGGTGGCGCCGTTGTAGGTGAACGACTGCAGCGTGGTGGTGTAACCGGCGGCGTCCAGCCGGCCCTTGACGTAGTTGGCGGAGGCGAGGTAGCCGGGGCGGCCGTGGGCGCGGTTGCCGCCGTTGGCGCTCGCGATCGACTGCAACTGCGACAGGTGGGCCTTGACGTTCGCGAGCGGGATGTCGGGGGGTGCGAGCCGCGCGGTGGCGCTCGCGGGCGCGGTCAGCACCGTCGAGACGGCCAGCGCCAGGGTGGCTAAGAGGGCGAGGAGCTGCTTCATGGGTCCTCCGCTGGGGGTGGGGACGAAGGAGTGCTACACGGGTGCGGCCCGGATTCGCCGCTCCCGTGTGGATCTATGCGCGCGCTGCCCGAACGTAACGACTCAGGCCCACCTTGAAAAGACCCATATATCCGACCAACAACCCAAATAGCAGCTTATATCGGCACATAACCCACCAGCCGTACCCGCTCCGCTGCCTCCGAGGGGGCGCCGCCTATCATCGGGTCGATGTTGCGGGCGTTCTTCAGGACCGAGGCGGGCAGTACGAGCGTGCTGCTCGGCGCGACCGTGCTCGCCCTGCTGTGGGCCAACTCGCCGTGGGGCGACACCTACGAGGCCTTCTGGCACACCCCGATGGGCATCTCCTTCGGCGACGCCGTGTTCTCGCTGGACCTGCGCCACTGGGTCAACGACGGGCTGATGACGCTGTTCTTCTTCCTCATCGGCCTGGAGATGTCCTACGAGGTACGGCTGGGGCAGCTGCGGGACCGGCGGCTGATCGCCGTCCCGGCCGTCGCCGCGCTCGGCGGGATGCTGGTGCCCGCCGCCCTCTACCTCGCGCTGAACGCCGGAGGGCCGGGCGCGGGCGGCTGGGGGGTGCCGATCGCCACCGACACGGCGTTCGTGCTGGGGCTGCTCGCCGTGGTGGGCGCCCGCTGCCCGGACCCGCTCCGGGCGTTCCTGCTGACGCTGGCGATCGTCGACGACGTGCTGGCGATCATCATCATCGCCCTGTTCTACACCGAGAGCCTGCACGTCCCCTCGCTGCTCGTCGCGGCGGTGCTGCTGGCGGCGATCATGACGTTGCGGTGGCTGAAGATCTGGCGGGCCCCCGCGTACATCGTGCTCGGCTTCGGGCTGTGGGTGGCGACCCTGGAGAGCGGCATCCATCCGACGCTGATCGGCATCGCGCTCGGGGTCCTGGTGTTCGTGTACGCGCCGAGCGAGTACAAGCTGCTCGCGGCGGGCGAGGCCGTGCAGGAGTTCACCAGCGACCCCAACGCCCGCGCGGCCCGCGAGGCGGCGCGCCGGGTGCGTGCCGCGGTGTCGGTGAACGAACGGCTGCAGCTCCAGCTCCACCCGTGGACCGGCTACGTCATCGTGCCGCTCTTCGCGCTGGCCAACGCCGGTGTGCGGCTGGACGGTGAGACGCTGCGCCAGGCCGCGACCTCCCCCATCGCGATCGGCGTGGCTGCCGGGCTGCTGCTGGGCAAGTTCGTGGGCATCTCGCTGGGCACGTGGCTGCCGCTCAGGTTCGGCTGGGGCGTGCTGCCGGGCAACCTGGTGTGGGGCCAGTTGCTGGGCGGGGCGGCGGTGTCGGGGATCGGCTTCACGGTGTCGCTGTTCATCGTGGACCTGGCCTTCGACGACCGGGCCGTACAGGACCAGGCCAAGATCGGCATTCTGGCCGGTTCGCTGCTGTCGGCGCTGGCCGGCTGGATCATCTTCCGGCTGGCCTGGGACAGGGGCGGCGTCTGCGCGCCGCCCGAGGCGGAGTTCGAGCCGGAGGAGGAGCTGCCGGAGCTGCTCGCCGTACCCGTGGGGCCGGACGACCACGTGCGGGGGCCGGACGGCGCGAAGGTGACGATCGTGGAGTACGGCGACTTCGAGTGCCCCTACTGCGGGCGGCTCCATCCGATCCTGGAGGAGCTGCGCGACAAGCACCCCGGGGTGCGGCTGGTGTTCCGGCACTTCCCCCTGCGCACGCTGCACCCGAGGGCCGTGCCCGCGGCCCTGGTGGCGGAGGCGGCCGCCCGCGAGGGCAGGTTCTGGGAGATGCACGACGTGCTCTTCGCCAACCAGCGCTTCCTCACCGAGTCCGACCTGGGGCGCTACGCCGCCGAGCTCGACGTGGAGCCGTGGACGGACGTGCCGGCGCAGGCCGCCAGGATCGCCAGGGACGAGGAGTCGGGGCGGGCGAGCGGCGTGCGCGGCACGCCCACGCTCTTCCTCAACGGGGTCAGATATCAGGGACCGCTGGACCTGACCTCCATCAGCAGGGCGGTGGCACGCCTGGAAGGATCGGGATCTCTCTGATCTTCTGGCACGCCAGGATCTTCTAGCACGCCAGGGGCGGCGGGTAGCCGGGGATCGGGACCGGCGCCTTCCAGGGCTCGTGGATCAGGCTCGCGGGCACGTCCTCCAGCTCGCGAACGTACCTGCGCACGTAGTCGCCGTCCGGGTCGAACCTCCTGGCCTGGCGGATCACGTTGAGTGTCCGGTTCGGCCGGGTGTCGTTGCCGGTGCCGGCGATCCACTGCCAGTTGCCCGAGTTGTTGGCCACCTCGGCGTCGAGCAGCAGGTCGAAGAAGTGGGCGGCGCCGACCCGCCAGTCGACGCCGAGCCGCCTCACCAGATAGGACGCGGTGATCATGCGGGCTCGGTTGTGCATCCACCCCTCCTCGCGCAGTTGCCGCATGCCCGCGTCCACGATCGGCACCCCCGTCACCCCCGCCGCCCAGGACTCGGCCGCGTCACCGTCCTCACGCCGACGCGCCCTTCCCGGCCGGTAGTCACGCCGGTTCAGGTCCGGGAAGGCCAGGGTGACCTGGTGGTGGAAGTCGCGCCAGCACAGCTGACGGACGAAGTCTCCGTCCGGCAGGCCGGCCAGCTCCAGCGGGGACAGGCAGCCGAAGCGGATGAAGGGGCTGAGCCTGGAGGTGCGGTCGCCGGCCAGGTCGTCCCGGCCCGCGCCGTACGCGTACAGGCCGCGCCCTGCCCACTCGGCCAGCCGCGATCGGGCCGCGCGCTCGCCGCCTCGCGGGGCCCTCGCGGG
>NZ_QNFZ01000117.1 GCF_003313395.1 Nonomuraea lactucae | reverse complement strand
CGGCCCGCACGATCCGCACGGCGTCCTGGGCCGCCGCCTCGCAGGGGGCGGCGCGGCGCGCGGCGGCCCGCTCCAGAAGGGAGGCGCGTGCCCTCCGAGCCATGGCCATTCCCGTCTCCCGTGGTGGCTGCCTTCGGTGACATGCTCCATCGCCAGCGGGACGCGGGCGCGACCCTGCGGGCCGCGTTGGCCAATGTTGGGACAGGCTTTCCGACGCGGCGACCGTGCGCGGCCCCCTGTCGACGGCCGGTGGACGGCGGGCGGACGGCCGGTGGGCGGACGGTGGGCGGACCGGTCACTTGGCGGTGTAGACGACGCTGACCTGGCCGAACTCCTTGGCGGGGCCCTCGGCGAGGACGCGCCGCGTCCTGCCGTCGAGGCCGACGAGGGCCAGGCGGGTGGTGGCGCCCTTGGTGATCGTGGCGAGGAAGTGCCTGTCGTCCAGCCAGCCGTTGAACGCCGTGTGCGCGTCCAGGGGGACGACGGCCTTGCGGGCGCCCGTGGCCGCGTCCCACAGGCAGGCGTCGCGGGAGCCGCCGGGGCAGGTGGTGGCGAAGACCGTGGTGGGCACCGAGGCGGACGCCGGGGTGGACGCCGGGGTGGACGCCGTGCCGATCAGCAATGCGGCGGCGCTCGTCCTGAGCAGCGTGCCCTTCTTCTGGAACGAGCGGACCACCCGGCCGTCCAGCCCGACGATGCTGATCGTGCCGTCCCTGTCCTGGCGCATCAGCGTGGCGGGATCCGGGCCCCAGAGGTAGCCGCTCTTGCCCCCGGTGTCTGCCAGGTGGGTCCGGACCTGCTTGGTCGCCGCGTCCACCAGCAGGAACCCCGTGGTCTCGCGCGTGTCGTCGTTGTAGACGCTCATGAGCAGGCGGTGGCCGTCGATGTTCCAGACCGGGCTGCCGGTGACTCGTGGTTTGTCCGCGGTGCGCAGCTCGACGTCCTCCCCGGTGGCGCGGGTGACGAGCCTGATCGTGTTGTAGTCGGTGCGCACGTACGACACGGTGGAGAGGGCGACGACGTAGCCGCCGTCCGGCGAGACCATCGGCTGCTGGAAGTTGCCGAAGTACCTGAACTCGCCGCTCTTGGGGTCGCGGACCTGGGCCGGGGCGCCGTCGCCGAGGGCGCCGTAGGCCGAGGTGGCCCAGACGGGGTCGGCGGGGTTCTCGTGCAGGGTGATGTGCGTGCCGGGGATGGTCGTCCGCGTCGTCGAGGTGGTGGGCATCGGGCGGGCGGCCCGCGGCTCGCCCGAGGGGCTCCGGCGCGGCTCGTCTCCCTGGGCGGTCGGGGCGGCCCGGGAGGCGGCCGGGGTGCGGGTCGCACCACTGAGG
>NZ_QNFZ01000131.1 GCF_003313395.1 Nonomuraea lactucae | reverse complement strand
CCGCCGCCGGCGTCGCCGCCGCCGCGGCCTCGGTGGGGCCGCGGGGCCGCATGCGCCTGCACCACGCCCTGTCGGCGCTGAAGGCCACCACGCTGGTCGCCACGCCGACCGGGGCCATGGACCTCCTGGCCAGGCTGCACCTGGAGTTCCTGCTCGACCCGCTGGACCTGGGGCTCCGGAACATCGTCCTGACGGGAGAGATCGCCTCGAAGCGGACCATGACCCACCTGGCGGACGAGTTCGAGGCGTCGGTGTGCGAGGTGTACGCCAGCCCGTTCAGCGGCGCGGCCCTGGCCTGGCGCGCCTCGGAGGGCGACCCGCTCACGCCGCTCGCGGACGGCGTGCTGGGGCTCGCCGCGCTCGACAAGGACGAGCCGCTGCCGCCGCGGCACGCCTCCGGGCCGGCCGAGCTGGTGATCACGCTGTCCGGGCACTCCACGCTGGGCGACGCCGTGCTGCGCACCGGGCACGTGACGCGTACCGGGGAAGGCGGCGAGGGGGCGGGCGTCCCGGCGCCCGAGCACACGGTCGGCGAGCACGTGCTGGTGCGCGGCGTGTGGCTCTCGCTGCCCCGGCTGGGCAGGACGCTGTCGAAGATCGACGGGGTGTCCCGCTGGGAGCTGACGGTGAGCAGGCAGGGCACGCTCGACTCGGCGGTGCTCACGGTGACGTTCAGCCGGGCCAGCCTGGTCGAGAACCCCATGTGGCGGTCGAGGATCCAGGAGGCGCTGCGGGCGCTCACCCCGATCTCGATCGGCCTGCAGATAGCGCCGGCGGTCTCCGAGACGCCCAGCCCCGGCGTGCTGAACGACCTGCGCGGTCACCACCTCGGCCGCGACCGCGCGCTCGTCACGCCGTCCCCCGTCCTGGGCCGCCCCTGATCGCCCCTGATCGCCCCTGGCCCACGACGGAGGAGGCGCGAGAGCCATGCAACCGGTGCCGGACTGGGGAACGCTCCCACGCATGCTGCGCGACCAGGCCGCACGGCACCCGGACGCGGCGGTGATCGACGACGGCGGCAAGCTCGTGACCATGAACGGCCTCCTGTCCGCCGCCACGGAGGTGACCAGGGGCCTGATGGCGCTGGGGGTCGCCCCGGGGGACCGGGTGGCGCTGTGGGGCGTGAACGACCGCTCGTGGGTGGAGCGGGCGTTCGGCGTCTGGCTCGCGGGCGGGGTCGTCGTGCCGCTCTCGTCGCGGTACAAGGGCCTGGAGGCGGCCGCGGTGATCCGGAAGACGGGCTCGGAGGTGCTGCTGACGGGTGAGGGGGCGCAGGGCGTCCTGCTGGCGGACCTCCTCCCGCCACGGACCGGCCTGCGCCACACCGTCGTCGCCGACACGGCGCCCTCGGGGCCGCCCTCGGGGCCGCCACCGGGGCCACCACCGGGGCCGCCACCGGGGAAGGCGCGGTTGACGGCCTCGGAGCTGAGGGCACGGGGCGCCGAGGTGCCGGTGGAGGCCGCCGAGGAGCGGGCACTCGCCGTACGGCCGGACGACCTGTGCGAGATCATGTCCACCTCGGGCACCACCGGCATGCCCAAGGGCGTCATGCTCGACCACGCCCAGGTGCTGCGCGGCTACTGGGACTGGGCCGAGATCGTCACCCTGGGCGAGGGCGACCGCTATCCGGTCATCGCGCCCTTCAGCCATGGATTCGGGCTGAACGCCGGGCTCGTCGCCTGCGTGCTCCGTCGGGCCACGATGACGCCGATCCGGGTCTTCACCCCTGACGCGCTGATGGCGCTGGTCTCCACGGGCCGGGCGAGCATCCTGGCCGGGCCGCCCACCCTGTTCCACCGGCTCCTGGACGAGCTGGACCGGGGCGAGTGGGACGTGTCGTCGCTGCGCGTGGCCATCTGCGGGGCCGCCGCCGTGCCGCCCGCGCTGATCACCAGGCTGGTCGAGCGGGTCGGCCTGGAACGGATGATCAACGCGTACGGCCT
Organism: Nonomuraea lactucae; assembly: GCF_003313395.1. Classification (GTDB taxonomy): domain Bacteria; phylum Actinomycetota; class Actinomycetes; order Streptosporangiales; family Streptosporangiaceae; genus Nonomuraea; species Nonomuraea lactucae. The sequence goes on along the minus strand of NZ_QNFZ01000131.1, from coordinate 12,984 downwards.
GATGGAGGGCACGGTCGTCTCCATGACCAGGGCCGGGGACCCCGTGGAGGTGGTCGCCTCGACGACCGGCCGGCCGGTGCCGGGCGTCGAGATCAAGGTCGTGGACGACCGGGGTGAGGAGGTCCCGGCCGGGGTGCGGGGGGAGATCCTGCAGCGCGGCTACGGGGTGATGCGCGGCTACTGGGACGACCCCGAAAGGACCGCCGAGGTCGTCGACGAGGACGGCTGGCTGCACACGGGCGACATCGGCGTCCTCGACACGGCCGGAAATCTCGCCATCGTGGACCGCAAGAAGGATCTCTTCATCGTCAACGGCTTCAACGTCTCCCCCGCCGAGGTGGAGGCGCTGCTGCTGCGCGAGGGCTCGCTGGCCCAGGTAGCCGTGGTGGGCGTGCCCGACCCGGCCGCGGGCGAGGCGGGCTGGGCGTACGTGGTGCCCCGGCCCGGGACGGCGGTGGACGTTCCGGCGCTGCTCGCCTGGGCGAAGGCGAACATGTCCAACTTCAAGGTGCCCAGGCGCGTGATCGTGGTGGACGCCCTGCCCGTGAACGCCAACGGCAAGATCGACAAGCTCGCCCTCCGCTCCCGCGCCGGAACCCACGAGACATAGCGCGGCCCACAGGGAAGAATCATCCTGAGGCGGCAATCACGAGACCGGGAGGCGACGTGGCGTTGCGCGTGGCGGTCATCGGGTCGGGCCCTGCCGGGATCTACACGGCCGAGGCCCTGGTCAAGCAGGCCCAGGAGCCGGTCGAGGTGGACGTGCTCGAACGGCTGCCGACGCCGTACGGGCTGGTCAGATACGGCGTCGCGCCCGACCACACCTCGATCAAGTCGATCGCCAACTACCTGCGCCGCGTCCTGGAGCTGCCCCAGGTCCGCTTCCTCGGCGGCGTCACGCTCGGCGAGCACGTGTCGGTCGCCGACCTGCTCAGCGCCTACGACGCCGTCGTCTACGCCACGGGCGCGATGGTCGACCGCAGGCTCGGCATCCCCGGCGAGGACCTGCCGGGCAGCGTCGCGGCCACCGACTTCGTCAACTGGTACTGCGGCCATCCCGACGTGGAGCCGTCGCGCTTCACGCTCGACAGCCCCGAGGTGGCGGTCATCGGCGTCGGCAACGTGGCCGTCGACGTGGTGCGCGTGCTGGCCAAGACCGCCGAGGAGCTGCGCTCCACCGATGTGCCCCACGACGTGCTCGAACGCCTCGGCGATAGCCAGGTCAAGGCCATCCACATGATCGGCCGCCGGGGGCCCGAGCACGCCAAGTTCACCCTGAAGGAGCTGCGCGAGCTGGGCGACCTGGCCAACGCCGACGTCTGCGTGCGCCCGGACGAGGCGGCCGTGCTCGGCGGCGACTTCCCGCGCCAGGTGCGCGGCAACCTCGACGTGCTGCGGTCGTGGTCCGAGCGGGCGCCAGTCGGCCGGCCGCGCCGCCTCGACGTGCGCTTCTGGCTGCGGCCGGTGGAGATCCTCGGGGCCGACCGGGTGGAGGGGCTCAGGCTCGAACGCACCCGGCTGTCCCCCGAGGGCCGCGTGGTGGGCACCGGCGAGTTCGAGACGCTGCCGGTGGGCATGGTGCTGCGCTCGGTCGGCTACCAGAGCGTCCCGCTGCCGGGCGTGCCGTTCTCCCGGGAGACGATGACCGTGCCGAACGAGGCGGGCCGGGTGCGCGACCGCGAGTACGTGGCGGGCTGGCTCAAGCGCGGCCCCACCGGGGTGATCGGCACGAACAAGTCCGACGCGGCGGAGACCGTCCGCACGCTCCTGTCAGATCTGTCGGGCCGTGACCGGGTGCGGGCGGACCCCGACACGCTGCTGGCCTCGCGCGGGGTGCGGCCGGTGACGTACGAGGAGTGGCTGGCGATCGAGGCGGCCGAGACGGAGCTGGGGCGGTCGCTGGGCCGCGGCGAACGGGTCAAGCTGGTCGGCCTGGACGCCATGCTCCGCGCCTGCCGTCCCTGACCGGCGCGCCTCCCAGGGGCGGCCACTCACGGCGGCCACTGACGGCGGCCACTGACGGGGCACAGCCCGGCGGGGTGCGGCTAGGGTGCACCCATGCGTGTCACCGTGGCGGACGTTCCCCTGACCGGGTTCGAGGAGACCTATCGGGCGCAGCAGGCGCGCCTTCCGGCCTCCGGGCCGGGGTGGCAGCCGGTGCACACCGTCTACGTGCCCGCCGACCGGTTCTCCGCCGCGACCGTCTCCGGCTGGGGCGCCGAGGCGCTGGCCCTGGCCGAGGCCCACCTGGCCGGTCCCGGCGAGGTGGCCGAGGTGTTCGGCGTGCCGGAGGAACTGGCGCCCGCCGTACGCGAACGGGTGCTGCGCAAGCTCGGCCGCGAGCCGGTCGAGGACCTGCGGATCGACTTCGAGGACGGCTACGGCGTGCGCCCCGGCGAGGAGGACGGGCACGTGGAGCGGGCGGCGGAGGCGGTGGCCGCCATGCGGGCCGCCGGGACGCTGCCACGGCGGTGGGGGCTGCGGGTCAAGTCGTTCGCCGACGGGGATCCGGGGCGGTCCGTGCGGACGCTCGACGGGTTCGTCACCGGGGTCGTGGCGCGGGCCGGGAAACTGCCGCCCGGGTTCACGGTGACGTTCCCCAAGGTGCTGATGGAGGGCTACCTGCGGCAGTTCGCGGCCTTCCTGGAACGGCTGGAAGCCGGGCTGGGGGTGCGGCTGCGGTTCGAGATGCAGGTGGAGGCGCCGCAGACGCTGGAGTTCCTGCGCGGCGACCTGGCCGCGGCGCTCGGTGGGAGGCTCGCGGCGGCGCACTTCGGGGTGTTCGACTACACGGCGGCGATCGGGCTGCCGCCGCACGAGCAGCGGCTCGACCATCCCGCGTGCGACCACGCCAGGCACGTGATGCAGGTGGCGTTCGCGGGCACCGGCGTGGAGCTGTCCGACGGGTCGCTGGCCGCCTCGCCCGCCTCCGGCTCGGCGGCCGACGTGCGCGCGCTGTGGCGGCGGCACTCCGAGCTGGTCCGGCACTCGCTGCGGCACGGGTTCTACCAGGGGTGGGACATGCACCCGTCGCACCTGGTGAGCCGCTTCGCCACGGTCCACGCCTTCCACCTGGCCCGCTACGACGCCTACCGCGAACGGGTTCGGGCCTGGGAGGGGCAGCGGGAGGCGGGTGGCGGCGTCATGGACGAGCCCGCCACGATCCGGACCCTGGCCGCCGCCCTCCAGCGCGCCGACGCCGCCCTGGCATGACCGAGCGGGTCAGTCGCGGTCGACGAGGGCGCGCCAACGGCGGACGAGGCCCCAGTCCACCGGATCCGACCAGCTCTCCCGTACCGCCGAGCCGATGTGGAAGGCGCGGATGCCGTAGTCGAGCAGAGCGGGGACGTGGCGCGGCTTGAGGCCGCCGCCCGCCAGGATGATCGAGGCGTCGCCCGCTTCGGCGCGGCCCTTGAGCACGGGCAGGCCGTCCCCGACCCCGGTGGGCGCGCCCGAGGTGAGGACCGTGGCGAGGTTCGGCAGCAGCCGTACGGCGCGCCAGGCGGCGTGGACGTCGGCAGCCTGGTCGACGGCGCGGTGGAACGTCCACGGCAGCGGCGACACCGCGTGGATGAGCGCCTCGGTGGCGGCCAGGTCCACCGTTCCCGCCCCGTCGAGGAACCCGAAGACGAACCCGGCCGCCCCTGCCTGGGCCAGCGCCTTGGCGTCGCGGCTCAGCCGGTCGAGCACATCGGCGTCGGCCGTGAAGGAGGCGTCCAGGCGGAGCATCACCATCTGGGGCAGCGGGCACTCCGCGGCGATCGCGGCGACCGTTTCCGGCGCGGGTGTGAGCCCATCGGCCGCCATGTCGGCGACGACCTCCAGGCGGTCGGCGCCACCCTGTTCGGCGGCCACGGCGTCGCGCACGTTCAGCGCGATCACCTCTAGGAGGGAACCGGTCATGCAGGAGAGGTTATAGGGTGCTCTGCCCTATTCCGGCGGCATAGGGACCGAAAGTCCGCCACCCCCGCCCCTGGTGCCCCAGCAGATCTCCTCAGGAGACCCGGGGTGGGCCGGAGCCGGGCCACCCGAGCCCGGAGTGGCCGTCCCCGGGGCTTGGGGGCCCGAGGACGACCGGTCTGTCACGCGATGAGCGCTGTCCGCTGGGCGGCGGGGGCGGGTCGCGGGTCAGGCGCTGATGAGTTCGGGAATGGTGAGGTCGCGGAAGGCGGTGACGAGGGTGTCGTCCGCGGTGCGCTGGAAGAGGGCGCCCGAGGCGCGGTGCGGGAGGTCGACCGTGCGGATGTGGCGGAAGCCGCGGCGGCGGTAGTAGTCCTGGAGGCCCGGGTTGGCCTTGGCGCAGTCGAGGCGGAGCCAGTGGTGCCCGGTGGCGTAGGCGGTTCCGCCCGCCCAGTCGAGCAGCGCGTCCCCGAGCCCGTGGCCGGCCCAGGGGCGGGCCACGGCGAGCTTGTGGACGTACAGGGCGGTGTCGGGGCCGTCGGCCGGCATCCAGAACTCGGGGTCCGCGTGGCCGTCGACGGCGATCGTGGCGACCGGGGGCGCGTCCACGTCGGGGTCGAGGTATCGCAGCTCGTCGTCCACCAGGTACAGCACGCGCTCCTCGATCAGCGGTTCGATGCGCTCGGGTCCGAAGCCGCCGCGGGGCCACTGGGTCACCCCCCGGCTGTACAGCCATTCGGCGGTGTCGGCGAGGAGGGCGAGCACGCCCCTGAGGTCGGAGAGTTCGGCACGGCGGAGCGCGAGCGGGTGGAGCAGGGTGTCGGAGTGCATGGTTCGCCCTTCTTTCGGTGCGGAGCGTGTCCGAGCGTTCACGGAACGTGAAGGTGCTGCGGCGCAGTAGCTCGGACTGTGACTAAAGGCGATATATACGCATAAATCGGGATTCGGGGGAGTATGCACAACTCCCCCAGCCCTGCGAGGCCGGATTACTCGCGGCGGGCCGCCGGCGGGATCACCCCCAACGGAGCTCGACTAGCGGCGGTCGAGCTCGTACCTGATCAAGTGCTTGTCCGCGGGGAGCACCGACACCGCGACTCGCACCGGCATATCAGCCCTGTCGTAACCAACTCGGACATACACGACAACTGGCGTGCCGAGTTCCAATTGAAGCCGCTCAGCTTCCTCTTGGTTGGGCATTCGCGCCCAAATGTCGTCAACAACCCGAACTTGTTCGTGCCCGAGCTCCTCCAGAACCCGGTTCGCTCCGCGCGCGATGTCGCCTGGCCTGGCGATTTCCGAGTTGGCGACCAGGTCGCGCGGAAAGTAGGAGTCGTTGGTGTTGTACGGCTGGCCGTCCACGAAGCGGAGCCGCCGCCGCACCACGGCGAGCTCCCCCTCCGACAGCTCCAGCCTGCTGGCTATCTCCTCGACCGGGGTGACGGTCAGCACCTCGATGAGCTGGCTCGGTTCGCGGCCCTCCTGGGCCACGGCGAAGGCGAAGGCCTCGCGCAGCTCGCCCATGGGCTGTGGCTCCAGCTCCCGCTGCGGATAGATCAGCAGCGGCCTGCGGTCCCTGACGACCGTGCCCCGGCGGGGGGTGCGCGTGACGAGGCCCTCGTTGACCAGCTCACCGAGGGCCAGCCGGACCGTGTTGCGGCTCACGCCATGGTCCTCCATGAGCTGAGCCTCGGTCGGCAGCTGCGCTCCGGGGCCGAGCTCACCGGAGTAGATGGCCTTCCGCAGTTCTGAAGCCACCTGCTGATACAGCACCGACCTTGCCACTCTCACCCCTTTTGTTCCAACAATTTAGACGATCTGGTTCTAGCAGGCCACAACCCCTTGACCAAAGCGCCTCGACAGCAGCATCATCCATTCGTTGGTACAAATCCATCGAAAGGCCGGAGGGGGTGAGAGCCGGTGTTGCCGGGCCGCGCGGGTAGGCCATACCCGTCCTGGCGAGACCCACGCGATGCAACACGTTTACTGCGTTACGGGTTGCCCCGCCAAGGTCTCGGTCACACCAGCCAGAGCAACGGGAATGGCGAGCTCGTGCCGTTCCTGCCGGCCGAGCATTACCGGCGTCCGGAGTCTCCGCACTCCCCCACCGACTCCATGCGCGATCAGCCGGGTTAGGACTCCATCCCTCGCCGGAGTCCTGACTTCGCCGCACATGGGGCAGGAAGCGCGTCCTGGCGGGTCCCCCACGCCCGCCAGGGCGCGCGTTCCTCTCTCCCGGCTCCCTCTGTCCCGACTCCCTCTGTCGTAGCGCCCTCCGCGGCGCGGGCCGGCTCCCGCCGCGCGCCGCTTGCCACCGCCATACCCAACCTGTACGGCGGGGCGGCATCCGCCTCATCGCACGACCGGCTCCCAGCCGACCAGCGTCGGCCCCTCACCGGCCGGTCCCACGAAGACGCCCCTGACCCGCTCACCGCCCACTGGCTCGCGGGAGGGCGCCTCCCAGCTCCCGTACAGCAGGCAGCCGGGCACCCCCGCCAGCCGGACCATGACCACCACGTACGGCCGCCCGTCCCCCGGACCGAAGGCCCGGCGGTTGACGATCCAGCTCTCCACCGTCCCCTCCGGCTCGACGGCCTCCCAGTGCCACCGCTCGGTGCGGCAGGCGGGGCAGAACGCCCGCGCGGGGAAACGAGGGGTCCGGCAGGTGTCGCACCGCTGCACGGCGAACTCACGCCGCCGCACCCGCTCCCACCACGGGGCCGAGTCCCGGTCGGGCGTCAGGGCGCCTCGGAGCGGGCCGGGCATGAGATCGGACATGAGGTCAGCCCTTTCTGAGCAGGAGGGCCGAGGTGGCCGGGAGGACGTAGCCGGGCTGGGCCGTCGAGAGCGCGACCTCGGCCCCCCGAACCTGCCGGTCGCCCGCGTCGCCGCGCAGCTGTGAGACCGCCTCGGCGATGTGGTTGACGCCGTGGACGTAGCCCTCGGACAGGAAGCCGCCGTGGGTGTTGACCGGCAGCGGCCCGTCCAGGGCGGTGGCGCCGGAGGCCACGTACGGCCCGCCCTCGCCCTTGGGACAGAAGCCGTAGTCCTCCAGTTGCACGATGACCGAGTAGGTGAAGCAGTCGTAGAGCTGTGCGACGTCGACGTCCGCCGGGCCGAGTCCCGCCTGGGCGTACAGGCGAGGGGCGAGGGCGGCCGCGGCGGTGGTCGTCGGGTCGGCGGGGCCGCCCGACAGGTGGGACTGCCCTCCACCCCAGGCGGCGGCCGAGACGAGCACCGGCGGCCGGCGCAGGTCGCGGGCGCGCTCGGCGGAGGTGATGACCAGGGCGCAGGCGCCGTCGGTCTCCAGGCAGCAGTCGAGCAGGCGGAACGGCTCGGCGATCCACCTGCTGGCGAGGTAGTCGTCGAGGGTGATCGGCGTGCGCATGAGGGCGCGGGGATTCCTGGCGGCGCTGGCGCGCTGGGTGACGGCGATCCGGCCGAAGTGCTCGGCCGTGGTGCCGTATCTCAGCATGTGGGCTCGGGCGTACATCGCGTACTGCTGCGGCGGCGCGAAGAACCCGTACGGGGCCTGGTACTGGACCTCCGGGCTGACCGGGAGCCCCCGGCCGGTGCCGCCCATGCGGAACTCCGAGCGGGCGTTGATCGCCCGGTAGCAGACCACCGTCTCGGCGACGCCCGCGGCCACCGCCAGGGCCGCCTGGCCCACGACGGCGTGTGAGACGCTGCCCCCGCCGAACTGGTCCAGGTGCCAGCTCGGGTCGTGCACGCCGAGCGCGGGACCGACCAGGGAGGGCGCCGCGGAGTCGCCGACGCGGTGGGTGGCCAGGCCGTCCACGTCGTCCGGGGCGAGCCCGGCGTCGTCGAGGGCCGCCATGATCGCCCGGCAGGCGAGGGTGAGCGTGCTCACGCCGGAGTCCTTGGAGAAGGGCGTGTAGCCCACCCCGGCGACCGCCGCGCGATCCCGAAAATCAAGCAAGCGCTTGGCCACATTGTCACGCTAGGCCCGAAAATCACCGCATGTCAACGCGGCAGCGCGCCCGCGAGGCCGGGAATCGCTTGACATGCCTCCACGAGCCGCCCTACCGTCCAAGCAAGCGCTTGGTAAGATAGCGACGACGGCGGCGCCGAGGAGGCCACGATGAGCACACACGCTGCCCGGCTGATCACGCCGGACGGCTGTGCCGGCCGCCCGGCACCCCACCAGCGCAGAGCCCTCCACGGAGCCCCCATGCCGAACGGCAAATCCCCCGAGACCGCGAACGGCCATCTCGACAGCCGGCGGTTCAGGCAGGTGCTCGGCCGGTTCGCCACCGGCGTGGTGGCGATCACCGCGCTCGACCCGGTGAACGGCGAGCCGTGCGGCCTGGCGGCCAACTCCTTCACCTCGGTCTCCCTCGATCCGCCCCTGGTGGCGTTCTGCGTGGCCCACACCAGCAGCAGCTGGCCCAGGGTGCGCGGCGCCAAGGTGCTGACCGTGAACGTGCTGGCCGAGCACCAGCAGCCGGTGTGCGCCCAGATGGCGGCCAAGGGCGGTGACAAGTTCGCGGGGCTGCGATGGACCGGCTCGCCCGGAGGCAACCCGGTGCTGGACGGGTCGCTCGCCTGGATGGACTGCTCGGTCGAGGCCGAGCACCCGGCCGGCGACCACATGATCGTGGTGGCGCGCGTGCTGCAGCTCGACACGCACGCCGACGGCGGGCCGCTGCTGTTCTTCCGCGGCGGCTACGGGGCCTTCCGTTGAGCCTGCGCGAGGAGGCGCGGGCGTGGCTGGAGCGGAACCTGACGGGCGAGTTCGCCCGCGCCCGCGGGCTCGGCGGCCCCGGCCGCGAGCACGAGGGGCACGAGATCAGGCTCGCGTGGGAGCGCCACCTGGGCAAGGCGGGCTGGACCTGCCTGGCCTGGCCGGAGCGGTACGGCGGGCGGAACGCGTCCCTGGCCGACCAGGTCGCCTTCCACGAGGAGTACGCCCGTTCGGACGCCCCCGCCCGGGTGGGCCACATCGGCGAGGGGCTGCTCGGCCCGACGATCCTGGAGTTCGGCACCGAGGAGCAGAAGGCCCGCTTCCTGCCCCCCGTCCAGCGCGGCGAGGAGCTGTGGTGCCAGGGCTACTCCGAGCCGGAGGCAGGCTCGGACCTGGCCGGCGTCCGCACGACGGCGCGCGTGGAGGACGGCCGGTGGGTGATCACCGGGCAGAAGGTCTGGACCTCGCTGGCGCACGTGGCCGACTGGTGCTTCGTGCTGTGCCGCACCGAGCCGGGTTCGCGGCGCCATCGGGGGCTGTCGTACCTGCTGGTGCCGATGCGGCAGCCGGGCGTGCGGGTGCGGCCGATCGTCCAGATGACCGGCACGTCGGAGTTCAACGAGGTGTTCTTCGACGGCGCCGTCACCGCCGCGGAGAACATCCTGGGCCGGCCCGGCGACGGGTGGCGGGTCGCGATGGCCACGCTCGGGTACGAGCGGGGCGCCTCCACGCTCGGCCAGCAGATCGGGTTCCGTCGGGAGCTGGAGCGGGTGATCGCGACGGCCAGGCGGACCGGCGCGGCGCGGGACCCGGTGCTGCGCGACCGGCTGGTCCGCGCGTGGCTGGAGCTGGAGATCATGCGGCTGAACGCGCTGCGGACCATGCGGCCCGACCCCGGCCCCGAGGCGTCGATCGGCAAGCTCTACTGGTCGGAGTGGCACCGCAGGCTCGGCGAGCTGGCCCAGGCCGTACAGGGGAAGGCGGGGCTCGTCGCGCGCGGCGGCGAGCTGGACGACCTGCAGCGGCTCTACCTGTTCAGCCGGGCGGACACGATCTATGCCGGTTCGAGCGAGATCCAGCGCAACATCATCGCCGAGCGCACGCTGGGACTGCCCAGAGAATGAGCGAGCACCATGGCACCGGCCCCGACACTCGCCGGACAGGATAGGCGTGGAGGGCCGGGACGCCTTACTGTCCGTCTATGAGCCAACGCTCCTCTTACGTGCTGGACGTCCTCATGGCGGAGTTCGGCGAGTCGATCAAGCATGACCCCGCCGCGTTCCGGAGGAAGTTCCGGAAGATGGCCGCCTCTCCGTTCGCGTTCTACCGGGGCAGCGCGTGCCTGTTCTACGCGGACATGACCGGCGCGTACGCCGACGGGGCGTACCTGGACGAGCAGACCAGCCGGGTGTGGGTCCACGGTGACCTGCACGCGGAGAACTTCGGCACCTACATGAACGCCTCCGGCGTGCTGGTGTTCAACGTCAACGACTTCGACGAGGCGTACGTCGGCCCGTACACCTGGGACCTGAAGCGCTTCGCCGCCAGCGTGGCGCTGATCGGGTACGCCAAGGCGCTGTCGGACGACGCGATCGGCTCGCTCGTGAGCGGCTTCGGCGCCTCCTACCTGGACGAGCTGACCGGGATCGCGCACGGCGGGGACGACGCGGTCGGCTCGCTCACCCTCGCCACCACCACCGGCGTGCTGCACCGTGTCCTGCAGACCGCCCGGCTGAACACCAGGGTGGCGCTGCTGGACGTCGAGACCGTGATCCACGACTACGAGCGGCAGTTCGCGATCATGGACGGGCGCGAGGCCGTCGATCCGGCGACGCGCGAGGCGGTGCTGGCGGCGTTCGAGGACTACCTGACGACGCTGCCCGGGGAGACCAGTTCCGTGGAGCACGTCATCAAGGACGTGGCGCTGCGCAAGGGCGTGGGCATCGGGTCGGCCGGGCTGCCGTCGTACAACCTGCTGCTCGAAGGGCATACGCAGGCCCTGGAGAACGATGTGATCCTCTACATGAAGCAGGCGCAGGTGCCCGCGGTGGCCCGGCACATCCCGGACGAGAAGGTGGCCGGATACTTCCGCCACCAGGGGCACCGCACCGCCGAGTCGCAGCGGGCGCTGCAGGCCTACGCCGACCCGTGGCTCGGCTACACCACGCTGAACGGCGTGGGACAGCTCGTGGCGGAGGTCTCGCCCTACTCCGCCGACCTCGACTGGGACGACGTGAACGAGCCGGACGAGCTGGCCTCGATCATGCGCGACCTGGGACGGGCGGTGGCGCGCATGCACGCGGTGGCGGACGACGAGTCGAGCCACGATCTGGTCGACTTCTCGACCGAGGAGTCGATCGTGGCGGTGGTGGGCGGCGACCGGCCGGGGTTCATCGCGATGCTGGTGGATTTCGCGCACCGGTACGGGGCGCAGGCCCGTGAGGACCACCAGAGGTTCGTCGACCTGTTCCGGAACGGCCGCCTGCCGGGCGTGTGACGTCGACGTGGCGACCGACCGGTCGGTATGGCATGCTTCCGAGTCATGACACTGTTCTCGGTTGACGGCAAGACGGTCGTGGTCACCGGTGGCTCCCGGGGCATCGGACGCATGATCGCGGCGGGTTTCGTGGAGGCGGGGGCGACGGTCTTCATCTCCGCGCGCAAGGCGGCGGAGGTCGGCAAGACGGCGGCCGAGCTGGGGTGCACGGGTGTCCCGGCCGACCTGTCCACGCCGGAGGGGGTGGAGGAGCTCGCCTCGGCGGTCGACGGCCCCCTGCACGTGCTGGTGAACAACGCGGGCGCCACCTGGGGGGCGCCGCTGGAGGAGTATCCCGAGCACGCCTTCGACAAGCTCTGGAACATCAACGTCAAGGGCGTCTTCGCGCTGACCCGGCGGCTGCTCCCCGGGCTGCGGGCGGCGGCGAGCCCCGGCGACCCCGCCCGGGTCATCAACGTGGGTTCGATCGACGGGATCCGGGTGCCGCCCATGGAGACCTACGCCTACTCGGCCACCAAGGCGGCGGTGCACATGCTGACCCGTCACCTGGCCAGGCAGCTCGCCCCCGAGCACATCACGGTCAACGCCATCGCGCCGGGACCGTTCGAGTCGAAGATGATGGCCTTCGCCCTGGACGACCCGGCGAGCCGGGAGCTGGTCGCCTCCGGCGTGCCGCTCGGCCGCATCGGGCGGCCCGACGACATGGCCGGGGCGGCGATCTACCTCTCCTCGCGGGCCGGGGCCTACCTGACGGGCACCGTGATCCCGGTGGACGGGGGCGTCTCCTCGTTCACGCCGTAGGCGGGCCTTCCCCGGGGGTCAGAGCCTGCCTGTGAGCACCTCGGCGGCGGCCTGGCCGCAGACCCTCGCGGAGCCGTAGGTGGCGATGTGCACCGCGCCCAGGTCCGAGCGCTCGGGCAGGCCCATCTCCACCACGACGGCGTCGGGGCGGGCGCTGAGCAGGTGACGCACCGCCTCCTCCTGCCAGGCGTGGCGGTGCACGTCCCGGACCACGACCACCAGCGGGCGCCCGCCACTCTCGCGGATCAGCCGCTCGGCGGCCGGCCCGTTGGTCTCGCCCGCGGTGAGCCTGGTCACGGTGGTGCCGGGCAGCAGCCCGCCCAGCGGCTCCCCCACGCCCCAGGGGGTGCTCTTGTCGATGGCCAGGTTCATCTCGGGAGCCAGCTCCACCACGTACGGGGCCGAGGCGAGGGGCAGCACCGGGGTTGCCGATCTGCGGGTGACCCGGATCGCGCGGCGGGCGGCGGTGAGACCGATGTGGCCGCCCTGGAGCAGGCGCCCACCCCGCGTCGCGGCCCCGTCCAGGGTCGCGGACCCGGCCATGACAGGCCCCGTCCAGGGTCGCGGACCCGGCCATGACAGCGTGGCCGTCCAGGACCGCGTGGCCGTCCAGGACCGCGTGGCCGTCCAGGACCGCGTGGCCGTCCAGGACCGCGTGGCCGTCCAGGACCGCGTGGCCGTCCAGGACCGCGTGGCCGTCCAGGACCGCGTGGCCGTCCACCGCCACGTGCCCGTCGAGCGCCGCCGGCCCATCCACTGACACGCGCCCGTCGACCGCCGCCGGCCCGTCCGCCTCCTCGTGACCGTCCACGGCCACGAGGCCCGCCGGGTGGGCGTGCCCGTCCGGAACCACCTGCTGGGCCTGGGAGCGGTGCCGGCTGAGGACGATCCGGCCCCTCCGGTCGGCGGGGGTTGTGGCGCTGCCCGAGGAGACGGCCCAGGCGGCCAGCTCGCGGACCCTGCGAGCGGCGTCGGCCAGGCGCTCCTCGGGCAGCACGCCCTCGATGACGGCGGTGGCGACCGCGTCGCGCACCTCGACGGCCGTCGCCTCGTCGGCGTGCTCGCCGCCGACGCAGACGGCGTC
>NZ_QNFZ01000119.1 GCF_003313395.1 Nonomuraea lactucae | reverse complement strand
CGCCGGTTCCGGTGAGGGGGCGGTGCGGAGCATTTGGGGGGCAGCGGGTGGGGCGGGGAGGGGCGTGGGGCGGCAGGATGGTCCCGGAGACGGTTCGCGCGGGGTGGTGGGCCGGTCCCAAAGAAGGGTTCAGGTGGGGCCGGTCCGGGAGATCGGGTGTGGCGATACTGGCGGGAGGCCGGGGGGTGGCGGGGCTGGCGGGGATGGCGTTCCGGCAGGTCGGGCCGGTGGGGCGGGGCGCCGCCGGGTTACGGGGATGAGGGTGGGTTTGTCGCGCGAGGCAGCAAAAGGGGCGAAAACCCACCCCGTAGGTACACAGCGTCGATATGCTGTCTACGGAGTGTTGTTTCTGGGCATATGTCCGAAAGGAGATGTGACGGAACGTACGCGCTTGGTTTCGCGAAGTGGGGTAAAGGTCGTACCCTCCCATAGTGACCTGATGGGGGTTCTGTTTACCGATGACTGACCCAACCGACACCCGCGACACAGGACCACGCGTCGGCACGCCCCTGTGGGCGTACCTCGCGGGCAGTTCCGTGATCGGTTTCACCGCGGTGGTCGTGGCCATACTCGTGCTGGATCCGGCCGTTCTGGTGGAGCTGGCGCGCACGCCGCTGTTCTGGGTGCTGGCTGTGCTCGTCATCCTGGGGGAGCTCAGGCCGGTCATGGTGTCGTCCGCGACGGTGGTGGGCGGCACATATCCGTCGACGATGTTCACGTTCGCCGTGCTGCTCCACCTGGGCCTGCCGGTCGCGGTGCTGATGCAGGCGGTGGCCGTCGTGATAAACGGGGTGGTGACCCGCAAGGCGTGGCACCGGGTGATGTTCAACACCGCCCAGTCGACGCTCGCGCTGACCGCCGCGGCCGTGGTGCTGGGCGTGTTCGGGATCGTGCCCGGCCCGGCGCGGCCGTGGGTGCCGGCTGGGAGCGACCTGCTGGCGATCGGGCTGGCGGGCGTCGCCTACTTCGCCGTACGCGCCGCGCTGGTGAGCGGGGCCGTGGCGTTGCACGAGCGCAGGTCGATCACCCGGGTGCTGAGGGCGACGGTCGGCCCGCAGAGTCTCGTCTACGCCGGGCTGCTCGGCCTCGCGCCGCTCGTGGTGGTCGTGATGAGCCGCGCGCCCGAGATGGTGCCGCTGTTCGTGGCGCCCCTGGCCGCCGTCTACTTCACGGCCACCCTGTCCATGCGCCGCGACCACCAGGCGATGCACGACGAGCTGACCGGGCTGCCCAACCGCAAGATGCTGATCGTCAGCACCGAGGAGGCGCTGGCCGAGGCCCGGCAGGAGGAGCGGGTGGGCCTCTTCCTGCTCGACCTCGACCGGTTCAAGGAGGTCAACGACACGATGGGCCACCCGGTGGGCGATCGGCTGCTGCAGATGGTGGCGCACCGGCTCACCCACTCCGTACGGCCCGGCGACGTCGTGGCCCGGCTGGGCGGTGACGAGTTCGCCGTCCTGCTGCCCTCGATCAGGGACGCCCACGCGGCCCGCGAGGTGGCCGCCCGGCTGAGAGCGGCCCTCACCGAGCCCGTACGGCTGGAGGGCATGACCTTCGACCTGGACGGCTCGGTCGGCATCGCGCTCTACCCCGACCACGCCCCCGACTTCGAGCTACTGCTGCAACGCGCCGACGTGGCCATGTACCTCGCCAAGGAGAGCCGCAGCGGCGTGGAGCTCTACCAGCCCAACAAGGACCGCAACTCCCCCGAGCGCCTCAACCTCCTGGGCGACCTGCGCCGCGCCGTCGACAACCGCGACCTCACGCTGCACTACCAGCCCAAGGTCTGTCTCACCGACGGCACGGTCCACGGGGTGGAGGCGCTGCTGCGCTGGCGTCACCCGGTGCACGGCCAGATCGCGCCGTCGGAGTTCATCCCGCTCGCCGAGCAGTCCTACCTGATGCGCCAGCTCACCGCGTACGTCATCGAGGCCGCCCTGGAGCAGGCCGCCCGCTGGTGGCACACGGGCCTGCGGGTGCAGGTCTCGGTCAACGTCTCGGCCCGCGACCTCCTCGACTCGGCCCTGCCCGAGCAACTGGAGCTGGGCCTGGCCAAGTACCAGCTGCCGCCGGCGGCCATCCAGCTGGAGGTCACCGAGCGCATCCTGATGGGCGACCAGGCCTACATGCACGAGACGATCAAGGCCCTGGCGGCGCTCGGCGTGCCGCTCGCCCTCGACGACTTCGGCACCGGCTACTCCTCCCTCATCCGGCTGCAGCGGCTGGCCGTCTCCGAGGTCAAGATCGACTCCTCGTTCGTGCGCCGCATGGCCGAGTCGGAGGACGACGACCGGATCGTCCGCTCCATCGTCGACCTGGTCCGCTCCCTCGGCCTGCGCTCGGTCGCCGAAGGGGTCGAGTCGGAGAAGGTGGCACTGCGGCTCGCCGAGATGGGCTGCGGTCTTGGCCAGGGCTGGCTGTTCGGGCGCCCCATGTCCTCAGCCGACGCCACGGCCTGGCTCCGCGAGCGCCACCAGGCGACCCCCGAGATGGGGTACGGCTACCGCTCCGAGGTCACCCAGACGGCGTAAAGGGTAGGAGTACACTTCTTAGAAGTACACTCCTATCTTTGGAACGCCCTGTGATCGAAAAGCCGGAGCGGATCTTCGCGCGAGACTTCGAGTGGCGGCATCTGGCCAGGTTCGCCGACCGCATCGGCCGTCGGCCACAACTCGGCGTCGTAAGCGGGCGTCGCCGTCAGGGGAAGACCTTTCTGGTGGAGGCGCTGGCCAGAGAGACAGGGGGCTGCTACTTCGGTGCCACGGAGGCCACCGAGGCCGAGTCACTGAGGCTCTTCGCCGAAGCGCTCACCGAGCATGTCCGCACGGTCGTGCCGTTCCGGTTCGGAAGCTGGGACGAAGCCATGCGGCAGGCTTTCGCGACCAGCGCCGAGCGGCGCGAACTCATGGTGATCGACGAGTTTCCCTACCTGAGCAAGGTTTCGCCCGCGCTCCCTTCGATCATCCAGCGTGAGATCGACCGGGCGATGGCCACGGACGCGCCCGTGTCCCTGTTGCTGTGCGGGTCGGCGATGTCGGTCATGGGAGGCCTGCTGGCCGGAGGCGCTCCGCTGCGCGGCCGGGCGTCCCTGGAGCTTGTGGTACGCCCGTTCGACTATCGTCTGGCCGCGAAATACTGGCGGATCGCGGACCCGCGGCTGGCCGTGCGCGCTCATGCTGTGGTCGGAGGCACTCCGGCCTACCTCAGGTTCGTCGGCGACGACACCCCGGAAGGGCTCGACGACTTCGACCACTGGGTGCAGCGGACAGTCCTCGACCCGGGAACGCCCCTGTTCCGCGAGGCCCGCTACCTCCTTGAGGAGGAGGCGGACGTGCGCGATTCCGCCCTCTATCACTCCGTGCTGGCCGCGGTGGCGACCGGGAACGGCACCCGGGGCGGCATCGCCGCCTATATCGGGCGCAAGGTCACCGACATCGGCCACCACCTCAACGTGCTGGAGGACAGGTCTCTCCTCCGCCGCGAGCACGACGCCTTCAGCCCTTCACGGTCGGTCTATCACGTGCGCGAACCGCTGATCACCTTCTACCAGGTGGTGATGCGCCCGCGCTGGGGGCTGCTGGAGAGCGGCCGAGCGGTCGCCGTCTGGAAGGACTCCCGAGGGCGGTTCAGCGACCGGGTGCTGGGTCCGCACTTCGAGGAGATCTGCCGCGAGTTCGCCCGGGTCGAGGACGTCTTCGGCGAGCTGCCCGGACAAGTGGGCGCGGGCGTGATCACCGATCCGGTGAGCCGTGAACGGATCGAGGTCGACGTCGTGGTGTTCGCGCCCGCCGCGCCTGGGGAGGCTCGGCGCGTCCTCTCTCTGGGTGAGGCGAAATGGGGCAGGACGATGGGCCCCGCCCACTCCAGGCGGCTCAGACGTGCCAAGGACGTGCTCGCCGCGAAAGGCTATGACGTGCGCGACACCCTGCTCGCGTGCTACAGCGGCGCGGGCTTCGACGGCGCGTTGCGATCGGAGACGGACGTCCGGACCGTGGGCCTCGACGAGCTGTACGGCTGATCACGGCACGCGAACGGATGTGCCGGACGGTCACTCCCGCCGCCGCGCCGCGGACGTGTTTCCAGGTGGCTAATGGTTCGGAGGCGTTCCGTCAAGGCCCCTAGGATGTGAGTGTCCAAACTCCATCCACGAAACGGGTTCAACGACTCATGTCCGCCATAACCCGCGACGAGGTCGCACACCTGGCCCGGTTGTCCAGGCTGGCGCTCACGGACGACGAGCTCGACCACTACGCCACGCAGCTCGATGCCATCATCGAGTCGGTCGCGAAAGTAGCCGAGGTCGCCGCCGAGGACGTGCCGCCGTCGTCGCACGCGCTCCCGCTGACCAATGTCTTCCGTGCCGACGAGGTGCGACCGTCTCTCACCCCTGAGCAGGCCCTGTCCGGCGCTCCCGCCGTCGAGGACGACCGCTTCCGGGTGCCGCGCATCCTGGGGGAGGAGGCATGAGCCTGATCCGCAAGAGCGCCGCGGAGCTCGGCGCGCTGATCGCCGCGGGCGAGGCGTCGGCCGTGGAGGTGGCCGAGGCCCATCTCGACCGCATGGCCGAGGTCGAGCCGAAGGTCAACGCGTTCCTGCACGTCGATCGCGAGGTCACCCTGGCTCAGGCCCGCGCCGTCGACGAGCGGCTGCGCGCGGGGGAGCGGCTCGGCCCGCTGGCCGGGGTGCCGATCGCGCACAAGGACATCTTCACCACCGCCGACATGCCGACCACGGCCGCGTCCAAGATCCTCGAAGGATGGCGCCCCCCGTACGACGCGACCGTGACGCGGCGGCTGCGCGAGGCCGGGCTGGTCATCCTCGGCAAGACGAACCTGGACGAGTTCGCGATGGGCTCCTCCACGGAGAACTCGGCCTACGGCCCCACGCGCAACCCGTGGGACCTGACGCGGGTGCCGGGCGGTTCGTCGGGCGGCTCCAGCGCCGCCGTCGCCGCGTACGAGGCGCCGCTGTCCATGGGCACCGACACGGGCGGCTCGATCCGCCAGCCCGCGGCGCTCACCGGCATCGTCGGCATGAAGCCGACCTACGGCGGCTCGTCCCGCTACGGCCTGATCGCGTTCGCCAGCTCGCTCGACACGCCGGGCCCGTTCGCGCGCGACGTGCTGGACGCGGCGCTGCTCCACGAGACGTTCTCCGGCCACGACCCGCTCGACTCGACCTCGATCGACGCGCCGGTGCCCTCGGTGGTCGAGGCGGCGCGGCAGGCCGACGTCTCCGGCATGCGCGTCGGCGTGGTCAAGGAGTTCGGCGGCGACGGCTACCAGCCGGGCGTGCTGGCCCGCTTCAACGAGGCCGTGGCGCTGCTGGAGTCGCTGGGCGCCAAGGTCGTCGAGGTCTCCTGCCCGTCGTTCGCGACCGCGCTGCCCGCCTACTACCTGATCGCGCCGTCGGAGTGCTCGTCCAACCTGGCGCGCTTCGACGCCATGCGCTACGGGCTGCGCGTCGGCGACGACGGCACCCGCAGCGCCGAGGAGGTCATGGCGCTGACCAGGGCGGCCGGGTTCGGCCCTGAGGTCAAGCGGCGCATCATGCTCGGCACGTACGCGCTGTCGAGCGGCTACTACGACGCCTACTACGGCCAGGCCCAGAAGGTGCGCACGGTCATCTCGCGCGAGTTCGACGCCGCCTTCCACCAGGTCGACGTGCTGGTGTCGCCCACGACGCCGACCACGGCGTTCCCGATCGGCGAGCGCGCCGACGACCCGATGGCGATGTACCTCGCCGACCTGTGCACGATCCCGTCCAACCTGGCGGGCAACGCGGCCATCTCGGTGCCGTGCGGCCTGGCCGACGAGGACGGCCTGCCGGTCGGCCTGCAGGTCATGGCGCCGGTGCTGGGCGACGACCGGTGCTACCGGGTCGGCGCCGCCGTCGAGAAGGCCCTGGAGAGCCGCTGGGGCGGCCCGCTGCTTAAGGAGGCTGCGGCACTGTGACCACCACCAGGACCCCCAGGATGGACTACGACGAGGCGCTCGACCGCTTCGAGCCGGTCCTCGGCCTGGAGACCCATGTCGAGCTGGGCACCGCGTCGAAGATGTTCTGCGGCTGCCCGACGGCGTTCGGCGCGCCGCCCAACACCCAGGTCTGCCCGACCTGCCTGGCCTTCCCCGGCTCGCTGCCGGTGGCCAACGCCAAGGCGATCGAGTCGACGATCCGCATCGGCCTGGCGCTGAACTGCTCGATCGCCGAGTGGTGCCGCTTCGCCCGGAAGAACTACTTCTATCCGGACATGCCGAAGAACTACCAGATCTCGCAGTACGACGAGCCGCTCTGCTACGACGGCCACCTCGACATCGAGGTGGACGGCAAGACCGTGCGCATCGAGATCGAGCGGGTCCACCTGGAGGAGGACACCGGCAAGTCCACCCACATGGGCGGCGCGACCGGCCGCATCCACGGCGCCGACTACTCGATCGTCGACTACAACCGCGCCGGCATCCCGCTGGTGGAGATCGTCACCAAGCCCATCCCCGGCACCGACCGGCTCGCGCCGGAGGTGGCCAGGGCGTACGTCACCGAGCTGCGCGAGATCATGCGCTCGCTGGGCGTCTCCGACGTGCGCATGGAGGAGGGGTCGCTGCGCTGCGACGTCAACGTCTCGCTGATGCCGCGCGGCTCGTCGGAGTGGGGCACCCGCACCGAGACGAAGAACGTCAACTCCCTGCGCAGCGTCGAGCGCGCGGTGCGCAGCGAGATCGAGCGGCAGGCGGCGATCCTCGCCGAGGGCGGCCGGATCGTCCAGGAGACCAGGCACTTCCACGAGGACACCGGCACGACCACGTCCGGCCGGTCCAAGGAGGAGGCGCAGGACTACCGCTACTTCCCCGAGCCCGACCTGCTGCCCATCGCGCCCGACCCGGCGTGGGTGGCCGAGCTGAAGGCGACCCTGCCCGAGCTGCCGTCCGTCAGGCGAAAGCGGCTGCAGGCGGAGTGGGGCCTGTCCGACAAGGACATGGAGGCGATGCACAACGCCGACGCGATCGACCTGGTGGAGGCCACGGTCGCGGCGGGCGCGCCGGCCGCGGACGCGCGCAAGTGGTGGATGGGTGAGCTGGCGCGCCGCGCCAACGAGTCCGGGACGGCGCTCGCCGGCCTGCCGATCACTCCCGCCCAGATCGCCCGCGTCACCGAGCTGGTGGCCTCGGGTGAGCTCAACGACAAGCTGGCCCGCGAGGTGCTGGAAGGCGTGCTCGCCGGGGAGGGCTCGCCCGACGAGGTGGTCGAGAAGCGCGGGCTCAAGATCGTCAACGACGAGGGCGAGCTGTCGGCGATCGTCGACCAGGTCATCGCCGACAACGCCGACGCCGCCGACAAGGTCCGCTCCGGCAAGATCGCGGCAGCGGGCGCACTGGTGGGCGGCGTGATGCGGGCCAGCCGCGGCAAGGCCGACGCGGCCCGCGCCCGCGCGATGATCCTGGAGAAGCTCGGCGCCTCCGAGTAGAGGGACATCGATCCAGGCACGAGAAGGCCCCGCGCGGTTCCGACGGACCGGGCGGGGCCTTCGCGCATCCCGACAGCTTCCCCAAGAAGCACTGTCCCTGCTGCCCGGGGGTTGGCGGGTTATTCCTCGTGGATGTGGGTCGGTGCGAGTTGGCGCCGTTCGGCCAGCTTGCGCACCAGCGGAGTCAGCAGCGCCCCGAAGGCCAGCAACAGCAGCACCGCGGCGATCGGGCTCTTCACCAGCACGGTGATGTCGCCCGCCCCGATGGCCAGCGCCCGGCGCAACTGGATCTCCGCCATCGGCCCCAGGATCATGCCGATCACGGCCGGGGCGATGGGCAGCCCGAAGCGGCGCATCGCGAACCCCAGCAGGCCGAGCACGAACAGCACCAGCAGGTCCACCACGGTGGCGTTGAGCGCGTAGACGCCGAGCGCGGCGAACACGATGATCCCGGCGTACAGGTACGGGCGGGGGATCCGCAGCACCCGGGCCCACAGCGGAGCCAGCGGCAGGTTGAGTACGAGCAGCATCGTGTTGCCGATGAACAGCGACGCGATCATGGCCCACACCAGGGCCGGGTTGTGGTCGAAGAGCTGCGGGCCGGGCTGCAGGCCGTACTGCTGGAAGGCGGCCAGCAGGATCGCGGCCGTCGCCGACGTGGGCAACCCCAGCGTCAGCAGCGGCACCAGGGTGCCCGCGGCCGAGGCGTTGTTGGCCGCCTCGGGCCCGGCGACGCCCTCGATGGCGCCCTTGCCGTACTCCTCGCGGGTCGCGCCGCGGGCCAGCTTCTTCTCCGTCGCGTACGACAGGAACGTGGGGATCTCCGCGCCGCCGCCCGGCAGCGCGCCGAACGGGAACCCGAGCGCGGTGCCGCGCAGCCACGGCCGCCACGACCGCCCCCAGTCGGAGCGCCCCATCCAGGCCCGGCCGACGGGCACCACCTCGGGGATCGAGTGGCGTAGCCGCGAGGCCACGTACAGCGCCTCGCCCAGCGCGAACAGGCCGACCGCGACGATCACCACGTCGATGCCGTCGAGCAACTGCGGGACGCCCATCGTGAGCCGGGCCTGCCCGGTCTGCTGGTCGATGCCGACCAGCCCGATCACCAGGCCCAGCCCGAGCGAGGCCAGCCCGCGCACGAGCGAGCGCGACAGCACGGCCGACACGCCCACGAACGCCAGCACCGCGAGCGCGAAGTAGTCCTCGGGGCCGAACGAGATGGCGAAGCTCACCACCGCGGGCGCGGCCACGACCAGCAGGGCGGTCGCGATCGTGCCCGCGACGAACGAGCCGATGGCCGCCGTGGCCAGCGCCTGGGCCGCCCGCCCGCGCCTGGCCATCTTGTTGCCCTCCAGCGCGGTGATCATCGAGGCGGACTCGCCGGGCGTGTTGAGCAGGATCGACGTCGTGGAACCGCCGTACATGCCGCCGTAGTAGATGCCGGCGAACATGATGAACGCGCTCGCGGGCGGCACGGTGAACGTGATCGGCAGCAGCAGCGCGACGGTCATCGCGGGCCCGATGCCGGGCAGGACGCCGACCAGGGTGCCGAGCGTGACGCCGATCAGCGCGTACAGGAGGTTGACCGGCGTCAGCGCCGCCGCGAACCCGTCCAGCAGCAGCTGGAACGACTCCACCTAGATCACCCCCTGCAGCGGCCCGGCCGGGAGCGTGACGCCCAGCCCCTTGACGAACACCAGGTAGGTGAGGACTCCCAGCACCACCCCGACGACCGCGGCCCGCGCCTTGTGCTGGGCGCCGAGGACCACGGACAGCCCGAAGAACAGCAGGGCGGAGCCGATGATCCAGCCGACCACGTTCAGCACCGCGGTGAACGCCAGGAAGATCCCGCTCACCAGCCCGACGCTGCGCCAGTCGGCGGGCGCGTCCACGTCGACGTCCTCGCTCTCCTCGGGGTCGCCCCGCCCGCCGCGCAGCACGTCGGCCACGTAGAACACGCCCACGACGACCATCGAGCCGCCCACCAGCATCGGGAAGAAGCGCGGACCGATGCCCAGCTGCGACGCGGCGGCCGACACGTCCAGGGTGCCCACGATGACGAGCACGCCCAGGCCCAGCACCACGAGCGCGAGCACCAGCTCGGGCCGCCACCACCGGCGCCGCTTGTCGCGTTCCTCGGCGCCGGTGGGAGGAGCCCCGGATACGGGGGTGTCAGGTGAGGACATCAGGCGACGAGGCCCATCGCGGCGATGACCGCCTTCACCTTGGCCTGTTCGGCGGCGAGGTAGGTGGCGAACTGCGGACCGGTCTGGAAGGAGTCGATCCAGCCGTTCTTGGCCACCGCGTCCTTCCACACCTGCGAGTCGTGCATCTTGGTCACCAGGTCGGTCAGCGCCTTCTTGTCGGCCTCGCTGAGCCCGCCGGGGGCCACGAAGCCGCGCCAGTTGGCCAGCTCCACGTCCAGGCCGGCCTCCTTGAGGGTCGGCGCGTCCACATTGGACAGCCGCTCCGCCGAGGTGACGCCCAGGGCGCGCAGCTTGCCGGACTTGACGTGCTCGGCGAACTCGCCGACGCCCGAGATGCCCATCGTGACCTTGTTGCCGAGCAGGGCGTTGAGCGCCTCGCCGCCGCCCGAGTGGGCGATGTAGTTGACCTGCTTGGGGTCCACGCCCGCGGCCTTGGCCATCAGGCCGGCCACCATGTGGTCGGTGCCGCCGGCCGAGCCGCCCGCGACGGAGACCTTCGCCGGGTCGGCCTTCCAGGCCGTGACCAGGTCGGACAGCTGCTTGTACGGGGACTCGGCCGGGACCACGACGATCTCGTACTCCTCGGTCAGCTTGGCGATCGGCGTGGTGTCGGCCAGTGTGACCTTCGACTTGTTCTGCTCGATCGCGCCCACCATGACCAGGCCCATGGTCATGAGCAGGTTGCCGTTGCCCTTCTCTCCGGCGAGCTGGGCGAGGCCGATCGTGCCGCCCGCGCCGGGGACGTTGAACACCTCGTACTTGCGGTTCGGGTCGGCCGCCTTGAGGGCCTGCTCGGCCGTACGGGCCGTCTGGTCCCAGCCGCCGCCCGGCGAGGCGGGGGCCATGATCCGGAGGGTGCCGGTGCCGCCGCCACCGGTCGTGTTCTGGCCGCAGCCGGTGAGCGCGGCCACCGAGATCGCCGCGAGTGCGGCAAATATGCGCAGACGCATGTGCACTCCAAGGGGGGATTTCACGTTATGGAATCTGGATGGTGAAGTCCGGTCCCGTCGGAGTCGAGCTTTATCTGATAGTAGTCTTTTAGTTCTTTTTGGTCGCGACCGCCCTGTGACCTGCGGCTGTTTCCATGAGTCAGATGAAGCGGGTACGTGACGCCTCCCTCGGCACCCAGCTCTTCGTGCTCCAGATGGTGATCGTGCTGCTCGCCGTCGGGGGCACCGCGGGCGTGTGGGCCACCCGTACGCGCGACCAGCTCGACTCGCTGCACCAGCAGCGGGCGCTGGCCATCGCCCAGTCGGTCGCCGGGCTGCCACAGGTGCGCGCGGCCTTCGCCAGCAGCCGTCCCGAGTCGGTGCTCCAGCCGCTCGCGCTCAGCGTGCAGCACTCCACCGGCGCCGACTACGTCGTGATCGCCAACCGCGAGCAGACGCGCTACGCGCACCCCAACGCCGCGCTGATCGGCCAGAAGCTGTCCACGGACGGCACCTCGGTGCTCACGACCGGCAAGAGCTGGGTCGGCACCGAGACCGGCACGATCGGGACCACGGTCAGGGGCAAGGCGCCGATCTTCGACGAGTACGGCGACGTCATCGGCCTGGTCTCCGTCGGCGTGCTGGAGGCCACGGTGACCGGCCAGCTCGCGGGCGCGCTGCCCCCGCTGCTCTGGACCGCGCTGGCCGTGCTGATCGCCGGGCTGGCCGCCGCCGCGTTGATCACGGCGCGGGTGCGCAGGCAGACGTTCGGGCTGGAGCCGAGCGAGATCGCCGCGCTGCTGGAGCAGCGCGAGGGCGTGCTGCACGGCGTCAAGGAGGGCGTGCTCGCGCTCGACCTCACCGGCAGGGTGACGCTGGTCAACGACGCGGCCCGCGAACTGCTCGGCGACGTGGGGGAGGACCTGACCCGGATGCCGGTCTCCGAGCGCATGCGCGACGTGCTGGGCGGCGCCGACCCGGGCGAGGACCGGATCGTCCTGCACGGAGACCGGGTGCTGGTGCTCAACCGCACGCCGGTCTCCGTACGCGGACAGCAGCGCGGCTGGGTGGTGACGCTGCGCGACCGCACCGAGCTGGTACGGCTGGCGCGCGAGCTGGACGACACCAGCAGCGCGACAGAGGCCCTGCGCGCCCAGGCGCACGAGTTCGCCAACCGCATGCACACGGTCGTCGGCCTGCTGGAGCTGGGCGAGCACGAGGCGGCCATCGGGTTCATCACCCACGGCAGCGTGGGCGCGTACGCGGCTGACCTGCGCGAGCGCGTGCAGGACCCGACGCTGGCGGCGCTGCTGCTGGCCAAGTCGGCGGAGGCGGCCGAGCGCGGCGCCCGCCTGGTGCTGGCGGCGGACTCGGCGGTGCCCGAGGGCGCGCTC
>NZ_QNFZ01000114.1 GCF_003313395.1 Nonomuraea lactucae | reverse complement strand
GGCCCCTCGCCCCCTGCCCGTCCTGGCTGACGAGCAGCACCGCGCCCAGGGCCAGCACCACCCCGGCCAGCGCGAGGGGCTCGGGGCGCTCGCCGTTGGCCAGGCCGAACACCACCGGCAGCGCCGCGGAGGTCACGGCCGCGACCGGGGCCACCACGGACATCGTGCCGGTGGCCAGGGCCCGGTAGAACAGCACCAGCCCGCTCATGCCCGCCACGCCGGCGCCCAGGCCCCACAGCAGCGCGCCGCCGCTGAGGAGGCCGGGCAGCGCCGGCAGCAGGGCCAGGATCAGCACCAGTCCCGCGATCTGCGACAGCACCACGACCGACAGCACGCGGGATCGCCTCGCCGCTAGACCCCCGAGGAAGTCGGCCGTGCCGTACACCAACGCGCATGCTGTCGCGAGGATCACTGCAGTCATGTTCACCGTCCTCAGTCCACTCCGCTGCACTCTTAGTACAACACATAGGGTGCACCAGAGTGCAAATCCTTTTCACTACACTGGACTTCATGGAGGACCCGGAGACGATCACCCAGGCCATCGCCAACAACGTCAGAGCCCAGCGCTCCCACCGCGGCCTGACGCTCGACGCGCTGGCCGCCAGGTCCGGCGTCAGCCGGGGCATGCTGGTCCAGGTCGAGCAGGGCAGGACCAACCCCAGCGTCTCGACGCTCACCCGCATCGCCTCCGCGCTGGGCGTGACCCTGGCCCGGCTGGTCGAGGTCGCCGACGTCCCGGTGGTCAGGGTGGTTGAGCCGGCCGACGTGGTGACGTTCGCGCAGGGCGACGTGAAGGCGCGGCTCCTCGTCGGGGCCGACTCGCCGATGATCCTGGAGCTGTGGGACTGGCGGCTCGCTCCCGGCGAGCACCACGACGGCGACTCCCACCCGCCCGGCACCCGCGAGATGCTCACCGTGCTCGCGGGTGAGCTGACGCTCACCGTGTACGGCAGGAGCCACGTCGTCAGGACCGACGCCGCCGTGCTCTTCGCCGCCGACCGGCCCCACCGCTACGCCAACAACGGGGACGAGGAGCTGCGGCTGATCATGGCCGTCGCCGAGCCCAGGGAGGCGCCCGACCAATAGCGGGCAGGCCGATAGCGGGCAGGCCAATGGCGGGCAGGGCGCCCGGCCAATGGCGGAACGTCGTGATCTGGGTACGGATCCGGTCGGATGTTGCCATAAGGCTGGCGTGCCGCATGACCCGGACGGGGGCGGGCGTTCCACCGTAGTGGAATGATCTTGGCCTCCAGGCGTGCGGGAAGGCGCCGCCCGGCTGCTCGCCGATGCCGTGCCGTCCGGGCGGCGCTCCTCGCCCTGATGCTGGCGGGCGCGGCCTGCGCCGACCGTCCCCCGCCCGCGCGCG
>NZ_QNFZ01000116.1 GCF_003313395.1 Nonomuraea lactucae | reverse complement strand
ATGGTCAACGGCCACGGCTTCGGCGAGACCATCCGCAGCATCAACGGCGCCCTCGAATGCGGCGGCCGCAACCCCGCACAGGTGCAGAGCCGCGTCAACGCCTACCAGCGATTCGTCCAGATCCTCGGCACCACCCCGGGCGACAAGCTCAGCTGCTGACCCGGAACCTCCCGCAGGACCTGTGTCGAAGTCCGCCGGGTGGTTGAGTTGAGCTGACGGTTCGAGACGTCACGAACGGGCGGGGCTTCCGGACTCACGGAGTCCCGCCCGTTCTCGTCGGCCCTGCTCCGGCCCGGTCCATCATCGAGCCGATCGTCATGGTCATCCGGCGGCGGCCGACCAGCCGGCCCGCGTGTGCCATCAGGCGGTTCCTCGTGCCCGTGATCACGCTGGGTGGCGGGGTGCGCTGGTCGAGGGCCTTCAGAGCGATCCTGACGACCTCGTCCGGGCGCATCCGGTCGGTGCCGCCGTCGGCCTGGGCGCCGGCGACGTCGAAGAACCCGGTCTCGGTGGCGCCTGGCGACAGCGCCATCACGCGCAGCCCCGTGCCGCGCGACTCGTACCAGAGCGCCTCGGTGAAGCTGAGCACGAACGCCTTGGTCGCGCCGTAGACGGCCATGGTCGGGGTGGGCTGGTAGGCCGCCATGCTCGCGACGTTGACGAGCACTCCGCCGCCGCGGGCGCGCAGCCGTTCGATGAAGCCGCGGCTGAGGTCGACGAGGCTGGTGACGTTGACGGCGATCTCGGCGCT
This sequence comes from Nonomuraea lactucae, assembly GCF_003313395.1. Lineage (GTDB taxonomy): Bacteria > Actinomycetota > Actinomycetes > Streptosporangiales > Streptosporangiaceae > Nonomuraea > Nonomuraea lactucae. The sequence continues at coordinate 2,064 of NZ_QNFZ01000116.1, read as the reverse complement.
CAGCCGCTGCGGGTCTTCTCGGTGGAAGGCGGTGTTGGTGGCGAAGCCGGCGTTGTTGATCAGGCTGGTGATCGTGAGGCCGCGCTCGGTCAGGGCGGCGTCGAGCGCCGCTGCGACGCCGGGGGTGACCAGGTCCATGGCGACAGGGGTCGCGGTGATCCCGTACGCCGTTTCGAGTTCGTCCGCGAGCCGCTCCAGCCGGCCCAGCCGCCGGGCGACGAGCACGACGTTGGAACCGCGTCCGGCGAGCTGCCGGGCGAACTCGGCCCCGAGGCCCGCGCTGGCACCGGTGATGAGGGTGGTCTGACCGCGGTAGTCCACGGGTGTCATGGCTCCTCCAGGGGTCCGGTTCGTGAGGACCGTGTCACCGTACGCCTGTCTGGCACTGAGTGTCAATCAGTCACTGAGGTGCTAAGGTGTGGGCATGCCGACCACGCCTGACCAGAAGCTCTGGACCCGCACCCGCCAGGCGGTCCACGCCGAGGTCGCTCGGACCGCGATGGAGCTGTTCCTGTCGCGCGGGTTCGAGGCGACCACGATCGACGACATCGCCGCGGCGGCCGGCATCTCCCGGCGCTCCTTCTTCCGCTACTTCGGCACGAAGGAGGACATCGTGCTGGGCGACCTCGCCGCGCAAGGCGAGCTGATCCGCAAGGAGCTGGAGGCCCGGCCCGCCGACGAGGACGCGTGGACCGCCCTGCTCAACGCGTTGCGCGACGCCCCGCGGCTCGGCCAGGACGACGCGACCATGTTGAAGATCTCCAAGATGCTCTACGAGACGCCGTCACTGCGCGCCCGCAGCATCGAGAAACACCTCCAGTGGCAGGCGCTGCTCACCCCAGAGATCCGCCGCCGCCTCGGCGTCGCGCCGGACGACGAGGACGACCTGCGCGCCGACGCGATCGTCGCCTGCATGCTCGCGTGCCTGGACATCGCCGGCGAGGCGTGGACGCGGAGCAACGGCAGTAGGTCGCTGGAAGAGCTGGTCCTCTCGGCAGTCGCGGCAGTGCGCCCAAGCGCGCCGGACCCCCGGCGGTCATAGGGGCGTTCAGGGGTTTCGCCGTGCTGCCTCCCACCGGCCGTCCCGGGAGGCGCACGCATCGAGGGGGCGCTGAGCCCGGGGCATGCGTCCGCGAGCGCGTCGAGGGCGGTGTGCGCGTTCATGATCGGCTCGCCGTGGTCGCCGCAGGCCCGGGGAGCGGGCCAGGGGGCCGGACGGCACCCTGGCCCTGTCTCCGTGGCTATGCCCTCACGCCGATGTCGACTAGCTGACGCGCAGGTCGATGCAGGCGTAGAAGGCGTTGGCCGTGTCGGCGATGTTCCAGATGGCCAGGACCTTCTGCCGGCCGGTGCGGTTGCCGAGGTTCACGGTGTGGGAGACGGTCTCGGGCGGTTGCTGGTTGTTGCCGCTGAACGAGGCGACCCGGGTCCCGCCGACGAAGTACTCGTAGTTGCTGGTGCGGTGCCGGGCGGTGAACGTCCACCGGAAGGTGACCGTCCTGCCGACCGACGTGACGGGCCAGGGCTTGCTCTCGTCGCTGAGCTGGGCGAAGCGCCCGACGTTGCCGTGGCAGTTGCGCAGGCCCTTGGGCCCTTCCACGCTCTGCGGCTCGTAGATGATCTCGCCGCAGTTGGGCACCTGGCCGCGGGCGCAGAACGCCTGGCGGCTGGGTGGCGAGTTGACGTAGCCGTGGGCCTGCGCCGGCTGGGCGACGAACATCGTGGCAGCGATGGCGATCACTGCCGTGGCGAGTAACCTCAGCGTCCTTCGCATGTGGTGCTCCTTACATTTGGGGGGTTACCCCAAATGTAAAGTAAAGTTTCCTAACGGTAAACCGGAACGTCAAGACAGGGCCCGGCAGGCAAGCTCAGCCGGTGAGCGCCGCGAGCCTGGCGATCGCGGCGGTCTCCGCCTCATGGACGGCTCGCAGCCGGGCGCTGAGGCCGGCGAAGAGCCGGGCCGTGTCCACGTCGGAGAGGGATCCGTCGGCGGCGGCGAGGGATCCGTCGGCGGCGGCGCGCTCCCGCCACAGCGCCGCGCCCGCCTCCGCCGCCTGGGGGGCG
>NZ_QNFZ01000014.1 GCF_003313395.1 Nonomuraea lactucae | reverse complement strand
GGCGCGCCCTCGGCGAGCCACGCGGCCGGTGTCGCGTCCGGTCGCGGAGGGCGCGCCGCCGCGCTTCCGGCAACGGTCTGAGCTGATCCACTTCTTGCGCGTCTCCTTCACTCCTGGTTAGGTTGAGCCGTCCAACGCGGGAGCCCGGTGTGACCGGGCTGAGAGGACGGCTACCGACAGCCGCCGACCGCCAGAACCTGCTCCGGGTAATGCCGGCGAAGGGAGTTGCGCGATGGAGCGCGCGCGTTTTTCCAAGATCTACACCGGTGATCTCCGGGTCCCCATGCGCGAGGTGCTGCTGTCCAACGGTGATCGGGTACGCCTGTACGACACGTCCGGGCCGTACACCGACCCCTCGGCGGACACCGACGTGACGCGGGGCCTGCCCCCGCTCCGCAGGGAGTGGATCCTCGCCCGGGGAGACGTGACCGACTACGACGGCCGGCCCGTGCCGCCCGGACCGGCCGGACGTCCGCTGCGCGCGAAGGGCGCGCCGGTGACGCAGCTCGCCTACGCCCGCGCCGGGCAGATCACCCGCGAAATGGAGTTCGTGGCCGTCAGGGAAGGGGTGACGCCGGAGTTCGTCCGGGGCGAGGTGGCCTCGGGGCGGGCCATCATCCCCGCGAACGTCAACCACCCCGAGAGCGAACCGATGATCATCGGCCGCAACTTCCTGGTGAAGATCAACGCCAACATCGGCAACTCGGCCGTCACCTCCTCCATCGAGGAGGAGGTGGAGAAGATGACCTGGGCCACCCGCTGGGGAGCCGACACCGTCATGGACCTGTCGACCGGCCGCGACATCCACGCCACCCGCGAGTGGATCATACGCAACTCCCCCGTGCCCGTCGGGACCGTGCCCATCTACCAGGCACTGGAGAAGGTCAACGGGGCCGCCGCCGACCTGTCGTGGGAGGTCTACCGCGACACCCTGATCGAGCAGTGCGAGCAGGGCGTCGACTACATGACCGTGCACGCCGGCGTGCGGCTGGCGTACGTGCCGCTGACCGTCCACCGCAAGACCGGGATCGTCTCCCGCGGCGGCTCGATCATGGCGGCCTGGTGCCTCGCACACCACCGCGAGAGCTTCCTCTACGAGCACTTCGCCGACATGTGCGAGATCTTCAGCGCGTACGACGTGGCGTTCTCCCTCGGCGACGGGCTGCGGCCCGGCTCGATCGCCGACGCCAACGACGAGGCGCAGTTCGCGGAGCTGCGCACGCTGGGCGAGCTGACCGCCATCGCCCGCGAGCACGGTGTCCAGGTGATGGTCGAGGGGCCCGGCCACGTGCCCATGCACAAGATCAAGGAGAACGTCGACCTGCAGCGCGAGGTGTGCGACGACGCCCCCTTCTACACGCTGGGCCCGCTGGTCACCGACATCGCCCCCGGCTACGACCACATCACCTCCGGCATCGGCGCGGCCATGATCGGCTGGTACGGCACCGCCATGCTCTGCTACGTCACCCCCAAGGAGCACCTGGGCCTGCCGAACAGGGACGACGTGAAGACAGGTGTGATCACGTACAAGATCGCGGCGCACGCGGCGGACCTCGCCAAGGGGCACCCGCTCGCCCGGTCCTGGGACGACGCGCTGTCCGACGCCCGGTTCGAGTTCCGCTGGGAGGACCAGTTCGACCTGTCGCTCGACCCCGACACCGCCCGGTCGTTCCACGACGAGACGCTGCCCGCGGCCCCCGCCAAGACCGCCCACTTCTGCTCCATGTGCGGCCCCAAATTCTGCTCCATGAAGATCAGCCAGGATGTGCGGCGCTTCGCCGAGCAGCGCGGGCTGCCGGAGTCCGAGGCGCTCGCCGCCGGCCTGGCCGTGAAGTCGGCCGAGTTCCGCGAGCAGGGCGGGCAGGTCTACGTGCCGCCCCCGGGTGAGAGCCCGGAGACTACGCGCGGGTGATGCTGAAGCTCGTGCAGAACGGGTGGAGCATGCGTCCGGTCAGCCGGGTGGGCCGGGAGTCCCGGAGGGAGGCGGTGAGCCCCACCATCACGTAGCCGTAGGGCTGTTCGATCCAGTGGCCGGGCAGCAGCCGCAGCTCGCCACCGGCGACGCGCCCGTGGACGGTGAAGGCGCCCCGGGGGACACGCTTGTTGGCCGCGGTCGGCCCGAGGTCGAGCCGGGCGGACACGAAGCCGTCCGCGGCCTGTGCGCCGACGGTCAGGCGCATGGACGTCTCACCTTGCGCGCAGTGATAGGTGCCCTGCCAGACGCCGGACAGGTCGAAGGCGCGGGACGGCGGGGCGGCGGGCGCCGCCGTGGGACGGCGGGCGCACGGCGGGTCGTACGGGATGTCCGGGCCCACGTGCTGCCGCCAGTCCTCCCGCGTCATCGAGGCCGCCGAGAGGAGGCAGATCCGGTCCATGACCGCGCCGGTGTCCATGGACCAGATCGTGACGGTGTTGTCCCGGCTGCCGGACGCCATGGTCTTCCCGTCGGGGCTGAACGCGACGCTGCGGACGTCGGCGCTGTGCCCGATGAACGGCTCGCCGAGCGGGGTGGGGCTTTTCGGGTCGGTGACGTTCCAGATCCGGATGGTGCTGTCCTGGCTGCCGGACGCCATGGTCTTCCCGTCGGGGCTGAACGCGACCATGTTGACGGCGTCGTTGTGGGCGCCGCGGAGCCGGCTCAGCGGCTTCATCACCCTCGGGTCGGAGACGTCCCACAGCTGGATGGCCTCGTTGCTGTTGACGCTGGCCAGGACCCGGCCGTCCGGCGAGAACTCCACCGACTCCTGCTGGTACCCGCTGGTGCCCTCGGCGAGGCGCCGCGGCGAGCCGGGCTCGGAGACGTCCCAAAGAACGACCTTGCCGTCGCCGTGCCCGATGGCGAGCAGGCGCCCGCTGCGGGAGAAGGCCACGGCGAACGCGGGGAAGCCGCGGCGGGTGGTCGCGCCCAGCAACCTGGGGGCGGACGGGGTCGTGACGTCCCAGAGCCGCACGCCACCGTCGGGGTTCCCGACGGCCAGCACGGCGCCGTCGGGCCGGAAGACCGGTGACAGGACGGCCTCGCCTCCGTTGGGCAGGGGGTCCCCGAGCGTACGAGGCGCGGAGAAATCGGACACATTCCACAGCCGCACGCGGCTGAAGTCGGCGAACGTGGCGAGCAGCCGCCCGTCGGGGCTCCACGCGGACTCGGTCTTGAAGAGGCCGCGATGGGCGGGCACCTGTACGCCCAACGGCCGGAGCTCCGCCGGGTCGGAGACGTCCCAGAACCTGACGGACTGGTCGTCGCTCGTGGTGGCGACCTTGGTGCCGTCGCGGCTGAACACGGCGGACCTCACCGTCGAGGAGTGGCCGATGAGCTCGGAGCGCGGCAGGCTCCACAGCCGGACCACGTAGTCGTCACTGGCGGTCACCAGGCGGCGGCCGTCGGGGCTGAAACGGACCGTGTCGATGTCGTGGGTGTGCCCGGTCAGCGGCGGGCCGACCTGCGTGGGGCGCTGGGGATCGGCCATGTTCCAGAGCCGCACGGTCTGGTCCTGGCTGGCGGTCGCCATGAGCAGCCCGTCGGGGCTGAACGAGATGTCCCCGAGGGTGTTGGTGTGCCCGGTGAGGGCGAAGCCGGCCAGCTCGGGCTTGGCCCGGCTCTTGACCTCGTACAGGGCGACCATGCCGCGCAGGCCGCTGGTGGCGAGGTGTCTCCCGTCCGGGCTGAAGGCGGCCGCCTCGGTGTCGATCTCTTCGTCGAGCGACTTCGGGTGCCTGAGGTCGGTGAGATCCCACATCTGGGACTCCCCGAACTGGCGTGTGCTGAACAGCGTGCGGCCGTCCGGGCTGAACTCCATCCCGTTGGCGGTGGTCGAGTCCGTGCTGACCAGGCGGCTGCTCATCTTGACGGGCCGCCGCGGGTCGGAGACGTCCCACAGGTCGATCGCGCTGCCCAGGCCGGTGCCCGCCATGATCTTCCCGTCGGGGCTCAGCGCGACGGCGCTGTCGTCCTCCGGTTTCCCGCCGTTGTCGGTCTGGCTGAGCAGGACGGGACGGGACGGGTTGGAGACGTCCCACAGCCGGAACACCCGGTCCCAGTCGGCGCTCGCCATGAGCCGCCCGTCGTTGCTGAACACGACGGTGTTGACCTGTTTCTGGCCGTCGGTGATCGGCGGGCCGAGCGGCGCGGGGTTCGCCGGGTCGGAGACGTCCCACAGCCGGATCGTGCTGTCCCAGCTCGAACTGGCGACGGTGCGGCCGTCGGGGCTGTAGGCGACGGAGGTGACCTTGTCGGTGTGCCCCCTCAGCGGGATGGACAGCGCGAACAACTGGGTGCCGAGGACGCGCTGAGCGGTGGCGGGGCTGGGCCGCAGCCGGTGCGCGACGAGCGCGAGCTGCGCCGACTTCGACAGGTCGGTGGCCCGTAGCCGGTCGGATTCGGTGACCACCCGGTTGTAGACGGCGAGGTCACGCTGGGCGAGCGCGTCGTTCCGCTGCTGGAGGGCGAAGACGGCGGCCGTGGTGGCGACGAGGCTGAGGACGGTCAACGTACCGATGATCACGTTGCGGCGGCGCGTGGTCCGCCGCTGGAGCCGGTCGGATGCCTCGAGGAACTCCGCGACGGGTGCCGTCAGCGGGCTGACGGCCCGGCGGGCCCAGGCGCGGGCCTGGTCGAGCAGCGCTCCCCGGTAGAGGACGTCCGCGTCGCTCGTCCGGTGCCAGGCGGTCGCGGCCTCGCCGAGCGCCTGCTCGATGAGCTGGTCCTCCCGGTTCGCGGTGATCCAGTCGCGCAGCCGGGGCCAGCTGCGCAGCAGCTCGTCGTGCGTGATCGTGACGGTCTCGCGGTCGGAGGTGAGCAGCCGGGCGTCGGTGAAGGCGTCGATGACCTCGCGGGCGGTCGCGGGGTCGTGGCTGGAGTCGACCAGCTCGCCGCGCGTACGGGCCCTCCTCACGTCGGGGGTGCCGGTGTCGCCGAGTTTGACCAGCTGGACCAGCAGGCGCGGCGTCATGGCCTGGCCCGCCGGGCTGAGCCCGGCGAGGGTGCGGTCGGCGGTGGTGGCGATGGCCCCACTGATGCCTCCGGTGGTCAGGTAGCCGGCGACCGTCAGCGTGTGCCCGTTGCGCTGCTGCCAGCTGGCGCGCAGGGCGTGGGCCAGGAGAGGGAGGCGGCCGGCCTCGTAGTCGCCTTCGGGGCCGGCGCCGAGGTCGCGTAACAGCAGTTCGACCAGGCCGGGTTCGACGATCAGACCTTCGCGGCGGGCGGGATAGAGGATGGTGTCCCGCAGTTCCTCGACGGTCATGCTCTTGAGCAGCAGCGGGCTGTCCTGGAGCGCGGCCAGGAGGAGCGGGTGGCGGAGGCAGGCGCTGTAGAAGTCCGCGCGCAGGCCGATCACGACCCAGCCGACCCGCTCGGCGAGCCGGCCGAGCAGCTCGAGGAACTGCCGGCGTTCGCCGAGGTCCGCGCAGAGGGTGAATAGCTCCTCGAACTGGTCGACGACCACGACGGCCGGGGTGTCGCCCAGATGCCGCTGGAGCATGTCGGCGCACTCCGCGGGGATCACCGGGTTGCCGGTGACGGCGGCGACCTGCGCGGCGAGGGCGGCGACGGGATGAACGCCGGGTGTCAGCCAGAGCCGCGCCCACCGGCTGGAGCCGGGCAGCTTGGACGCCTTGAGCTCGGGCAGCAGCCCGGCGCCGAGCAGCGAGGACTTGCCGGCACCTGAGGGCGCGATGATCATTTGGACGCCGGACCGCCGCCGGTCCAGCAGGCCGAGCAGGTTGGCGAGCACCTTGTCGCGCCCGCAGTACCACTCGGACTGGTCGGGCCCGAACGCCGCGAGGCCGGGGTACGGGCAGATGTCCGTGGTCTGGCCGGGGATCGTGCGGCGCAGGACACGAGTGCCGTCTTCGAGATAGAAATGCAGATCTCCGGCCGCCTGGTTGATGCTCGCCGAATCCTCCGCATGAGCCTCAAAGCGTATCTGTGGTTCTTCTTCGCGCTCGTCCATCAACTTTCACGGTAAATCAGCGACCAGGGCGCGCGCGCGAATAACCCGTTTCGTTACCTCGACCCGCCAATTTACCCGGATAAAGCGCGATAAGTCGGGATAAGGGTGGCTGCCATCCGGCGCGACAGATCAGAAATTCCCGGCCATGATGGGGGCATGGCCAAGCGCGCACTGTTCAGGGTCGCGGCGGCGCTCTGCGCGGCGCTCGCCCTGGCCCTCGGCACCGCGGTCGTGGGCCTCGACGCCGCCGACAAGCTCGCGAGCGTGCTCGGGCTGGTCGTGGCGCTCGCCGGCCTCGCCGTGAGCCTGCGCGGCATGGCACGAACCCGCACCCGGGAGAGCGAGGCGACCGTGGATCGACTCACCGGTACCGAAGCCGTCTCACTGGTGAACGCCATGGGGGGTGACAACTGGAGGCAGGCGGAGGTGGCGCTGCTCAGGCTCTGGCGCGACACCCTCCCCGACCGGCTCCCGGACGTCGAGGCGGCTCTCGTGGAGACCCGCCGCGAACTGTCGGCCGCGCGCCCGGACACCGCCCCGGCCGTCCATGACGAACTCGTCTCGGAATGGCAGGGGCGGCTCCGCCGGCACGCGCTCGCCGACCCCGCATTCGCGGCCGCCTTACGCCGCCTCATCGCCGAGAAGATCGCACCTCTCACCCCACAAGCCCCACCGCGTTCACCGCGAATAGAGATGAACGCCACCGGCTACGACCGAGCGCGAATCCAGCAATCAGCCGGAGACATGTATATCAATCAGCAGAACGACTAGAACGCCCCCGATGGAGCCGCGCGTCGCCCCGCCTTCCGCACCGATGCCCCACGGCGCCCGTAGCCGTCGCCGTGGGAAGGGCTGTGGGAAGGGCTGTGGGAAGGGCTTACGCGCCGCGGCCGTCGCACTGCTGCTTGCGCTGCCCGCCTGCACCGCCGGACCAGCCACCCCACCGAGGCCCGCGGCGACCTCCACGGCCACCCCGGCGAAGCCCCCCGCCGACCCTCCGGATGTCCGGGCGGAAGCCGAACGGCTGGTGCGCGCGGGCGCGCCGGGAGCGGTGGCTTACGTCCTGGACGGCGAGCGCGTCTGGCAGGCCGCCGCGGGCAGCGCCCACAAGGGGGAGCCGATGCGGACCGGCCACCGGTTCCGGATCGCCAGCATCACCAAGACCTTCACCGCCGCCCTCGTGCTCCAGCTCGTACGCGAGGGACGGCTGTCGGTCACCGACGAGGTCGAGCGCCTGCTCCCCGGCGTGATCAGCACCCGGGCGACCGTGGCGGACCTGCTCAGGCACACCAGCGGCATCCCCGACTATCTGACCTCGCCCGGCTTCACCAGGGCGCTGAAGGGCGGCGGTCACCTGAAGAGGTGGCCGCCGCGCGAGCTCGTCGCCCATGCAGGCGCCGCAGGCCCGCCCGGCACCTTCGCCTACTCCAACACCAACTACATCCTCCTCGGCATGACCCTGGAGAAGCTGCGCCGCAGGCCGTACGGACAGCTGGTCCGAGGGCGGATCGCCCTCCCCGCGACCGAGCTGCCGGCCGCCCTGACCCCCGCGAACCTCGCGCGCGGCCGGGACGGGGCCACCAGAGTGCACGCGTCGATCTTCTGGAGCGCCGGCGGGCTCGTCTCGACCGCCGCGGACGTGGCCGCCTTCTACCGGTCCCTCTTCGGCGGTGCCCGGCCCGAGGGCCGGGCGATGCGCGAGGGCAGGTTCGGCGTCTTCGCCGAGCGGCTCGGCTGCGGCGCGCACGTCCTCACCCACTCCGGCCTGATACTGGGGTACGGCGGCGCCGCCATGAGCACCGAGGACGGCCGCCGCGTGGTCGTGGTACAGGTCAACGCGAGCATGGCCGGCGACGCCATCGCCGCGGCGCAACGGCTCATGTGCGGTTGACTCCGGAGACTGGGCTTGAGTCTCCACCAGAGGGAGGCACCAGGGTGAGCGCATGAACGGCGACAGGCTCTACTCGATCGGCGAGCTGGCCCGGATGGCGGGGCTGACGGTCAAGACCATCAGGTTCTACTCCGACCGTGGGATCGTGCCGCCGACCGACCGAAGTCCGGCCGGCTACCGCTTCTACGGCATCGACGCGCTCGCCCGCCTGGACCTCGTCCGAACGCTGCGCGCCCTGGGCCTGGACCTTCCCACGATCACGAAGATCGTGGACCGGCAGATCTCGCTTGCCGAGGTCGCCGCGGCCCACGCCGAGGCACTCGAGGTGCGGATCCGGGTGCTACGCCTGCGGCGCTCGGTGCTGGCGGCGGTGGCCAGGCGCGGCTCCACCCCAGAGGAGATGGAACTCATGCACAGGCTCGCCAAGTTGTCGCGGGACGAACGCCGACGTCTGATCGGCGACTTCCTCGACGCCGCCTTCGGCGGCCTGGACGCCGATCCGGCAGTCACGGCGATCCGGTGCTCGATGACCCCCGAACTCCCCGACGACCCGGACGCCGAGCAGGTCGAGGCGTGGGTGGACCTGGCCGAGCTTTCGCAGGACCCGGACTTCCGCGCCGGCCTGCGGCACATGGCCGAACAGCACGCGGCCGAGCGTGACACCACTGGAGGAGTCCCGCGCCGCGACCTGGTCGCCATGGTCCGTGACCAGGTGGCCCCGGCCCTGACAGCCGGCCTCGCTCCGGCCTCCCCGCAGGCCGACCCCGTCGTGGCGGCGATCGCGGCGCACTACGCGCGCATCCTCGGCCACCCCGAGCACGCCGACCACGCCGACCTCCGGCACAGGCTGCTGACCCGGCTGGAGACCGCGAACGACCCCCGCAGGGAGCAGTACCTCCAGTCCCTCGCCGTCATCAACGGCTGGCCGGCCCCGGAAAGCACGGCCCCCGCGCTCGACTGGCTCATCCAGGCCCTGCGCGCCCGGTTGCCCGGGTAGAGCGCGAACCCGTTTCCACGCGGCGGCACAGCACGGCCCCCGCCGCCTGCGCTCTCCAGACGGCGGGGGCCATGCGCTGTTCACCCGAAAAGGGGCCGTTCACCCGAGACGGGCGTTCACATGAGAAGGTGCTACTCGCTCACCGTGTGGCCGTGATCGTGGTCGTCACCGCCACCGCCGGTGCCGGGAGTGGTGGAGCCGGGGGTCCCGCTGCCGGGCAGTTCCTTGCTGTAGGCGTAGACCAGCGCGGCGGTCGCCACGGCGCCCGAGTTGATCGCCAGGGCCTCGTCGTTGATGTTGGCGAGGTTGTCGCACTCCTGGTGGTAGCACTTGTCGTAGGCCACACCCGCCTGGCCGCCGAACTTCGCTGCCTCGTCCTCGGTCTTGATGCCCTCGGCGCCGGTGAACAGGCCACCGGCCGGGATGCCGACCTCGATGAAGGGGCCGTAGTCGGAGCGCCCGGTGAAGTCGGTGCCGACGAACGGCTTGCCGATCGTGGTGTAGTACTTCTCGAAGAGCTTCTCGATCTTGTCGGATCCGGGCGGTCCGGCCGGGGCGCCGACACCGTCGGAGTCGTCGCCGTCGTAGATTCCGAACGTGTAGTTCGGCGAGGCGATCATGTCGAAGTTCAGGTACAGCTTGATCTTGGCTCTCTCCTCGGCGGAGAGGTTGGCCACGTGGTGCTCGGAGCCGAGCAGGCCGAGCTCCTCGGCGCCCCAGAAGTAGAAGCGGAGCTTGTTCTTGGTGGGCAGGGGTGCCAGCCTCAGCGCGGTCTCCAGGATCGCCGCGCTGCCCGAGCCGTTGTCGTTGATCCCCGGCCCGGCGACCACGCTGTCGAGGTGCGCGCCGAGGGCGACGACCTTGTCGGGGTTGCCTGAGCGGTGGTCGGCGATGATGTTGCGGGTCTTGCGGTGCAGGTCGCTCTCGGTCCTGGTCTTGAGCTGAACGGCGGTGCCGGCCGATGCGAGCTCGTTGCCGGCGGCGAAGGTGGTGCCCACGACCGGGATGGTGAACGGGACGCCGAGGGTGCCGTTCAGCAGCCCGTCACGGCCGGGCTGGCCCTCGTTGAAGATGATCACCGCACTGGCGCCGGCGGCCAGCGCGTTCTCCACCTTGATCTGGAAGGTGCAGGTGCCACGCTGGAGCAGGGCGATGTTGCCCGCCGTGAATCCGGCGAAGTCGCTCGCCTCGCACCCGGAGGTGGAGCTCGGCGCGGGGGTCGGCGGGAGGACCAGGTCCACACCCTGGACGGTGCCACTGACGTCACCCGACCCGGAGTACGTCATGGTCGCGAAGTCCGTATCGGGGACGTACGTCTTGGGGCTGGGAGCGGTCCTCGCTAAGGCCGGCTTCTCCAGTTCCCGGAAGAACGGGAACTCGAACTCCTGGAGCGTGACCCGATAGCCGGCCTTGCGCAGCTTGCCGGCGACGTAGTCCACCGACCGGTCGAAGCCCGGGGTGCCCGAGGCGCGCGTGCCGCCGTTGGCGTTGGCGATCTCCTGCAGCTTCTCCAGGTGCCGCTTCACCGTGGGCGCGGTGAGGCTCCTGCTGAACGCCGCGGGATCGGGGTCCGCGCTGGCCGGGGCGGCCGAGACGAGGGGGAGAGCCATGGCCGAGGCCGCGGTGACGGCGGCCAGCACGCTCCGATACGCGCGTTTGCGCATGCGAAACTCCTCTATCACCAGTAGAGCCGGACAACCTCCGTAATCGCGATCAAAGGGAACATAGTGTTACTTACTAAGATCTTGAAAGCCCTGGCTCGAATTTGTTATCGACCGGAGTCGTAACCAGTCGTCCGGAGGGAGCCACATCCGGGACCCCGGGCCGACCCTCGACCAGAAACGGAAACTCAATATCCACAGCCGCCAACGCTCCGACGTGATCATGCAGCCAGGGATCAGGGATGCGGTCCGAACAGCGGTCGCCCGGTCGAAATACCCGGTTGCTCTGGCCGGAATGCCGCTGAAAGGATCACGGCCATGCCCGCCTTCCCCGCCCACGATGGAACCGACCTCGCCTACCACGTGTTCGGAGCGGGCCACCCGGTGATCTGCCTACCGGGCGGCCCGATGCAGGACTCGGTCTACCTCGGGGACCTCGGCGGCCTGTCGGCCCATCGACAGCTGATCATGGTGGACCCTCGGGGCACCGGCCGGTCCGGGACACCGGCGGACGCCACCTCGTACCGCTGTGACCGGCTCGTCGATGACGTCGAGGCCCTGCGCGAGCACCTCGATCTTGACCAGTTGGACCTGCTCGGGCACTCCGCGGGCGCGAACCTCGCTGTTCTCTATGCGGCCCGGCGCCCGGCACGTGTCCGCAAGCTCGCTCTGATCACCCCCAGCACCAGGGCCGTCGGCATCGAGGCCACCGGGGAGTCCCGGCTCGCGACCGCGCGGCTCCGCGGGGACGAGCCCTGGTTCGGACCGGCCTACGCGGCCCTTGAGGAGATCGTGGCCGGCAACGTCACCACCGGCAACAGGAAGGCCATCGACCCCTTCCTCTACGGGCGATGGGACGCGGCGGCACAGGCCCACCAGGCGACCCACGACCGCCGCCGGAACGCCGAAGCCGCGGCCGCCTTCGGCGCCGAGGGCGCGTTCCACCCGGACGCCACTCGCGCGGCACTCGCCGCCTTCCACGCCCCGGTGCTGCTGCTCGCCGGAGAGTTCGACCTGAACACGCCCCCGAGCGCCGCGGCCGAATTCGCCGAGTTGTTCCCGAACGCCGAGTTCGCCGTTCAACCAGAGGCAGGCCATCATCCATGGCTCGACGACCCCGACAGGTTCGTCGCGACGACCGCGACGTTCCTCGGCTGAGCGTCGACCCGCAGCAGACCGGGAGAGTCAGCGGATGATCCGACCGTGGTACGCGGCCGACACCAATGGCCCCAGGCGCGCGTGGGCCGCCCGAAACGACTCACGGAACCGGCCAGAGCCCCAGGACCGGGCGACCTGCTCGAAGGTCTCCCAACTGGAGAACGCAGGCACAGAAACCCATCCCGGTCCGGCCATCCGGTCCAACGACGCCTCGAGCCCCTCCTCGCCGACCACCCAGTCCTCGTACGCGGTGATCCGGTCCGCCGAGCCGGGCACGCCCGGCAGCGTCACCCCGGCCGCAAGACGCTCGCGCCCGCGCCGCCGGAGCAGCCCCGCGTCAAGCGGGCCCTCGGACGCAGGGCCCCCCGGGTGCGTGTGGCGCGTCCACGACGGCAGCACGACGCCTCCAGCGGTCGACCCGCTCGCCCCGCTCGACCGCCCGAACACGAGCCCGGACGCCAGACCCCTGATCGCCTGCCCAGCCCAACCCCTTGAACATCCGGCGACAACAACATCGTGACAGATCGGGTGGAAGTAGCCTGAGCGCCATGCACCAGCCCGCGCCCTTCTCCCCATGGAGCCAGCCGAGCCGGCCGAGCCAGCCGCCCCCACCCGTACCCTCCGGGGCGCAGGCGTATCTCATCCTCGATGTGAGGCGACACTGGATCGGCTTCATGCTGAGCATGATCACCCCCAAGATCATCCTCAACGGCCACCAGACTCTGGGCAGATGGGGCCGCAACACGATCCCACTTCCTCCCGGCCAGTACCACCTTCACATCCACCTGCCCTATTTCCTCCCCCCACAGATCGGCCCCGCGGACCTGACGGTCCTGCTCCAGCCCGGAATGGCGCTCGAACTCGAATACCGCGCCCCCATGTGGGCCTACTCCCGAGGCGCCCTCGGCCCCGCCCCCCAACCATGGAACGGAAAGGGCTGCGTGATCGCCCTGCTGGCGGTCGCGGGGGGCCTACTGGCGCTCATGCTGATGCTGATCGTCATCGCGACACTCTCGCTCAGCTGAACCCGCCGCGGTCTCCGCTGAGCCCGCCGCATTCTCGGAGGCCGCCCCCATCATGATGGGGGCGATCCCCTCCGGGACGGTCGTCTCGGCGACCGCGGCAGGGCTCCTGCCCTGACCACTGGGCGTTCCCGCTGTCCTGGCGGCGTGAAGTACAGATCGCCGGTCTGCCCGGCATCCGCGGCGGCGAACTTGATCCGCTGCTTGTCGGGCAGGCGCGCGGCCCGCCCGACAAGAGAGATCAAGCCTCGCTCTCCACCGCCGCCATACCGGTCTCATCGGCGGGTTCCTCGAGCACACCGGCGTTGTTCGCTCGGGCCGGCAGGAGCAGGGCGGCGATGACCACAGCCACGGACAGCACCGCGCCGATGATGAAAGCCAGCCGCATGCCCTCGAGGTTGGCGAGTGCCTCGGTGACTCCCGCGGATTTCAGGGCATCGGCTCGCGCGCTCATCACGGTGATCACGAGCGCGGTGCCGAAGGCCGCCGCGACCTGCTGCAGCGTGCTCAGGATCGAGCTGCCGTGGGAGTAGAGCCGCGGAGGAACCGCTCCGAGCCCGAGAGTGAACACCGGGGTGAAGGTCGCCGCCAGGCTCACCATCAGCAGCGCGTGCAGAGCGAGAAGCTGCCAGAACGGCATGGTCATCGTGACCTGCGTGAAGCCGGTGAGCGCGAGCGTGATCCCGATCGCGCCGGGGATGACCAGAACCCGGCCGCCGAACTGGTCGAACAGGCGGCCGACGGTCGGACCGAGCAGCCCCATCGCGAGGCCGCCCGGCATCACGAGGAGCCCGGTCTCCAGGGGGCTGAGCGCGCGGACGTTCTGCAGGTACAGCGGCAGCAAGATCATCGATCCGAGCATCGCCATGAAAGCCACCGACATCAGGATCAGCGCGACCGTGTAGGTGCGGTGGCGAAGGGTACGCAGGTCCATCAGCGGCGCACCGCGCTTCTGCAGCGACAGCTGGCGGACGACGAAGACGGTGATGGCAATCAGGCCGGCCGCCACGATCGTGGCGGCGACGCGGACGTCACCGCCCTCGAACTGGCTGAGCCCGTAGACCAGGCCGCCGAAACCGGCAGCGGCGGTCACCACGCTGAACCAGTCGATGGTGCTGAACTGGGGCTCTCCGACGTTCTTGAGCTGCTTCAGGCCGCGCCATGTGATCACTGCGGCGATGGGGAGCACCACGGCGAACAGCAGCCGCCAGGACCCGAATTGGAGGATCACCCCCGAGACCGCCGGGCCCATCGCGGGCGCGACCGAGATGGCCAGCGTGACGTTGCCCATCACCCGGCCTCGGTCGGCCTCGGGCACCACCTGCATCAGCGTGGTCATCAGCAGCGGCATCATCACCGCCGTACCGGACGCCTGGATGATGCGGGCGCCCAGCAGCACCTCGAACATCGGCGCGACCGTGGCCAACGCCGTGCCGAGCAGGAACAGGCCCATCGCGGTGGCGTACGCGCGGCGGGTGGACACCCGCTGCAGGAACCACCCGGTGATCGGGATGACCGCGGCCATGGTCAGCATGAAGGCGGTCGAGAGCCACTGAGCGGTCTGCTCGGTGATGCGGAGCGCGCCCATCAGCCGCGGGATCGCGTTGATCATGATCGTCTCGTTGAGGATGACCACGAACGTGGCGAGCACCAACAGCCGGATCACGGCGGGGGTGCGACCCGAAACGGCGGTCGCGGACGTGGCAGGTGAGTCGAGCTGTGGGCTGGACACGGTACCTCGATCGGGGTTGTCGGGACATGACTTGGTCGTGGCTGGCGTCCCAGCCTTGGGTCTCACAAGCAGTCGTGGTCATGCATAAGACTGACCGACACCACCGACAAAACTCATCGCCCGCGTCCAGCATTCCGGCAAGTGGACCGAAATGTCATCCGATTTTCACCGGCGGCGGACAGCGATCTCCAGCTCACGCGAAGGAGCCCCGCAGCCAGATGGCGACCTACCTGCTCGGCCGGGGGACCAGCGGTTGGAGCTGGATCACCAGCACAGAGGGCACGCCCAGCACCCGTCAAGAACCCGCCGCTACTTCGGGTGAGCGCAACGGGAGTCGGTGGTCACCCGGCAGACCGTGGTGACCACTGACTCTCCCTCGTCACACCACCGTGGGGAGATGCCGCTCGAGCAGGTCGATCACACCGTCAGGATTCTCCAGGGCGTGGACGTGACCCGTGTGCTCCATTACGACCAGCTCGGCGTGTGGCACCCCCGCGACGATCTGCTTGGACTTCTCGGGCGGATAGGTGTGGTCCTCGGTGCCTGCGACGACGACGAGCGGGACGGTGATCGCGGCCAGCTCGTCCAAGACGCCGGCCCGGTGCGGGATGTGCCACGCCGCGTCCGCGTACTCGGGGCCACGACTCAAGAGGAGCTGGCGCACCCCGGCGAGGATGTGGGCACGAGACGGGTCGTTCAGGGTGGTCTCGCCCATCATGAACGTGAGTAGACCCTCCAAGATCGGCTCCATGCCGTGCTCGCCGAGCACGTCAATGAGGACGTCCATCTCCTCCACCTGCTCCTCGACGTCGGCTGACGTACCCATGACGACCGCCGAGCGCAGCAGCTCGGGGTGACGTGCCGCGAGCCGGAGCCCGACGAACCCGCCCATCGAGTTGCCGACGAACACGACCGGCGCGATGCCGAGCGCGCCAATGAGCTCGACGACGTCCTGGGTGAGCGTGTCGTAATCGAGCTGATCGCGGGGGGCACGAGCACTGCGCCCCTGTCCTCGATGGTCGTACCGGATCACCCGGTAGCGGTCGTTGAAGTGATCGGCCTGGGCTTGGAACATCCGGGTGTCGAAGAACATCGACGGGCTCATGACGAGCGCCGGAGCATCCCGTGGACCGTCGTCCTCGTAGTAGAGCGTCGTGCCGTTGACGTCGATGGTTGGCATGGTGCACCTCCTGCGATTGCCAGCAATATAATCTGAATTCAGTTTCAAGTAGAAGCGGCCGCAGTGCCCAGATGACGCCACAGGGGGTCTTCGAGCTTCGCGGTGGCCACAGTGAGGTCGCCACCGTTCAGGCTGAGGGAGCGGACCGCCCCAGGGGCTCCTATCAGCTGTGGGTTAGTGGCGCCGTGGAAGACGGTGTCGCTCAACTGGAAAAGATGAGGGCTCGTGAACTCCCATCCATACAAGGTCCAGGATTCATCTTGGCCGGCTTGGGGACGAGGCGGCACGGCCAACTGGACCAGGGCCGAGCCGGCGTATGGATGTTCATGCCGAGTGTGCGCTGCCACGTATTTGACCAACCGCAGCTCGGCCTCCGCAGGCAGATCGGAGGCTGCCCCTCCCTCCACCTCGGAGTCTCGTTCCAGCTGCGGTATCACCGATGTGACCCACTCTCGGGTCGTGCCGCTGACCTCGCCGGCGAGTGCGCGCAGGCGCGCCGCGAACCAGGGAGCCAGGTCAGGCCCTCCTTTCCGTACCCAGCCCTCGACCAGCTGACGGAATGCCTCCTCGCGCCGGCTCGCCCGCATGTACGTGCTTGCGGCGAGAATGGACTTCCCCGCGCCGGCAAACGCCAGACATAAAGGTCGAACCAAGACCTCACCGGCATGGCGGGCGTAGCGGACCATACGAATCTGCAGCATCGCATTGTGCAGGATCGTCGCGGCGACCAAAGGGCCCTCGCCCAGCGGTTCCTGCCATCGCGGCGGAGGAGCCTCATGAGATGGCCGCGAGCCCGCCAGGGTTCGCGCATCGAACGCTCGGCCTGCTGCGGACAGGTGCCAGCTCAGGTCGTCGGGGTGGACGGTGGCACCCGCCGCACGCAGGATTCCGCGTTTCCCCATGCCGATCGCCACCTGTCCCGTCCCGAAATCCATGGTGATCCTGGACGAGTCATGGGAATTGAAGTGTGCGTCGGTGACCTCGTCTAGCCGCAGCCGTAACTCGGCGACCTCGTCGGCTGGCCGTTCAGAGGTGTATCGGCGTCGGGCGGTCACAACCAGGGCGCCGGTCAACCGGGTGCCGATCCGTTCCAACAACAGGGAGCGAACCTCGGCGGTGGCCAGGTCGTAGTCGACGCCGACCGCCGCGGCGACCTCCGTCGTCAGCGGCTCCCTAGACGCCCTCACGACTCCCCGGTAATCGCGGTAGTGGCGGTAGTGGCGGTCGGTCCCCATCGACGGTGGCAGCAACGGGTACCCGGCGATCGCCGACTGCTCCGCCATCCACGTCCGCCGCTCCACACCGAAAGCGGCCATCCACTCCAGGGCGGCACGTGCCCGCCGGTCACGGCCCCACCATGTACGGGCGGCCAGTGCGCGGAACAAGGGAAAGGTGTTGTTGTCCCACACGTCGGAAACCGTGTAAATGGTCTCACGATCGTAGGTTCTGGCGTCCGCGGCAGCCTCCGCCATCTGCACAAGCGAACGGTCCAGCAACGCACCCAACGTGCCAGCCGTCATCACGTTCCTGGCCGTCTCCACACAGATCATCATGTATCAGGAGCCCGGGACTCCTTCACACGGCAAGCTGATGCGACCCGCCACAGCCGGTGCTGTGGCGTCATGACGATCTACGCCCACGCCTCCCTCGATGAGAAGCTCAAGGCGCTCGCCAAGCTCGGCAGGACTCTGACGTGACCGAGCCTGCCACGTGGAAGCGCTCCAGAACCCCTGGGACGCTTCTGCGCATTCGCTAGTAGTGCCACTTCTCACTGTGGCGATGTCTCGTCGGCTCAGGCTCTTCACCACGCAGAAGCGTCAACCGGACGTGCTGACGGGCTTTGTGCTCCGCGATGTTCGCATCCATGCCAATGCCCTCATAGGAACCGCCGACGTCGCGCCTGAAGCGGCGGCCGTCCTGCTCCTGGATACGTCGGGGCATCGTGTCTGACAATTCGGCGTGCCGGAGCCACAGCATCAACGAGAGACGGATCTTGCGGCTGGAGTACCCCTTATCGGCGATCAGCGTGCCCGGCCGGGTGCCAGGACGACCCCCGGCCGGGCGGCGCAGCCGGAACTTGGCCATCACCGCCTCGAACGCGGTGCAGTCGACCACGTTGCCGCCGGTCAGATACAGCGCCAGCGGCAGCCCACGGGCTTCGACAAGCAGGTGCAGCTTGGTGGTCAACCCCCCGCGGGACCGTCCGAGCACCTGCCGGTTTTGCGATTGCTCCGTATCGATCGTCCCGCCGTCATCCCCCTTTTACGGGCCCCGGCCGCGTGCTGACGCGCCCGGGCGATGGTGGAATCGATGCTCCCCATCAGCTCGACCTGGCCGATCGAGTCGTCCTTGACCTGCATCTCCTCCAGCAGCCGAGCCCAAGTGCCGTCTTCTTCCCAGCGTTTGAACCGCTCATGGCAGCAACGGCTCGATCCGCACCCACGCCTTGTCGGTCAACTCACCACGTCGCACCACGATCGACGGTCCTCATGCGGTCCCGAAAGGCCGAGCGTCGCAGCGCTCTCCTCGAACCGCTGGTGGCTCTTGCCGTACGGACGGCGTGGGAACCCATCAAGAGCATGATCCACGCGACGGGGATCGAGGAGTTGCAACGGACATGCCGGATTCTCGCCGTCCTCATCTGTCCGGCACCCGAGGATCACAAGGCGGTCCAGGATGGCGCTCTTCTCCCCTTGGCGAAGGAGGGGATGTTGGAAACCAGCAAAGAGCGGCTTGAGCAAGTCTTCCCCGCAGAGTGGGTTCGCCGCCTCAGAGAGGGACTCAGCGGCGCCTGAGTAGGGTCGTCGGCGTCCGGGGGCCTGGAGGCGAGGGCACGAGCCCGCTGGTGTGCATAGAAGGGTGGGCCTGCGTTGCTGTACAACGCTGCTGTCCGACCACGAAAAAGGCTCCCCGGGATCATCCCAGAGAGCCTTTGACCTGGAGCGCGGCCGAGAGGACTCGAACCCCTAACCTTCTGATCCGTAGTCAGATGCTCTATCCATTGAGCTACGGCCGCTCGCTGCGTAAGCAAGCATAGCGGGTCTTCGGGAGTGACTCGAACCGGTTACCGCGCTCATGAGCGTGCCGACTCCGTCCTGCTGGACCAGAGGGTGTGGCTGATGGGCCGGATGAGGGCGATCAGGGGGATCAAGAGCGATGCGTAGCCAGATGGCCCACTCGGGGCGAGCGCGGGCCATGCCGCCTGGCGGGGGGCCGGGGG
The DNA here is from genome assembly GCF_003313395.1 of Nonomuraea lactucae. Taxonomy (GTDB): domain Bacteria; phylum Actinomycetota; class Actinomycetes; order Streptosporangiales; family Streptosporangiaceae; genus Nonomuraea; species Nonomuraea lactucae. The sequence goes on along the minus strand of NZ_QNFZ01000014.1, from coordinate 16,914 downwards.
CCGTCGGCGAAGCGGCGGCGGAACTTGTCCCGGTCCTTCCGGTGCGTCGCGTGGGCGTGGGTCGTCCAATGCGGAGATCGCGAGGGAGCTCGACATCGCCGGGGTCACTACCACGACGCATGTCAGCTCTCACTCGTGTGGTGGGTGGGCACGTAGGGTGATCGGTGTGAGTGTGCCGCCGCCGCAGCAGCCGGGTGTGCCGGAGCCGCCTCGGAGGACCGGGGTGGTCGTCGGGTTGGCGTTCGTTGGGGCCTTCGGCTACTGGGTCTTCAACGTGGTGGTCGCCATTGTGGTGCTGAGCATGGAGTCTTCGGTGGCGATCGGCGTCGGGGCGGTGATCTTGGCGTTGGCTGCCCTCGGGGGTGGCATCGTCTTGCTGGTGCTGCGTCGGTCTTGGGCGCTGGGGCTGGGGCTTGGGCTGCTGATCGGCTGGGCGTTGGCGTCGATTGTCACGGCCGGGTACTGCACAGGGCTGAATCCAGGGATGTACGCGTAGGCCAGGGGCCGGCTGATACGTCTTGGCGCCTGGGTTGCTGGGCTTCTTTTGGGGCTCGTCTCGCGTCCTTCGGTCGTCGTGGGTCTGTGGTCGTGTCCTTCTGGTGCGGCTTGTGGCCTGTGGGTTGTGGTTCTGGGGGATCCGTACAGACAAATGCAAGTGCTGACCCCTAGCCTGGCTTCGGATCAGGGAGAGCTCACGTAGATGAACACACCACCACCACCGGATTCTCCGGACGGAATCGGGTCGGCCTCTGGCGAAAGTGGGCCGGAGCAGGGGCAGGGGCGGGGCGATGCGCTTCCAGGTGACATGCGGTCGCCTGGGCAGGGCGAGGTGTCGCCCGCTGGTCATGGGGTGGTGCCGGGTCAAGGTGGATCGCTGCCGGGCCCGGGTCGGGGTCCGGCCGGAGTGGAGGGCGATTCGCCGGGAGTGGGCGGATCCCCCGCCGGAGCGGGTGACGTGCCACCGCGAGTGGGTGGGCTCCCTGGTGGGGCGGGGGGCGTGCCGCCTGGAGGGATGCCGCCCGGTGGGTGGGGGGTGCCGCCGGGGCCTGCGCCTGGTTCCGGGGGCGGGTCCGCTGGGGTGGTGGTGGGGTTGGCGTTTGTCGGGTTTGTGGTCTACAGCGTGATCAATGTCGTCGTCGGGTTCTTCATCGTCATCGCGTCCATGGAGCAGAACAGCGGCACCAGCGCTGGGTTCGTCGCGGCCGGGGCCGTGGTGCTGGCGCTGGTGGGGCTGGGGGCAGGGACCGGGCTGTTGTTCGTGCGGCGGCCGTGGGCGACCGGGCTGGGGCTGGGGCTGATGATCGGGTGGGCCTTGTGGTCGATCGTCTCGGCGGGGTTCTGTACGGGGCTCAATCCGGAGTTGTACGCCTGACATGCCACTGCATGAGATTTTCGTGGGCCTTGGGGTGCTGGTCGCTTCTGTGGTGTTCGTACGGGAGGCACGGCGGCGGGGGGCGCTCAACGAGCAGTCGCTGGTCACCGTCACGGGGGCGCTGGTGGGTGGGGCGATCGGGATGCGGTTGGCCGGGTGGCTGGAGACGCTTGATCTGTCCGATCTCTGGCTGTACGGCTCGCGGAGCGTCCTCGGCGGCCTGACCGGGGCGTACGTGGGTGTGCTGGTGGCCAAGAGGATCATCGGCTACAAGGAGCGGACGGGCGATCTGTTCGCCCCCGCGGTGGCGTTGGGGATGGCGGTCGGGCGGATCGGCTGCCATCTGACCGAGGCACCGGGGCGGCCCACGGATCTGCCGTGGGGGGTGCATGCTCCCGCGACCACGCCCGAGTGTCCCGGCTGCCTGGTGGGGCAGGCCATGCACCCGTCGTTCGTGTACGAGATCGTGTTCCACCTGGCCGCGTTCGGCGCGCTGGTGTGGGCGCGCGGCAGGCTCAGCCGGCCGGGCGAGCTGTTCACGCTCTACCTGGCCGGGTACGCGGTGTTCCGGTTCGCGGTCGAGTTCGCCAGGGCGAACGAGACCGTCTGGCTGGACCTCACGCGGCCACAGTGGTTTCTCGTCCCGGGCCTGTTGCTGCTCGGGATCAGGGTCGGGTACGGGTGGCGACGCGGCTACTACGATGCCCTTTTCCGGCGGAAGGTCGTCAGATGAGCACTGGGATGGGACTGCGGGGAGACCGCATCCTGAGGTACGTCAACGCCTTCTGCCCGCACTGCCACGGCCAGGACCTGGAGCGGGTGGAGCGGCTGAGCGGCTATCTGGCCGTTCGGGACGGCAGGGTGTGGCTGGAGCGCGGGTGCCGCGAGCACGGCCTGGTGCGGACGCTGTACGACGAGGACCCGGAGATCCTCGCGTACCTGGAGGAATGGACCGCTCCCACGAAGCAGCACATCCCGGACGTGGCCGGGAACTTCGCGCCGGTGCCCGCCGCGTACCTGCAGGGCCTGCCCGAGATGCAGACCCAGCACACGTGCATCCTGCTGGAGGACATCGTCGATGCGTGCAACCTGCGCTGCCCGACCTGTTTCACCGGCAGTTCCCCCGAGCTGAGCGGTGTCGTCCCGGTGGCCGAGGTTCTCGCCAACGTCGACCAGCGCCTCGCCCGCGAGAACGGCAAGCTCGACGTGCTCATGCTGAGCGGCGGCGAGCCGACCCTGCATCCGGAGCTCGCCGACCTGCTCGGCGAGCTCGTACGGCGGCCCGTCACCCGCATCCTGATCAACACCAACGGCGTGCTCATCGCCCGTGACGACGACCTGCTCGACCTGCTGACCGAGCACAGGGAGCGGGTCGAGGTCTACCTGCAGTACGACGGGAGCTCGGCCGAGGCGTCGAAGCATCACCGCGGCGGTGACCTGCGACGCCTCAAGGCGCAGGCCGTGCAGCGGTTGTCGGAACGCGAGATCTTCACCACGCTGGTGATGACGGCGGCGCTCGGCGTCAACGACGGCGAGATCGGCGACGTCATCCGGCTGGCCCTCGACACCCCGTACGTCGGCGGCGTGTCGCTGCAGCCGCAGTTCGGCTCGGGCAGGTCGGGGCCGATCGACCCGATGGACCGGCTCACCCACACGGGCGTGCTCGGGCGGCTCGGCCCGCAGACCGGGGGGCTGGTCACGTGGCGCGACCTCACGGCTCTGCCCTGCTCGCATCCGCACTGCTGCTCGGTGGGCTACCTGATCCGCGACGACGCGCGGCAGTGGCGCTCGCTGGTGGCGCTGATGGGGCACGACCGGCTCAAGGCGAACCTCGGCCTGGTGTCCAACCGGATCGCCGACAGCGAGATCCCGCGCGAGCTGCGGCTGGCCGTACAGGAGTCGCTGCTCGGACTGCTGTCGGAGCAGTCGTCGCTGTCGCATCCGCGGATCGGCGAGTTGTGGCGCGACATCTGCGAGAACTGCGACCTCGGCGTGGCCACCCTGCTCACGCTGGCTTCGTCGGCGCTGCCCGGCGGGCGCAGGAAGCTGCGCAGGATGCTGGGCGAGCGAGTGGTGCGGGTGACGGTGAAGCCGTTCATGGACATCTCGACGATGATCGAGGAGCGGCTGACGCAGTGCTGCGTGCACGTCGGCACGCGGGCCGGGCGAGCACCCGATCAGGCACGGGATCAGTGTGCGCCGTTCTGTGCGGTGCAGGCGTGGCCGCGGCTGGCGGGGCAGCGGCTGTCCGCGGTGGCCTCCGAACCCCGCGCACGCCTGCCTCTGGAGGTCGTCACATGAAAGCGCCGCTGGAGGTCGTCACGTGAAGGCCGAGCCCTACGATCCGCTGCGGTTGTGCGTGTATGCGACGGTCGCGCTGCTGGCCTGGTTGCTGGGGGCGTGGGCGGTGCTGGGGTTCGCGGCGCTGGGGTTCGCGGGTTACTGGAAGGCGCGGCGAGCCGGGTTGTCCCGGAGCAAGTGCCTGCTCCGGGACACCCGGCTCGTGCTGGCCTACCTGGGGCTGCTGGGGGTGGTGGCGGTGGCCGCGATCATTCACCCTTTGTTGTGACGGCCGCCAGGTTCAGCACGGTGAACTCCTTGCCGCCGCCCCGCTCCTTGGACTGGCACGTCTTCGACTCCCCCTCGGACCCGCACACGTCGTAGTGCTCCCGGTCCTCATCCCAGTAGATGATCGTGGTGGGCGAGGAGGAGACGCCTCTGCCCAGGGCGCTCGCGCCGTTCGGCCAGACCTTGCCGACGCCTGCCTTGAGGCCGGTGGCCGCGTCGAACACGATCGACCGCGCAGTGCTCTCCGACACCGGAGTGCTGTCGTGTCCGGAGAGGAGCGCGAACCGGGTGCCCAGCCGGTCGTCGTCGGACCCCATCAGGGTGAGCTCACTGGGCAGCGTCTTCCGGACGAAGCCGTCCACGCGCTGTGCGATCACCCCTTCCTTCGTCATGGCGAAACACCAGTCGGGGAGGCAGCTCATGCCCTTCGCCCCGTCCGGTACCTGTACGTCCTTCGACTCGCCGGTCTCCAGGTTGACCAGCCTGTGCTGGTTGGTGACGTCCCCGCGGCGAGTGCGGTCACCCGCCCACGGCCAGGAGAGGAGGTGCAGCCCGTCGCTGCCCGCGATGCGTTGAGGCGTGCCGCCTGTCAGCGGCACGCGGTAGACGCCGCCCGACCGCACCGACCAGACGACGGAGTCGTCCGTGACGCCGATGCGCTCCACCTCGGCCATCGAGCCGGTGACCTCGCCCAGTTGCTTGGCCTCGCCGCCCTCCCTGGGCATGATCCAGAAATCTGCCCATTTGTCGCCGTTGTTGGGGGTCTCGCCGTACCAGGCGATGTGCTTCTCGCCGACCTCGAAGTTCTGGGCGTAGTAGCCCCGTACGTTCGTGGGAGCCGGTACGTCACCGAGGACGCGCGCGCTCTTGGCCGCCGAGTCGTACACCTCCAGCCGCCCCGCCTTCTCGAACGAGGACTCGGCGATGAGGAGCACCTCAGTTGGGCTCATGCCGGTTATCGGGCGATATTTCCAGCCGTCGGCGGCCTTGGCGGGCATCTTGAAGACCGCCTTGGGCCAGACCTCGGCCGCAGGTTGGACCTCCAACCTCGATGGTTCGCCGGAGGTCACGGTGACAGCCGGCCCCGCCTGCCCGCCCCCGCTGGACAGGACGGCCGTCGTACCGCCCGCGACCGCCACGACCGCGGCCGCCGCCAGCATCACCTGTACCCGCTGCCTGATGCGGCGGGCACGCCTGCGGGCGGCCACCGCGCCCGCGAGACCGTCCGAACGCACCTGGTCCGCGGCGGTGCGCAGGGTCCGGATCAGGTCCTCTTCGCTTCTCATCGCGCCTCCTGCAGCACTCGCTTGATCCGGAGCTTGTCCAGGGCACGGGAGGCCTGGCTGCGCACGGTCCCACGGGAGACGCCGAGCACCTCGGCGATCTTCTCGTCGGGCAGGTCCTCGTAGTAGCGGAGCACGAGAACGGCCCGCTGCTTGCGGGGAAGCTCCTGGAGCTCGGCCCAGAGGTCGGCGTCGCCGTAGTGGTCGAACCTGCCGCGCTCGGGCACCGCGGCGACCAGGTCCTCCCGGTGCCGCCGCCGCCAGGCGTTGATGTGCAGCCGGACCATGGTCGTGCGGACGTACCCCTCCGGGTCGTCCTTCCTGCGGACGCGCGGCCAGGCGTCACCCAGCCTGGCTAGCGCCTCCTGAACGAGGTCGGCGGCGTCCTCCGAGTTTCCGGAGAGCACGTAGCCGTACCGCAGGAGCGCCTCGCCCCGCGCTCGGACGAACTCATCGAAATCAGCCGTATGGTCCACGAACCCAAGGACCGGCGGGCGGGCGCTTCTGTTGCACGGGAAAGAGCACGGGGAAGAGCACGCGGAAGAGAAGGACTACTCGGCCGGGATGTACAGGCTGAGCGTCTCGGCGATGCAGGCCGGGCGCCGCTCCCCCTCGACCTCGATCGTCACCTTGAGGTTGGACAGGTAGCCGGCGGGGGTGCCCTTGACGTCGCTCAGCTCGCCCGAGGCCCTGACGCGCGCGCCGACCGGCACCGGCCTCGGGAAGCGGACCTTGTTGAGGCCGTAGTTGACGCCCATGGCGATGCCCTCGACGCGCAGGAGCTCCATCATGAACGACGGCAGCAGCGACAGGCTCAGGTAGCCGTGCGCGATCGTGCCGCCGAACGGGCCCTCCTTGGCCCGCTCCACGTCCACGTGGATCCACTGGTGGTCGTCGGTGGCGTCGGCGAAGAGGTTGACCTGCTCCTGGGTGACCGTGCGCCACTCGGTGGGGCCGAACGTCTCACCGACGGCCGACTTGAGCTCCTGTACGTTCGCGAAGGTCCGCATGGGGCGAACGTTATTGGGCTCGCGGTACGCCTGCCAAGTTCGGCATCCGATGAGCAGCCGGGCGCGGGGTTGCGAAGATCTTTACCCGAAACCATCGCATGCGTGTTCGAGTCCGCGCTACAGTTCTCGGTAGCGAATCGAACAGAGGTTCGGCCTGGTGAGAGGGGGTGTGTCCGGTGACTGTGATGGCGCCCTCGCCTGTTCGGACACGCCGTAGCGCTTTCTGCCCAAATCTAAGACGGCCGCTATATCCCGCAATAAAGTCCGAGAGCGTGGACCCTGTGCGCAATCCCTACGCCCCCGGAGCCGGGCAGCGTCCTCCCGAGCTGGCCGGGCGCGACCGCGAGCTCCAGCAGTTCGAGGTCGTGCTGGAGCGGGTGGCCCGTGGCCGCCCCGAGCGGAGCATGGTCGTCACCGGCCTGCGTGGCGTCGGGAAGACCGTCCTGCTCAACACGTTCAAGTCCATGGCGATGCAGCGGCTGTGGGGCACGGGCAAGATCGAGGCCCGGCCCGACCAGTCGATCCGCCGTCCCGTCGCCGCCGCCCTGCACATGGCGATCCGCGAGCTGGCCCCGCGCCACCGGGCGCCGGAGCGCATCGAGGAGTTCCTCGGGGTGCTCAAGGCGTTCGCGATGCGCGATCCGGCCGCGGCCAAGGGCACCTCGCACTGGTCGCCCGGCATCGAGGTGCCGGCCAGCCGGGGCCGCGCCGACTCCGGCGACCTGGAGATCGACCTCACCGAGCTGTTCGTCGACGCGGCGAGCGTGGCCACCGACCTGGGCGTGGGCATCGCGCTCTTCATCGACGAGATGCAAGACGTGCAGGCCGCAGACGTCTCCGCGCTCTGCGCCGCCTGCCACGAGCTGTCCCAGTCGGGCGGCCCGCTGATCGTGGTCGGGGCCGGGCTGCCGCATCTGCCGAGCGTGCTGTCGGCCAGCAAGAGCTACTCGGAGCGGCTGTTCCGCTACGCGCGCATCGACAAGCTCGACCGCGAAGCGGCCGACCTGGCGCTGATCCTGCCCGCGCGCGAGGAGCAGGTGGAGTTCACGCAGGACGCCCTCGACGCGCTCTACGAGGCGGCCGACGGCTATCCCTACTTCGTCCAGGCCTACGGCAAGGTGGCGTGGGATCTGGCGCCACGCAGCCCGATCACGGTGGACGACGTCAAGGTCTCCGCTCCCGAGGCCGAGGAGGAGCTCGCGGTGGGCTTCTTCGGCAGCCGCTACGAGCGGGCCACCCCGGCCGAGCGCGACTACATGCACGCCATGGCCCAGATCGGTGACGAGCCGGTCTCCACGGCTGAGGTGGCCGACGCCCTCGGTCGCAAGCCGTCCAGCCTGTCACCCGCCCGCGACAGCCTCATCAAGAAGGGGCTGATCTACAGTGCCGAGCGCGGCCAGATCGCGTTCACCGTGCCACATTTCGGGAGGTTCCTACGTGCGCAACCGATCTAGCCGGCACCCCTAGTCCTCTATTGGGTTGTCTAGTGGGGAAGCTAGACAGCCCAATAGAGCCATATCGCCATGCCCGTCGAGGGAAATCTACGGCTGTCTAGCGTCAGGCCGATACAGGCGTATACGCGGGCAGAGATCCGCTGTCCTCCGGGCTGACCACGGCGACCCGCACCGCCGGGCGCCTCCCGCTGAGATAGACCGCGAAGACGACGTCGCCGCCGTCCTTGCCCTGGAAGGCGAAGAACCGCCAGCACAGCTCCCGCCAGCTGTCGTACGGCTCCGCCGCGGCGACGTGGTCCCGGTGCGTACGCCACGGGCCGCTCCCCCGCAGCCGAGACAGCGCGACGCCCTCGGCGGGCGCCGGCCGCTGCTCGCAGGGCGCGCGGTAGCGGAGCCGGTCGATCATCTCCTCGAGCTCCGGCGACAGCAGCGCCAGCAGACCGACCCCGGCGGCGACGAACCACGACGGCCGCGCGAACGCCACCCATCCGGGCACCTCCGCCCACACGGTCATCACCGCCATGCCGGTGAGCACGACGGTCCTGCCGACCGCGCGGATGCCCACCGGGGCCGCGCTGACCTCGCCGAAGCACCCGCACCCCGCGTCGGGCCGCCGCCTGCGCAGCTCCAGCAGCACGTACGTGGAGAGCGCGAAGAACATGACCGTCGCCCACCGGAAGACTGGCACGGTGGTCACGAGGAGCCCCACGGCGAGCACCAGTTCCCCCACGGCGCAGGCCACCAGCGCCGGTGCCTGCATGCGCCCCGGAACGAGCACGGCCGGCCCCAGCCTCGACAGCGCCCCCGGCTCGCCACCCGACCGCACCGTGACGAGCTTGGCCACCGTCCCGAGGACGAGCAGCACGATCAGGACCGGTAGCTGCGATGCCACCACCAGCGTCACCCCAATCCGATCTGAGCGTTGAAGCACCCCTTGACCAGGTCGCCGCCGAGCTCGACGTACGACGACGGCGAAAGCTCCGCGATCCGGCCGCGCGGCGACGTACCGCATTCCACGCAACGATCGCAGAAGCGCCCGGCCACGCAACCGCACGCGACGATCGGGACGTTGACCGAGCGGTCCGCGCAGACGTTCTTCACCTGGAGCAGCGACCCCACCGCGAGGTACGGCAGGCCGGCGCACGACACCTCGGCGTCGGGACATCCGGCGTCAGAACGTTCCACCATCGGGTAGGCGACGCCGCGCTCGCCGTCGTCGAACGCGTCCGACCAGGTCGCGGTCCCGGAGACGCGCGGCTGGCCCCCGGCGTAGGCGGGCGGCGGAGGTGGCACGGCCTTCGCGGCGTAGGGGGGCTGGGAGGTCGCGGGCAGCAGGGCCAGGCACGTCCCGTCCTTGCGGACGCCGATCGCGTCGAAGAGGTAGCCGGGCTCCAGCTTGGGGTGGCGTACCTGGATGCGGCCGGTGGCCCGGTAGGGGATGACGATCGTCCGGCGGCCCCGGTGCGGGCCGCAGGAGAGCTGGACCGTCAGGTCCTTGCGACCCTCGATGGACAGGATGGTCCCGGTGAGCCGGGTGGTGTCGGCCCAGATCCGCTCGACGACCCTGCCCTCGCGACAGGTGCGCATCATGACCCGGGCGCCGGCGGGCAGATCGGCGGGGGTGGTGTCGCGGCCGTGCCAGGCGGTGGCCCATGGGGCGATGACCAGCCGCTCCTCCCCGCCCTCGGGCGTCTCGATGATGACCAGATGCGGGCTGATGTCGCGGATCTCCCCCGCGACGGCGCGTAACGGATCGCCGCTCGACGGCTCGGGGCCCGGCGCTCCGGCCTCCCGCCCCAACGCCGCCGCCGCGAGCATCCGCCGGCGCTCAACGCTCGGATAGCCCATCCACCCCTCCTCCTCGCTCCTATAGCGTCACACGACTTCGCGCGTGGCGCGCGGGCACATCTCATTAGGGAGCAAAATACGCATCCCCAAGGGAAGGACATGACATCCGGCGTCGTACAAACCGCCACCGACCTTGACGGACCTTTGTCGTCGGCGGGCCGAATCATGAATTCGGGTTCAGCCCTAACAGGGCATCAGGCTGCGATTCTGGCCACGATGCAGATCACCAAAGGTGAAGAGGAGTTCCGCGAGTACGTCCTGACCCGCGGGCCCGCCCTGCTGCGCGCCGCTCATCAGCTGACCGGACATCCCTTGGACGCCGAGGATCTGCTCCAGAACGCTCTGACCAGGACATACCTTGCCTGGGACCGCATCACGGACCGCGGGGCGCTCGACGGTTACGTCAGGCGGGCCATGGTCAACATCAACATCTCGCAGTGGCGGCGGCGCAAGGTCGAGGAGTACCCCTCCGACGAGTTGCCGGAGGTGGCCTGCGAGTCCGATGCGTACGGCGAGGTGCACGAGCGGCTCGAACGGGCGCTGAGCAGGCTGCCGGAGCGCATGCGGGCCGCGATCGTGCTGCGCTACTACGAGGACATGACGGAGCCCGAGGTGGCCAGCACCCTCGGGATCAGCGTCGGCACGGTCAAGAGCACGGTGTCGCGCGCCATGGCCAAGCTCAGGACCGAACTGGGGATCTGCTCTCCGCCGCCCCGGCCGTAGCGCAGGGCCGTACGACGTCGCGGATCGTACGGAGGGCCTCCAGGAACGCCTCGAGCTGCTCGTCGGCGAGCAAACCCGTGAAGCACCGCTGGATGTCGGCGAGATGGAGGGGCAGGACGGCCGTGAGCCGCTCACGGCCGGCGTCGGTGAGCGCCGCATAGGAGGCACGCCGGTCGGCGGTGCAGGCTACGCGGGTCACCAGACCGTCACGTTCCAGGCGATCGACGACCCTGGTCACGCCACTGGTGGACAGGCCCGTCTGGGCGGCGAGGTCGGTCATCCGCAGCCGTTCGCCGGGGGAACGGCCCAGGCGGAGAAGCGTCTCGAAGTCGATCTCGGACAGGCCCGCCGTGCTGAGCACCGGCTGCATCCGGGCGACCAGACCCGCGTGGACCTCGGCCAGCAGGCCCATGGCGGTGAGCCGGGGGTCGTCGATGGGATTCACACTCACACCCTAACCGACGATAGTTGACGTGAGGAATATTCCTCATGTAGATATCTGTTAACGCAAATATCCGTAGGGCAAGTACTCGTCTCTTGAGGAGCCACCATGACCGTCCGCACCTGGGAAGGCCTCACCATCCCCGCCCCCGGCACCTACAACCTCGACGCGGCCCACACCCGCATCGGCTTCGTCGTCAAGCACATGATGGTCAGCAAAGTACGCGGAAATTTCGGCGACTTCAGCGGCTCGGTCACCATCGCCGAGAACCCCCTCGAGTCGTCCGCCCAGCTCACGATCAAGACGGAGAGCATCAACACCGGCGTCGCCGACCGCGACGGCCACCTGCGTAGCGACGACTTCCTGGCCGTCGAGAAGTACCCGGAGATCACCTTCCAGAGCAAGCGCGTGGTTCGCCAGTCGGACGACGAGTTCACCGTCGCCGGCGACCTCACGATCCGCGACGTCACCAAGGAGGTCGAGCTCACGGTCGAGTACGGCGGCGCCGGCACGAACCCCTGGGGCCAGGACGTATGGGGCTTCTCCCTCCACACCGAACTGGACCGCGAGGACTTCGGCCTGACCTGGAACCAGGCCCTCGAGACGGGTGGCGTGCTGGTGGGCAAGAAGGTCAAGATCGAGATCGAGGGCGAGGCCAACCCCGCCTGACTCATCCACAGTCGAAAGCCCGTTCTGGAACCGGGCGGGCTTCGTCCACAGGAGGTTACCCACAGGCGGTGGATAACCTCCTCGGATTCCCACCGCGGGTCCGTCGGGGGGCACGCGCGGGTTCGTCGGGGGGCACGCGCGGGTCCGTTGGGAGGCACGCGCGGGAACCGCTTTGCCGCCTCGCCAGAAGGCCGGTACGCTGTCCTGAGCCACATGGCTTCCAGGAGGATTCGCCTAGTCAGGTCTATGGCGCCGCACTGCTAATGCGGTTTGGTGGCAACACCATCCGGGGTTCAAATCCCCGATCCTCCGCAGGTGAAAGGCCCTCGTCCCGTTTTTGGGGAGAGGGCCTTTTGATCTTTCGGTTTCCCATAGTCGCAGTGCTAGTTGCAACGGCTACGGATCGTCGTGCATCAGCGGTGTGGACACGTGGGTGTAGCGCTCGGTGGTCGTGACTCGGGTGTGGCCGAGAACCTGCTGTACGACCCAGATGTTCACACCCTGCTCGATGAGGAGTGTCGCGGCGGTGTGCCGGGCGTCGTGGACCCTGACATCACGGACGCCGGCCTGCTTGAGGATGACCTTCCAAAGCTTCCAGTCTTCGGTGCGCTCGATGGGTGTGCCGTGTTTGGTGGCGAAGACCAGGTCGTGATCCTCCCAGCGCTCCCCCGCCTTCTGGCGCTCGGCATCCTGGATCTCGCGGTGTGCCTTGAACTGGGCGAGGAGTTCGGGCGGGCACTGGAGGGTGAGCTTGCTCTTACCTTTACGTTGGCGGAAGACCAGGCCGCCGCCGCTCCGCTTTGGGCACTTGTCGGCGTGGCCGGTGCAGTCCTTGAGGCAGGGCCGCCTGTAGCAGGCGTGGCCTGGCTTGGCGCAGCCCGGCATACAGGTCGGCCGGTGCCCGTGGATCTTGCACTTCTTGTGGCACGGCCGACGGTGCCAGTTCTCGCCGCAGGCGTGGGGGTCGTCGCAACCGTGCCGCCATTCCTGGCGCTGCACTGGAACCAGGCGCGGATCTCGCCGGTGTCCATGTCGATGTACGACCAGCGGAGCCCAAGGGCCTCGCCCTGGCGGATGCCGAGAGCCAGCGCCACCGACCAGCGGGCACCGCGGTGCTACGCCTGCAGGGCTCGTCCGCTACTGGATGACCTCGTAGATCTCTTTGTAGCCGGATTTCGCGTTGTTGTTCATGGCGTCGATCATTGCCTGCGTGTTCTCGTCCGGATTCACAAAGGCCTGGCGCTCCATGGCGAAGTATTGGTCCAAGCTGTCGAATTCCCACTGACAGACGACCGTGTCCATAGGGCCCGCATAATCCACGTAGATTCGCCGATTTGTGTACCCCGCCTCTTCGAACGCACCGGTGAGGATCTTGAATGCCGCCACGATCTCCGGCGCCTTCCCACGTTCAGCTTGGAAGACCTCGCGCATCATGTACATGGTCCGGCTTTCGCTTTGCCGTAAATACTGACAGTCTCATGCTAGATCACCTAAGGCGCCGCACAGCGGAGACACGCACGCGTCAAACGCAGCCTGATACGCGCTCCAATCGTAGATCGGCCACAGCTGCCACCACCTCGCGCGCCACGGCGATTTCCTGCTCTAGTAGTCCGTCGTCCGCCTGCCTTCCACCACGTCGCCTCGGAGCATCCAGCAGCCCGTTCCGTAGTGGGAGCTCTAGTTGCAATCCAGCGCCGTCTCATGCCGTTCCAGACGGGACGGCCACACCCGGTGGTCCAGGTTGAACTGCTCTGAACGGGCGAGATCCGAGCTGCTAATGCGGTTTGGTGGCAACACCATCCTGGGTTCAAATCCCCGATCCTCCGCACGTCGAAGGCCCTTCCCAATTTGCGGGAAGGGCCTTTTTCGATCTCTGGGGGGCTGTGAGTAGCAGATTGGGTTGCAGTCGCCTGTTAGGCCGAGCCCAGAGGGCCGAGTCCATGCGGTCTCTGGCGTCCCTCATCTGGAGGGTCCCGGCGTGGGTGTACCGCTCGGTTGTGCCCCTGTGCGCCGGGCGTTGTGCACCCTGCCGTCGCGAACGTCGGCCTGCTTCGCGGGTTCGTCCGGCCAGACGTTCAGGGTCCGCCCCGAACTGGGGTCATCCCGAACCTCGCCCGGCGAGGACATTCGTCCGGCTCCAGAGGCGGTGGGAGTCCGGCAGAGGGTAGGTGGTGTCGGTGACTGTGGTGTCCCAGACGCGGGTGTTGCCGAGGTGGGCGACGAAGGGTGGCCAGCCGGGGTCGCCGGTGGCAGCGAAGGTGGTCCATGCGGTGCGGATCTGGTGGGACAGGGCGGCGAAGCCGGTGGGGGGCGGGGTGCCGAGGAGGCGGGCGGCGTAGCGGGTGTCGGGCAGACCGAAGACGAACGGCAGGTCGACGCCGTGGGCGGCGCCGATCGGTCCTTGCCAGGCGAAGTCGTACAACCAGGTGCGGCCGCCGGTCCGGGAGTGTGCTTCGGCGGTGAAGGTGGTCGGCATGCGCACCAGGGCGTCGGACATCAGCGTCGTGAACAATTCGGCGCCGGTGCTGTCGGGGTGGGCGGCGCGGTAGGCCGAGGCGGCGTCGGGTGCGAGGCCGAAGTGAGCGGCGACGGCCTCCAGGTTGACCGCTGCTGGGTCGGCCGTGGGTGGGAAGCCGCGGTATTCGTCGTGGGTGAAGCCGCAGAGCAGGTCGATGTGGCGGGCACGCCCGTCGGCGAGAGCCTGCCAGGGTGGTGCGGTGACCAGGTCGCCGTCGATGACCGGGGCGAACGCGCTGCCCGGGCGCCCGGCGGTCAACTGTCTGTCCGGAAGCCCGAGGAGGGCTTGCGGGGGTAGCGCGGCGAGGGCATCCCTGGTGGGGGCGGTTCCGACGGCTGCCGCGAGCCGTTCAGTGACCCCCTGGGCTTCGGGGGCGCTGAGGTATCCGGCGGGAAGGCTCTGCACGAGGCACCGCCGGAACAGGCCGGCGGCCGCGGGTGCCGCGGCGAGCAGGGCGGCGGACGCACCGCCGGAGGAGTGCCCGAAGACGGTGACATTGCCTGGATCACCGCCGAAGGCGGCGATGTTGTCCTGGACCCACGCCAGCGCGGCGAGTTGGTCCAGCAGGCCCCGGTTGTCGGGCGTGCCGGGCAAGTGACCGAAGCCCTCGAATCCGGTGCGGTAGTTGAAGGTCACCACCACCACACCGGACCCGGCCAGGACCGAGCCGTCGTAGTGCGGCATCGACGAGGCGCCGTGGATCCACTGACCGCCATAGATCCACACCATCACCGGAAGGCGCACGGCTCCGGGAGCCGGGGTCCAGACGTTCACCGTCAGACAGTCCAGACCGTCGCCGGGCTGCCACACCGCCGGGATCCCAGGCGCCGGCGGTCGTTGCGGCGGAGCAGTGCCGAAGACGGCGGCTTCTCGCACCCCGTTCCAGGACGCCGCAGACTGCGGTGGCAGGAAACGTCGCGCGCCGTCGGGTGCGACGGCGTACGGGATGCCCTTGAACGCGACGATGCCGTCGTGGGTGCGGCCACGAACCAGGCCTCGCTGGGTCTTCACGGTGTCGTGCAATGTGTCTCCTTCGAGCATGAGTCGTTGGAGCCGGTCGGCCTGGGGTGGCTTGACGGCGAGGCGATTCCCTCAGCGCAGGCCCTGCCAGGGGCCGGCGGGGCCGTCCTTGGCCAGCTTGGTGAGCAAGCCGTGCAGGGTCTGCTGCTCCGTTGAGTCGAGCGGGCTGAAGAAGTCGGCGGAGGCCTGGTCGCTGAGCCGCTCGACTTCCCGGACCTTGTCCAGGCCGGCAGGAAGGATGTGCACCTCCACGGCACGGCGATCGCCCGCATGCGGCCGCCGCTCCGCCAGGCCCATCGCCTCCAGTTCGTTCACCAGGGTTACCATGACCGGCTTGAACACCTTCAGCCGGTCGCTCAGCCGTGCCTGGATCATCGGGCCTTGCTGGATCTGGATGAGCACGCCCAGGTGCTGCGGTTTGAGCCCGACCTGCGCCACGACCTGTTCGTAAGCCTCATGGGCGTGGGCTGCGACCCAGTTCAGCAGGAAGCCGGTCCATCTGATCAGCTCCTCGGGCGGGCCCTCCACAATCTCAGCTTCAGATTCGTTAATGCTCATAACGTTAACGACCGTAACGTTTTTCTGGGTGAGGAGTCAACCGCGCACTGTTGAGTCGCGGCGGCCATGTCCGTCCACAGGAACGACGCGCTCAGCGCTTGATGGGGTAGCTGTGAGCCACCGCCTTGCACGGCCCGGACGTAACCGCCGCCCTTGTCGCACCGGCAGACGGGAAGATCAGGCAGGGGAAGAAGCGGGCGGCGAGGCTGGCTCTCCGTCAAACAGCAGTCCAAGGTCAGTACGGAGAGACGCCCGTAACCGATTCTTGCAGAGCCACACATCGTGAATCGCGGCCGTAAGGTCGTCGTCAGACTCAGCAGTGATGGCGGTCCCGACACTCTTCCGGAGCCGCAACAACGCCTCGTGCCCCTCAGGTGAGAGAAGTAACCCCACCTCGCCAGCGTGGAGTTCGTCGACGGCTGCGACGGCCGACTGAAGGTGAGCCTTGACGTCAGGGGCGCTTGCCAGCTTCGAGCGGCGAAACGCAGCGGTAGCGGCGAAGAGCGCTGGATACACTGCAACCCGTCGGTCGTAGAGCCGATTGGTCATCATCCGCCGGAACTCAGCTTCTTGACGTTCCCGGTCTCGCCGCAGTGTCGCCCGGGTCGTTGAGATGCTCACCGTCACGGTGCCGACAGCCACGACCAACGAGACCAACCCGGCAATCACGGCTGTAAATAACTCACTGGGCACCGCCACAGCATATGCTCTCGCGATCTCGCAGACCGACGTTCACTGTCGCCCACCTTGAGGGCAGTCCGTTTCTTGAGCTGCGCAGCCCCAGGGTTGAGCAAGATCGCCACGCGACCAACGTGCGCGCAGCCATCTGGTGACCTGGCCGGTCTCTTTGCCATCCGGTGGCGACGATCAGGTGACCCGTCGGGTTTGATGCCGATGGTGACCCAGCCTCCTTGGCCGGGACGGGCTTCCAGACGTAGCGGTGTGGGTCCGTTGGTTCGTTCGGCTCGCCGAGAGCCTCCAGGGCATGGCGTCCTGCTTGTGCTCGGCGAGGGTCTTGTTCGACCACTTGCGGGAGACCAGGACACGGCGGCCCCCGTAGCGCGTCTGAGATCCGGCCTGTGGGCTCGCACCCGATCTGGCATTCTCAGACGATCTGGCGGAGCACATGGCGAGTTCTCAGGAGCTGTGGCGAGAGGGCGCCGCCGCGGGACAGGAAGGATCATCGGCGCTCCAGCGTTCGGCGCTGTCGTCGTCCGAGGGGAAGAACGCCTCGATGCGGAGTTCCTGTGCCGTGACGTCGACCGGTGTGCCGATGGTCGAGACGACCGAGAAGAACCGCACGACTCCGCCGCCGAGCCGGAAGTGCACGTCGACGATCGGGATCGGCGCCGGTGTGGTCCGCGGCGCTGCAATGAGCGCCTCGACCTCCGTGCGCGACCGGAGCTCCCGCACCAGCTCGGCGGTGACCAGGTCGAGCACCCCGCCCAC
>NZ_QNFZ01000115.1 GCF_003313395.1 Nonomuraea lactucae | reverse complement strand
GGCCCGGTCGATCCTGTCTCGACCGGGCCGGGCGCGCGTGCGTTCTTGGACCGTTCCCAGCTATGCCCCGCAAACCGTACGGAATAAGACAGAACGCACCCTTGACACCCGCAACCTGGGGAGCGACGCTTGTTGCGAAAAGTGCGTTTGGTTGCATATATCGCAACAACCGGAGGTGGCTATGACGGGCCCAAGCGTCGTCATCATCGGCGCGGGCGTGGTCGGCGCGGCTCTCGCCGACGAGCTGTCCGCCCGCGGCTGGACGGATGTCACCGTCGTCGACCAGGGAGACGTACCCGCCACCGGCGGCTCCTCCTCGCATGCCCCCGGCCTGGTCTTCCAGATCAACGGCTCGAAGACCATGACCGAGATGGCCCGCTACACCGTCGAGAAGTTCGTCGACCTGGACAGCTTCCACCAGGTCGGCGGGCTCGAAGTGGCCACCACCCCCGAGCGGCTCGCCGAGCTGCGTCGCCGCCACGGCTGGGCCACCTCCTGGGGGATCGAGGCCCACCTGCTCTCACCGGAGGAGAGCGTGGCCCGCCACTCCCTCCTCGACCCGGACAAGGTGCTCGGCGGGCTGTTCATCCCCACCGACGGCCTCGCCAGGGCGGTCAAGGCCGTCGACGCCCAGCTCGCCAGGGCGCGGGAGCGCGGCGCGCGGGTCCTGCCCAGGCACGAGGTGCTGGACGTCAGGACCGAGAACGGCCGCGTCGCCGCCGTGGTGACCGACCAGGGCGAGATCCCCGCCGACATCGTGGTCTGCTGCGCCGGGATCTGGGGGCCGCGCGTCGCCCGGATGGTCGGCATGGAGCTGCCGCTCACCCCGGTCGCCCACCAGCTCGCCTGGACCGGGCAGGTGCCCGACCTGGCCGGCCAGACCGTCGAGGTGTCGCGGCCGATCCTGCGCCACCAGGACGCCGACCTCTACTACCGGGAGCGCTTCGACACCCTCGGCATCGGCTACTACGGCCACCGCCCCATGCCGGTCAGCCCCGACGACATCCTGTCGGTGGACACCGCCGAGGTCATGCCGTCGGTGCTCACCTTCACCCCGGAAGACTTCGCCGACGCCTGGAGCGAGACCCAGGAGCTCCTCCCCTCCACCCGCTCGGCCAAGGTCGAGGAGGGCATCAACGGGCTCTTCTCGTTCACCACCGACCACCTGCCGCTGATGGGCGAGTCGCGCGACGTCGAGGGCTTCTGGGTGGCCGAGGCGGTCTGGGTGACCCACTCCGCCGGGGTCGGGCGGGCGATGGCCGAGTGGCTGGTGGACGGCCACTGCACCTCGTTCGACCTGCACGAGTGCGACGTCAACAGGTTCGAGCCGCACCAGATCGCGCCCGACTACGTGCTCGCCCGCGGCTGCCAGAACTACATCGAGGTCTACGACATCATCCACCCGCTCCAGCCGATGGAGCACCCGCGCCCGCTACGCACCAGCCCGTTCCACCCGAGGCAGCAGGAGCTCGGCGCGACCTTCCTGGAGGCGTCCGGCTGGGAGCGCCCGCAGTGGTACGGCTCCAACACCCGTCTGCTGCACGGCCGCGACATCCCCACGCCGGGGGACTGGGCCGCGCAGTACTGGTCTCCGATCGTGGGCGCCGAGGCCCAGGCCACCCGCGAGTCCGTCGCCATGTACGACATGACCGCGCTCAAGCGCCTCGAGGTCAGCGGCCCCGGGGCCGTCGCCTTCCTGCAGCGCCTCACCACCGGCGACGTGGACAAGTCGGTCGGCTCCGTGACGTACTGCCTGCTCCTCGACGTGGACGGCGGCATTCGCAGCGACGTCACCGTGGCCCGCCTCGGCCCGCAGCGGTTCCAGGTGGGCGCGAACGGCAACCTCGACCTCGACTGGTTCGACCGGCACCGCACGCCCGACGTGCACATCCGCGACATCACCCCCGGCACCTGCTGCGTCGGCGTCTGGGGGCCCAGGGCGCGCGACCTCGTCCAGCCGCTGACCACCGCCGACCTGACCGCGCTGCGCTACTTCCGCGGCACCCGCGCCTACCTCGGCAACGTGCCGGTCACCATGCTCCGCCTGTCCTACGTCGGCGAGCTGGGCTGGGAGATCTACACCACCTCCGACATGGGCCTCAAGCTCTGGGACACGCTGTGGGAGGCCGGCCAGGAGCACGGCGTCATCGCCGCCGGCCGGGGCGCCTTCACCAGCCTGCGGCTGGAGAAGGGCTACCGCTCGTTCGGCACCGACATGACCTTCGAGCACGACCCGTACGAGGCGGGTCTCGGCTTCGCCGTCAAGCTGGACAAGGGCGACTTCATCGGCCGCGAGGCGCTGCTCGCCCGCAAGGAGTCGGTCACCCGCAGGCTCACCTGCCTGCTCACCGACGAGGTGGTCATGGGCAAGGAGCCGGTGTACGACGGCGAGCGGCCCGCTGGCTACGTCACCAGCGCCGCCTACGGCTACACGATCGGCAAGGGCATCGCCTACGCGTGGCTGCCCTCCTCGCTCGCCACCCCGGGCCGGACCGTCCACATCGGCTACTTCGACCGGCGGGTCGAGGCCGTGGTGGCCGAGGAGCCCCTGTTCGACCCGGCGATGACCCGGCTGCGCGGTTAGGAAAGGACGTCACATGATCGACACCCCGCTGGAAGTGGTGGACCCCGAGGTCCACGCCGCCATCGGCGCGGAGCTGGCCCGGCAGCGCTCGACGCTGGAGATGATCGCGTCGGAGAACTTCGCGCCCCAGGCGGTCATGACGGCCCAGGGCTCGGTCCTCACCAACAAGTACGCCGAGGGCTACCCGGGCAGGCGCTACTACGGCGGCTGCGAGCACGTGGATGTGATCGAGCAGCTCGCCATCGACCGGGTGAAAGCCCTGTTCGGCGCGGAGGCGGCCAACGTGCAGCCCCACTCGGGCGCGCAGGCCAACGCGGCGGCCATGTCGGCCCTGCTGGAGCCCGGCGACACCATCCTCGGACTCGACCTGGCCCACGGCGGCCACCTCACCCACGGCATGCGCATCAACTTCTCCGGCCGCCTCTACAACGTGGTCGCCTACCACGTGCGCGAGAGCGACCACCTGGTGGACATGGAGGAGGTCGAGCGGCTCGCCCGCGAGCACCGCCCCAAGATGATCATCGCTGGCTGGTCGGCCTACCCCCGGCGGCTCGACTTCGCGGCCTTCCGCCGGATCGCCGACGAGGTGGACGCCCACCTCATGGTGGACATGGCGCACTTCGCCGGCCTGGTGGCGGCGGGCCTGCACCCCTCGCCCGTGCCGCACGCCCACGTGGTCACCACGACCACCCACAAGACCCTCGGCGGCCCGCGCGGCGGCGTGGTCCTGTCCACCGCGGACCTCGCCAAGAAGATCAACTCGGCGGTGTTCCCCGGGCAGCAGGGCGGCCCGCTGGAGCACGTCATCGCCGCCAAGGCCGTCGCGTTCAAGGTCGCCGCCGAGGACGCCTTCCGCGACAGGCAGCGGCGCACGCTGGAGGGGGCGCGGATCCTCGCCGACCGGCTGCTCGCCCCCGACGCGGTCGCCGCCGGGGTGAAGGTGCTCACCGGGGGCACCGACGTGCACCTGGTGCTCGTCGACCTGCGCGACTCCGAACTCGACGGCAAACAGGCCGAGGACCGGCTGCACGCGGCCGGCATCACGGTCAACCGCAACGCCGTGCCGTTCGACCCGCGCCCGCCGATGGTCACCTCCGGGCTGCGCATCGGCACGCCCGCCCTGGCCACGCGCGGGTTCGCCGCCGCCGACTTCAGGGAGGTCGCCGACATCATCGCGAACGCCCTGACGCCCGGCGCCGACCTGTCGTTCCTGCGCGGCAGGGTCGAGGCCCTCGCCGGCAAGCACCCCCTCTACGGAGAGGCCCGATGACCACTCGCCCGCCCGGGGCCGACCTGCCCGAGCACCCCGACCGGTTGTGGAACGCGGCCGAACCCAGGTCCTCGTACGACGTGGTGATCGTCGGCGGGGGCGGCCACGGCCTGGCCACCGCCTATTACCTGGCCAAGAACCACGGCATCACCGACGTCGCGGTCCTGGAGCGGGGCTGGCTGGCCGGCGGCAACATGGCGCGCAACACCACCATCATCCGGTCGAACTACCTGTGGGACGAGAGCGCGGGCATCTACGAGCACGCGCTCAAGCTCTGGGAAGGGCTGGAGGAGGAGCTCGACTACCCGCTGCTGTTCAGCCAGCGCGGCGTGCTCAACCTCGCGCACAGCCTCCAGGACGTACGCGACAGCGTCCGGCGGGTGGAGGCCAACCGGCTCAACGGCGTGGACGCCGAGTGGCTGGACCCGGAGCAGGTCAGAGAGGTCTGCCCGATCGTGAACGTCTCGCCCGACGTGCGCTACCCGGTGCTGGGCGCGACCTTCCAGCCCCGCGCCGGCATCGCCAAGCACGACTACGTCGCCTGGGGGTACGCGCGGGCCGCGGCGGAGCTCGGCGTCGAGTTCATCGAGAACTGCGAGGTCACCGGGCTGCGGGTGAGCGGCGGCCGGGTCACCGGCGTCGAGACCACGCGGGGGACGATCGGGGCCGGGCGGGTGGCGCTCTGCGCGGCCGGGCACACCTCGGTGGTCGCCGCGACCGCGGGCATCGACCTGCCCCTGCAGAGCCACCCGCTGCAGGCGCTCGTCTCCGAACTGCTGGAGCCCGTGCACCCGACGGTCGTCATGTCCAACGCCGTCCACGTGTACGTCAGCCAGGCCCACAAGGGAGAACTGGTGATGGGAGCGGGCATCGACGCGGCCAACTCCTACCGCCAGCGCGGCGCGTTCCACATCATCGAGCGGCAGATGGCCGCGGCGCTGGAGCTGTTCCCGGTCTTCGCGCGGGCGCACGTGCTGCGGACCTGGGGCGGCGTCGTGGACGTCTCGCCGGACGCCTCGCCGATCGTCGGGCTCAGCCCGGTCGACGGCCTCTACCTCAACTGCGGCTGGGGCACCGGCGGCTTCAAGGCCACCCCCGGCGTGGGCTGGTGCTTCGCCCACACGGTGGCCGCTGACGAGCCGCACCCGCTCACCGCACCCTTCTCCCTTGACCGATTCGTCACCGGGGCGCTCGTCGACGAGCACGGCGCCGCCGCGGTCGCGCACTGAGGACGTCACATGCTGCTGATCCCATGCCCGTGGTGCGGCCCACGCGAGGAGGCCGAGTTCCACTACGGAGGTCAGGCCCACGTCGCCTACCCGGACAATCCGGCCGCGCTCTCCGACGAGGAGTGGGCCCGCTACCTGTTCTTCCGCGACAACCCCAAGGGTGTCTTCGCCGAGCGGTGGAGCCACTCGGCGGGCTGCCGCCGCTGGTTCAACGCCCTGCGCGACACCGCGACCAACGAGATCCACGCCGTCTACCGGGCGGGCGAGCCGCGGCCGGTGACCTCATGAGGCGCGACAGCGGCGGGCGGGTGGACCGCTCGCGGACCCTGCGGTTCCGGTTCGACGGGCGGGAGTACACCGGTCACCCCGGCGACACCCTCGCCTCCGCGCTGCTCGCCAACGGCGTGCGCCGGGTAGCTACCAGCGTCAAGCTGGGCCGCCCGCGCGGCGTCTTCTCCGCGGGCAGCGAGGAGCCCAGCGCGGTCGTCCAGATCGAAGAGCCGTTCCCCGAGCCGATGCTGCCCGCCACCACCGTCGAGCTGTACGACGGCCTGGCCGCGCGGAGCCTCGCCGGCCAGGGCCGGCTGGCCGCCGCGCCCGACCCGGCCCGCTACGACGCCGTCCACGCCCACTGCGACGTCCTGGTGGTCGGCGCG
>NZ_QNFZ01000113.1 GCF_003313395.1 Nonomuraea lactucae | reverse complement strand
GACGTCACGGCGGGTGCGGGCCTCGCGGGCGAGCGCGGCGGCGGCCCTGGCCACGAGCGGCTCGGCCCGGCGCAGCACCGCGTCGGTGAGGCTGCCGGAGTCGAGCAGCCACAGGTATCCGTAGGTGACGTCGTGCTGCCGCAGCGGCCAGCAGACCCTGGCCAGCACCTTGAGGTCGGCGTCGGCCGGGATGCGCACCGGGTCGCCGGCCCGGGCGATGCCGTAGCGTTCGAAGTAGTCGCGCACCTCCGGCGTGGCGCGCCTGCGCAGGATCGACTCCTGGCGGACCGTGTCGATGTCGCCGTGCTGCGCTCCGTAGGCGAGCAGCCTGAACGAACGGTCCTCCAGCGTCGCGGACGCCCCGAGCAGGCGGGCGATCTCGTCGACGGTCTCCTGCAGATCGGCCGAGTTGTCCATGTGTATGACAGCCTGCCACAACCGGCGTTACGCGCGTCGATGGCCGCCCGCGACCTGCGGTTTTAGGCTGACATCATGCTCGGTCAACTGCTTCTCGCCACCTCCCGGAGCAGGCTGGTGCGCCGCTCCGTGTCGGGGTTCCCGCTCACCCGCAAGGTGGTGGACCGGTTCGTCGCCGGTGAGACCGTCGAGAAGGCGCGGGACACCGTCGAACGGCTCGGCGACGCCAAGCTGGCCGTCACCGTGGACCACCTGGGCGAGGAGACGCGCGACGCGAAGGCCGCGGCGGCCACCGCGCGGGCGTACGTGACGCTGCTGGAGGCGCTGCGCCCGCTCGGCCTCGGGGGGCGCGCGGAGGTGTCGGTGAAGCTGTCGGCCCTCGGGCAGCGGCTCGACGACGCGACGGCGCTCGCCAACGCCCGCGAGATCTGTGCCGCCGCCCAGGCCAACGGCTCGTCCGTCACGCTCGACATGGAGGACCACACCACCGTCGACTCCACGCTCGGCATCCTGCGCGCCCTGCGCGAGGACCACCCCTCGACCGGCGTGGCGATCCAGGCCTACCTGTTCCGCAGCGAGGACGACTGCCGGGAGCTGGCCACCGCCGGCAGCAGGGTGCGCCTGGTCAAGGGCGCCTACCGCGAGCCCGCCTCGGTCGCCTACCAGAGCAGGGCCGCCGTGGACCGGGCGTACGTGCGGTGCCTGCGGATCCTCATGGCGGGGAAGGGTTATCCCATGGTGGCGACGCACGACGACCGGCTGATCTCGATCACCGAGTTGCTCGCCGACCGCTTCGGCCGCTCGGTCGGCGACCACGAATACCAGATGCTGTACGGCATCCGGACCGACAGGCAGCAGGCCCTGGCCGGGGCCGGCCACACGGTCCGCGTCTACGTTCCCTACGGCGACGACTGGTACGGCTACTTCATGCGCCGCCTGGCCGAGCGCCCCGCCAACGTCGCCTTCTTCCTTCGTGCCCTTGGGGGTAAGTGAAATGGACGCCATCACCAACGTGCCCACGCCCGCGAACGAGCGGGTGTACGGCTACGCCCCGGGCAGCGCCGAGCGCGCCTCGCTGGAGAGCCGGATCAAGGAGCTGACCGGGTCCCCGATCGACCTGACCATGACGATCGGGGACCGGCGGCGGATGGGCGGCGGCGCGCCGATCGACGTGGTGCAGCCGCACAACAAGGCGGCCGTGCTCGGCCGCACGCAGGACGCCACCGCGCGGGACGTGGAGGAGGCCGTCTCCACCGCGCTGCGGGCCGCGCCCGCGTGGCGGGCGCTCTCCTTCGACGAGCGGGCGGCGATCTTCCTCAAGGCGGCCGACCTGCTGGCCGGGCCGTGGCGGGCGACGCTGAACGCCGCGACCATGCTGGGGCAGTCCAAGACGGCGCAGCAGGCGGAGATCGACTCGGCCTGCGAGCTGATCGACTTCCTCCGGTTCAACGTGGCGTACGCGCGCCAGCTCTACACAGACCAGCCGGCGTCGTCGCCCGGGGTGTGGAACCGGATGGAGTACCGGCCGCTGGAAGGGTTCGTGCTGGCGATCACGCCGTTCAACTTCACCGCCATCGCCGGAAATTTGCCGACATCCGCCGCCCTGATGGGAAATGTCGTCATCTGGAAGCCATCGCCCACCCAGCAGTTCGCCGCGCACTTCACGATGCGGCTGCTGGAGGAGGCGGGCCTGCCACCGGGCGTGATCAACATGGTCACCGGCCACGGCCAGGCCGTCTCCGAGGTGGCGCTCGCCCACCCCGACCTCGCCGGCATCCACTTCACCGGCTCGACGGCGACGTTCCAGCACCTGTGGCGTACGGTCGGCACGAACATCGCCTCCTACCGCGGCTACCCGCGCCTGGTGGGCGAGACCGGCGGCAAGGACTTCGTGCTCGCCCACCCGTCAGCCGACCCGGGCGTGCTCTCGACGGCGCTGATCAGGGGCGCCTTCGAGTACCAGGGCCAGAAGTGCTCGGCCGCGTCGCGCGCCTACGTGCCGCGTTCGATCTGGGCGCGCATGCGCGACGACTTCGTGGCCACCGCCGAGTCGCTGACCGTGGGCGACGTGACGGCCGACCTGTCGACGTTCATGGGCGCGGTCATCGACGGGCGGGCGTTCGCCAAGCACAAGGAGGCCATCGACCGGGCACGGCAGGCGTCCGGCGTGGACGTGCTCACCGGCTCCTACGACGACTCCGCCGGCTACTTCGTCAGGCCGACCGTCATGGAGTGCGCCGACCCCGCGGACGAGATCTTCGTCAAGGAGTACTTCGGCCCGCTGCTCGCCGTGCACGTCTACGACGACGGCGACTTCGACGCCGTGCTCGACCAGATGGAGGGCATCGCGCCGTACGCGCTGACCGGCTCGATCATCGCCCAGGACCGCTACGCCATCGCCTCGGCCTCCGACCGGCTGCGCTTCGCCGCGGGCAACTTCTACGTCAACGACAAGCCGACCGGCGCCGTCGTCGGCCAGCAGCCGTTCGGCGGCGCCCGCGCCTCGGGCACCAACGACAAGGCCGGGTCGATCTTCAACCTGATCCGCTGGGTGAACGCCCGTACGATCAAGGAGACGTTCGTCCCGCCGGTCGTCACGCCCCCGTACCGGGGCGACATCCCGCAGTCGGGCTGGGAGCAGCCGGACCTGAAGAGGCTCGGCTACTAGCCGCGAAGCGTCAGGCAGGGATGAGGCCACGAACGGGGGTCGTGGTGCTCGACGGTGGCGAAGACGTCGGATCCGACGTCTTCCGCCTTCGTCGCGACGGCGGCCATCGCCCTGTGCCTAGGGCTGGGTCTCGTCCGCCCAGTGCCTTGTGGTGAACGCGGCCGAGGCCTGCAGTGCCTCTCCGGCCTCGTCGAGCAGCGCGCTGAAGGCCTGGAAGATGTGCGGCATGTACGGCCAGACCTGCAACTCGACCGGGACGTCGTGGGCCGCGGCGCGGGCGGCGAGCCGCAGGGAGTCGTCGAGGAGCACCTCGTGCGACCCGACCTGGATGTGCAGCGGGGGCAGGCCGGTCAGGTCGGCGTAGATCGGGCTGGCCAGGACGGAGTGCGGGTCGGCTCCGTTGAGGTAGTCGCCGGCGCGCAGGCGCAGGCCCTCGGCGGTGAGGGAGGGGTCGACGTCCGCCTTGCCGGTCAGGCTCTGGCCGGTCAGCGACAGGTCGGCCCAAGGGGAGAAGACCACGGCCGAGGCCGGCTGCGGCAGACCGGCCTGCTTGAGCGCGACGAGCGTCGCGATGGTCAGGCCGCCGCCCGCGGACTCGCCGACGAAGGCGATCTTGGAGGCGGGGACGCCGTCGTCGAGCAGGGCCTTGTAGACCGCCACGGTGTCATCGACGGCGGCCGGGAAGGGGTGCTCGGGCGCCAGCCGGTAGTCGACGACCACGCCGCGCGCGCCCGCCCGCCTGGCCACATCGGAGGCCAGGCCCAGGGCCGCGGTGGCCGAGCCCAGCACGTAGGCGCCTCCGTGCAGGTAGAACACGACCTTGCCGGAGTCGATCCCGGGCGTCTCGCTGATGACGACGGGCACGCCGCCGAGCTCGGTCGCCTTCGTCGTCACATCGCCGGGCAGGGGGATGGCGGCGAGCATGGCCTCGAAGAGTTCACGCTGCTGGGCGAGGTCGCCGGCGATGTCCAGCGGGCCGTTCCTCAGCATGTCTTCGAGGACGGCGAGTTGTTCCTTGCTCATCGGATTCTCCTTGGGGTTCGGTAGGACGGCGGCCAGGGGGATGGTCGGGGGATGGTCAGGGGATGGTCAGGGGATGGTCAGGACGAGCTTGCCGCGCACGTGCCCGGCGTCGCTGGCGCGATGGGCGGCGTCCGCCTCGGCCAGCGGGTAGGTGGCGGCCACGGTGGTGGAGAGCCTGCCCTGCGCGGCCAGGTCGGCCAGGGCCGCCAGGTCGGACGCCGAGCGCTCCTGCACGGCGGAGAAGGTGACGCCCAGCTGCTCGGCGGCGAAATCGGCGATCGTGACCAGGCGCTCGGTGCCGCCGCGCAGCTCGATCAGGTCCGGCAGCGCGCCCTTGCCGGCGACGTCGAACGCGGCGTCGATGCCCTGGGGGGCCAGGGCGCGCACCCGCTCGACCAGGCCGGGCCCGTAGGGGGTCGGGGTCGCGCCGAGCGAGGCCAGGTAGTCCTGGTTGCCGGGGCCTGCGGTGGCGATGACGCGCACTCCCGCGGCCACGGCCAGCTGCACGGCCAGCGTGCCGACCCCGCCCGCCGCGCCGTGGATCAGCAGGGTCTGACCCGCGCTCACGCCGAGCTGCCGCAGCACACGCTCGGCCGCCTCCCCCGCCACCGGCAGCGTGACCGCTTGCTCCCATGACAGGGCGTCCGGCTTGACGGCGAACGTGCTGGCCAGCGCGTACTCGGCGTAGGAGCCGGTGTCGGCGAAGCCGAGCACCTCGTCGCCCACGGCCACCTCGCTGACCCCGTCACCCAGGGCGTCCACCACCCCGGCGAGCTCCAAGCCGGGGATCGCCGGCAGCGGGGTGGGGAAGACGGCCTGCAGGGCGCCGGAGCGGATCTTTCCGTCCAGCGGGTTGACCCCCGCCGCCCTGACCCGGACGCGTACCTGCCCGGGACCGGGCTCGGGGAGCTCCGCCTCCGCCTCGTGCAGTACATCCGGGCCGCCGAAGCGGTCGAGAACGATGGCCTTCATGCTGATGTCTCCTGGCGTGCGAAATGGGTACCGCGCTCGTCTGCGTTCTGTCCTGTCCGAAACGCGGGGGGGTGTCCGTTCATTCCGGTTGGCCCAACCTCTGTTCACGTGCGACGATGGCTCTCTCGATGAGCCGGGCCTGGGCGATGAAGGACTCGATGGCGTCGGCGTCCAGGTGCTGGACGGAGACCTGTTCGAGTGCGGACCACATGGCCTGGATGGGTTCGCGCATGGCCCGGCCCTTGTCGGTGAGCCGGACGAGCTGGACCCGCCGGTCGTGCTCGGCCGGCTCGCGGGTGAGCAGCCCGGCCTCCTGCAAGCGCCGCAGGGACTTCGAGACCGTCGAGTGGTCCAGGCCGACACTCTCCAGCAGCTCGGACTGCGTCTGGCCGTCCCGGTCGAACAGCTGCATCAGCAACAGCTCCTGGCCGGGATGCAGCCCCAGGTCACGCAGCATCCCGGCCGCGTACGCGCGGTGCGCACGGGCCAGGGTGAAGATCGCGTAACTCAGGCGTCCGTGGCGTGCCGTGCCTGGAAGCCGGAGCGGAGACGTGTCCATGTGCACCTCAGTTCGGGCTAAAGGCGGAGCTTCGGGTAGTCGGTGTAGCCCCGCTCGTCGCCACCGTAGAAGGTACTCGGATCGGGCGTGTTGAAGGGCGCGCCGGAGCGCACCCGCTCGGCCAGGTCCGGGTTGGCGAGCGTCATCGAGCCGACGCTTGCGACGTCCGCGAGGCCGGCCTCGACGTCCTGGGCGCGGGCGGCGACGTCGGCGCCGGGACGGTTGAGGATCAGCGCGGCCGGCCAGTC
>NZ_QNFZ01000127.1 GCF_003313395.1 Nonomuraea lactucae | reverse complement strand
CAGCGCGGGCAGCATGATCTCCAGCGGCAGCGGCCCCTCCGCCAGCTCCGGCCGGGCCCGGCACCGCCCGGCCCGCGCGGTGCGGAAGGCGTCGGCCAGCGCCACGGCCAGCAGCGAGGACGCCGCGTACGGGCGGTCGTTGACGTACTGCGACAGGCTGAAGTCGGGCGAGCCCTTGGCCCGCGACCTGACCAGCGCCACCGGATCGATGTCGAGGAGCAGCGCGGCGGTGCAGCGCTCCTCCCCCGCCTCCGGGTAGAACACCGTGGCCGTGCCGAACGACTGACCGAACTCCTGCACCCGGTCGGGATGCTTGTGCAGGAGAAAGCCGAGGTCGGTCGCCGGTCGCGCGGTGGTCGAGATCGTCAGCAGCACGGGGTAAGTGTGCCGTAGCAGGCAAAGCCCCCGCTAACGGATTAGCCCTTCGTCAAGGGACGAATCACACGTGGGGCAGCACCTCGGCCGCGATCAGCTCCACATGGTCGAGATCCGCCAGGTCCATCACCTGGGGGTACACCCGTTCGGCCCCAGCCCGGCCAGCTCGCCGATCTTCTCCACCACCTCCGCGGCGGTGCCCGCGAGCCCGCTCTCGCGCAGCGTGCCCGGGTCCGAGCCGATCGCGGCCGCGACGGGACGCTCGATCTCGGCCCACGCACACGGTCTGGGCAGCCGACAGGACGAGCGTGCGCTCCGCGGACTCCGCCGCCCGCCGAACCTGGTCGAAGGCCGCGCCCGTCTCGGTCAGCGCGGCTGGGCTATGCCCGGGTGTGGGGCAAGTTGGTGGCGGGTTTGGCCGGTCTGCCGCTTGTCTCGGTGTCGGAGAAGGGGGGTTCACGCGATGGCCACCCCCTGCTGGGAGCAGCTGGTGAACGCCACGCATTGCGTATCCGTGCCGGGGCGACGGCGGGCGGGCCCAGGCCACCCACCCGGTAGGCGATGCGTGTGCCGGACGCGGTCGCAGGTCATTACGCGCGGCTGCTGGACAACTCCGGTCTCGTCTGGCGGACATCGTCCGGATGCCCGCCCTGCTGGTGGAGGGCATCCGCGCCCTTCGCCGGGTTCCCTGCGTGAGGTGTCAGTAGCTCGACTGCCACGCATACCAGGGGCCCTGAAGGTGCTTGTATGAGTGCGCGACCGAGTCGTGCTCGTCGAGATCAACGGGCATTGTCCGCGGGCTCCAGACATAGCCGAAGGGGTCGACTCCGGCGATGTCGCCCTGGACGAAGTAGACCAGCCCGTCCTCCCGGTAGACATCCTCGAATGCGAGGTATCCGATGTCGCGCTGCCCGAGACTGTCACCCTCCCCGAGCGTGCGGGCGAGTGCCTCCATCTTCGCGGCCGAGCGCGCAAAGCGGTGGTCCTGGGCCGGCATCAAGAAGACGAGCGCACCAAGGAGGAGAATTCCCGCCAGCAGCACCGCTCCCAGGCACGCGGTTCGGCGTAACCCGGATTCCTCAACGGTGATCGTTCCACCCATGCCGTCATCGTCACATGCTTTCGCGGAGTCGTGTGTTCGTCTCCACTTTCGATCTCACGGAGAAGGGCATCGACGAGGTATCGCCGTGGGGGGCAAGGTGGTGAACGTCCGCGACAGGGGCGCGACTGACCGCTCGGTTTCTTGAGGGAGTGGGCCCCTGCCCCGACAGCTTGACGATCGCCGAGTCCTGGTCGGCGGAGGGCCGGGCGGATTGGCCGTGCCCGGATTTCACGTGGTAGGTGATGGTGGCTTTGTTCCTGCGTGCGGTCAGCCGCATCAGAAGCAGCATGCCCCGTTACGACGAGACCCGGAAGACGAAGGACGGGTCCGTTCAGGGGAGAAGATTCATGCCCTCCACCGACCCTGTCCGGCGCCGGGTCTGGGTCACCCGCTACATGCGCCACGGTCACGGCAGGAGCCAGGTTGAGCTGGCCGAGCGCCTCGTGCAGGCCCGCACCGATGGGCCGGCGTCGGTCCTCGACGCCGCCCGGCAGATCCGCACGCTGGTGGTGCAGGTGTCCTGCTATGAGTCCGGCCGGACCAGGCCGCGGGCGAAGGCGGTGCAGGCGCTGGCGGCCGTGCTCGGCGTCGACGTGCTGCAGCTGCTGGCGCCCGGAACACCGGTCACGCTGGTCACGCTGCGCGCGCGACTGGGGCTGACCCAGGACGACGCCGCTACCACGCTGGGCATCAGCCGCAGCCTCTACGCCGCCGTTGAGCAGGGTAAACGGGCGGCGAGCGTGCCCGAGACGGCCGCGCTCGCTGCGGCTCTGCACACCTCGGTCGACCAGGTCCGCCGGGCGCTGCCGCCGTCGCCGGCGTACGGCTCAGCCGCCGCCGGGCCCGAAGAAGAGCGTTGACGCGGAGTCCGAAGTGGTCAGGGCCAGCGGCCCGAGCTTGGGCACCCCGGCCCCTCCACCGTCCGAGCGCGAGAAATACAGAGGTTTTGGCCTGTCCAGTACAACGCAGGTCAGCGGCGGGGCAGCACGCCCAGGAGGGTTGCGGTCAGGGCCAGCTTCAAGTAGTCCTTCAGCTCCAAGTGGAAGCGGGCCAAGTCGGGCTCGGCCTGGTAGGCCGCCTGCAGGCTGGGTGGGGGTGTGCTGTACGCCGACAGCGCGCCGGCCATGACCATGGTTTGCAGGCTGAACAGTGCTGCGTTCTCGCCCAGCTCCGGCAGGTACTTCTGGATCAGGGCGGTCATGGTTGTCAGGCGGTCCAGGGAGGCGCGCTTGTAGTGTGCTACGACCTCGACGGAGACGTTGTGTTCCAGGACGCTGCCCTGTGCGCCGAAGAGGTCGCACAGCACCACTCGGCCGGAGAGTGAGCGGCTGAGGATCTCGGCCACCGCTGCCGCTCGCTCGGCCATGGGTAGATTTTCGTCGATGCCGGCGGCCAACTCGCCTGCCAGTTCCGTCAGCCACTCCTGCAGGAGGTGGTCCAGCAGTTCTAGCAGCACCGCCTCGCGAGACTCGAAGTAGCGCAGCACGTTCGGCTTCGCCAGGCCTACCCGGCGGCTGAGCTCGTTCAGGGTGACCGCGGCCACAGGCATCTCGTCGAGCATCGCCGAGGCCATGTCGAGGATCGCCCGTCGGCGGATCTCCCGCTGCTCTTCGGTTCGCGCCCGCTGGAAAGTCACGATCGTCACCCTAACTTAGATACCTGCGGTACGTTGACAACGTACCGAAAGTACCTTAACGTCGTCGACACAAGATACCTTCGGTACGTTAGTTAGTTGGGAGCCTGACGTGAGCGAAAAGTGGACGACGGCGAACATCCCGGACCAGCGCGGGCGGGTGGCCGTGGTGACCGGGGCCAACACCGGACTGGGGTACGAGACCGCCAAGGCGCTCGCCGAGCGCGGGGCGTCCGTGGTGCTCGCCGTGCGCAACGTCGAGAAGGGCGAGCAGGCCGCGGCCCGCATGACCGGCGACGTGACCGTGCAGGCGCTGGACCTGACCTCGCTCGACTCCGTCCGGACCGCGGCGGCAGCGCTGCGGTCCCGGCTCGACCGGCTCGACCTGCTGATCAACAACGCCGGCGTGATGTACACCCCGAAGCAGACCACCCGGGACGGCTTCGAGATGCAGTTCGGCACCAACCACCTCGGCCACTTCGCGCTCACCGGGCTGCTGCTGGACCTGATGCTGCCGGTGCCCGGCTCGCGCGTGGTGACGGTCAGCAGCACCGGCCACCGCATCCGGGCCGCGATCCACTTCGACGACCTGCAGTGGGAGCGGTCGTACAGCCGGGCCGCCGCCTATGGTCAGTCCAAGCTGGCCAACCTGATGTTCACGTACGAGCTGCAGCGCCGGCTCGCCACGCACGGCACCACCGTCGCGGTGGCCGCGCACCCCGGCATGTCCAGCACCGAGCTCGCCCGCAACACCCCCGCGGCCCTCCGGCTTCCGCTCACCTGGCTCGCGCCGCTGATCACCCAGACGCCGGCGATGGGCGCGCTGCCGACCCTGCGCGCCGCCACCGACCCCGCCGCGCTCGGCGGCCAGTACTACGGTCCCAGCGGACGCAACGAGGTCATGGGCCACCCCCGGCTGGTCACCTCCAGCCCGGAGTCGTACGAGGTAGTCGTCCAGCAGCGGCTGTGGGCCGTCTCCGAAGACCTCACCGGGGTGAAGTTCCCCGTCGTTCAGTCCAGGCAGAACTCGCTTCCCTCCGGATCGGCCATCACGATGTAGCCCGCGCTGGTAGGAGGCGCCGGCTCGTCGCGGCGCAAGCGGGTGGCGCCGAGACCGACGAGGCGCTCGCACTCCGCTTCGGGGGCGGCCATCCGCTCGTCGCCGTGCAGGCCGGGTGCGGCGCGTACGTCCAGGTGCAGGCGGTTCTTGGCGGTCTTGCCCTCGGGGACCTGCTGAAATTCGAGCCGACCGCCTTCCGACCGCCACCCAGTACGCCGCCCTGGGCCACCTGCACCGCCGCCAGCAGATCCCTGGCCCCTGCCCGATCTGGTACAGCGGCTCGCCCATCAACGTGGACTTCGGCGAGGAGGCCAACACCCCGGGCGCGCTGCTGGTGAAGGTCACGCCGGGGCGGCACGCTGGAGCAGCTTGAGGCCATCGACCCTGGCGACGACTGGCTCAAGGTGATCGTCGAGGAGCAACCGCGCGTCGGTCTGACCGACGACGTGCGCGAACTGCTGCCGGGGGCCGTTGAGGTCATGCTGGACGAGCGGTTTCGGCCGGTGCCCGCCACCCGGCCAGCTGGCGCGGCCGGCCGCAGCCCGCGCGGGCTGTTTCGCGCCTACCTGGCCGCCACCGGCCGCCAGGATGAGCAGGTGGCCGCGCTGTTCGAGCGGCTGTATGACGAGGTGAGCGGCTGATGCGTCCCCTGCTGTTGCACCTGGATCACTTCGGCAGCTTCCGCGAGCCTGTGAGCGTTCAGCATCCCGAGCACCACTTCGCCGTCTGCGTCACCAATCCCGGAAGGTCGCCCTTCGGCCCAAATCATCGTCGCCCCAGCCTGCGTCGCGACGATCACACCGAACGCGATCGTGACCGCAGCAAGAAGATAGCCGGGAGGACGCGGCCAAGACCGCCTTGCGACAAGCACGATGCCGATCAGTAACCCGAGGGGGACGGTTACGAGCTGGCCCAGATCCAGGCCAAACAGGGCCGCGAGACGGGTCTCCTCGACGTCATTGCCACGCTGAGCCCACAGGAACGGGATCGTCATGACTCCACCTGCGAGCAGGCCAACTGCCAGTAATCGGAGTGCCGCAATGCGCGCCATGATTGTGGACTGGCTGGACCCTGCGCCACCTCGGCTGAGCGTGTAGCTGTATTCTGCTGCTGTACGAGATCGAAAAGGCCACTTCCCGATCATGGGAAGTGGCCTTTCACCTGCGGTGAAGCCTAGCGGATTCGAACCGCTGACATCCTGCTTGCAAAACGGCCTGATCTTCAAGGACAACGGCCTCGACCTGCGTGGAGGACGGCCCGCGAGTGACCGTGATTGACCGCTGACCGCCCTTAATGGCACGCTAATGGCACGACGATCACGCCCGCCACCTCGGCGCTTCCGCGCGACGCGCGCACCCCTCTCCCTGACGCTCCTATGTGCAAGGGGTCGGCCGCTGATTATGTGGTCCCTCGACGTTGCGGCTGTGGTGATCGGCGATGAGGGCGCGATAGATCACGTCTGACAGATGCCGTTTCAGGACGCGGAAGCTGCCCTTGGTGGTGTCGCGGGTGGTTTCCTGGCGTCGTTTCAGCAGTGCTCGGGCGCCTTCGTGGCAGCGGGCCTGGGTGATGGCGATGCGATGCAGGGTGGTGTTGAGTTGGCGGTTGCCGCCGCGGTTGAGCCGGTGTCGGTCGTCGTTGCCGCTCCAGACGGGGATGGGTGCGGTGCCGTTGTGCCGGGCGAACGCTGCGGGGCTGTGGAAACGGGTGATGTCGCCGATCTCGCCCAGGAGTTTGGCGGCGGTCAGTACGTTGACTCCGATGATCGCCATGAGGCGCGGAACGCGGGCGTCGACGAGCGGTTTGAGCTCCTTTTCGATGGTGTCGATCTCGATGCTGAGGGAGTCAGTGAGGGCGATCTGGGCCAGAGCGACCCGGCGGGCGGTGCTGGCCGGCAGAGCTTGAAGCCGCGTGGTGAGCTTGCGCCGGGTGGTGATCTGCTTGAGTTTGGTCACCGCGGCTGCCAGGTCGGGGTTGAGGTCGTGGACCAGCCATAACACGCGGTTGATCAGGCTGGTGCGCTCGGCGATGAGGGCCTCGCGGTGGTCGACGAGCAGGCGGATCGGCCGGGTGTGCTCATCGAGATGTGCGCGGCAGGTCGGGCTCTCGCAGTGCCAGCCGGGCGATGGCCAGGGCGTCGATGGGGTCGGATTTTCCG
Organism: Nonomuraea lactucae; assembly: GCF_003313395.1. Taxonomy (GTDB): domain Bacteria; phylum Actinomycetota; class Actinomycetes; order Streptosporangiales; family Streptosporangiaceae; genus Nonomuraea; species Nonomuraea lactucae. The sequence continues at coordinate 14,538 of NZ_QNFZ01000127.1, read as the reverse complement.
CGCTCGCGGCCGCTTCGACGCTCGCCGGCGGTGCGGTTCGGCGGTACCGGGATGACGGTCTCGCCGGCGGCCAGCAGGTCGCGGACCAGGCCGCCGGAGACGTGCCGGACGTCTTCGACCGCCCACACGCGCTGGTCGGGAGCGACCTTGCGCGCCCAGACCATGAGCTGGACATACCCCTCGCCGCGGGCCTGCACGGTGCGTTCGCCCTTCTTGCGGCCGACTCCATCGACTGCGACCGCGGTGTGGGTGCGCTTGTGCGGATCGATACCGATCACCATCATGGACATGTTCTCCTTCATCGAAGGGGGACGACATCCGGGCTGGTCGGCGGACATATCTCAGTTGAGGGAACTGCCAGGCTCCTATCAAGTCATGCCGCCCGGCCCGGTCTATGTCGAGATCCAAGTCGCCGTGGACAGGTCAGGCACAAGCCATCGGTGCTCCGCAGGCAGATCATCCCTGAGTCACCGGGCGACCTCGACCCGCATCAGCGGGCACCACAAGGGTGACACTGAGATCATCCCGTCTGCCGCCGACCGGTCCACTCAGCTTGACCCGGGTAGAGGCAGAGCGGTGTCGTCCTTCGCAGTCCCGCCTCGTGGTGGACGTGTCGCTTGCCCTGCGGCTAGTGTGCGCCCGTGCCGCTGACTGATTCCGAGATCGCCGCCCAGCTCGCGCCCGCTGGGCTTCTCTTCATCCGGCGAGTGGAAGGAGAGGTCCGGCAACCTCAATTGCCACCGGGACGTTATCCCTCAAGCGCTCGACCCGAGGATGGCCGATTCGACTCTCGGCCGGACGAGATTCCCGATGTCGACGACAAGGACATGCCCGTCAAGGTCAACGCGAGTTGGTTCCGGATGGCGTCGGAGTACGGCCTCCTCAACGAGGATCGCGAATTTCTGCTGCTAGTCAACTACGCAGACGAAGAGGACGAGGTGGAGCGACTGCGCAGCTGGATCGCCACGACGTTCACGCCTCGTTTCGTTCCGGAGTTCCGCATGGTGTCCCTTGACGGCCAGACGGTCGTCGAGACCACTGTGTGGGGCAATGGCACCGTCAGCACCATCGCCATCCGACCCTCTGCTACCGCTCCTGGCCGCGGTACAGAGGAAACTGCCCGAGGTTAGGCGCAAGATCTTGATAGCTGCTCGGTTCGCTACGATCCGTGCAGCCGACGGCTTTACAGCTCATGACCGGTACGAGCAAGCCGTAGCCTCTGACCTGCGGCTAAGCTGCCCTTCTCGTCGGCAGCAACCTTGATCATTGCACGCATAGGGACTGTACGGTCTTCGGCTCTGTCTCTCTTTCGGTGGTGACAGACAGTTAGGCCAGGAGGATTCGGTGGCGTAGCAGCGCGAGGCCGGCTCGGCCGTGCATCTGGCGCATGATGCGCTTGGTCTTGGTGTTCACGCCTTCGGTTCCGCCGTTGTGGTAGGGCAGGGTGACGGCCGCGTGGACGGCGTCGCGGTCCGGGTCAAGGCCACGGATGAAGGCATGCAGATGAGGCAGATCGGCGGCACGAGCGGTGGCGATCCACGCGTCGAGGCGATCGGCGTTGCCCTCGCGAGGCCGCAGCAGGTCGGCGAAACCGCGGACGTGCCCAGCCAGGTCGATCATCTCGGGACAGGCGCCGGTGAGGTCGTCCAGCAGGCGCCGGTGCTCGTCTTTGAGGTTGTTGGGCCGCGTCAGCAGGAGCCGGGTCAGGCGGCGAGGTGCGATGGGCAGGCGGTCGGCTTCGACCCGGCCTTGGGTGATGTAGCGGTAGAGAAGGTTGAAGCTGCCCTGGTAGCCGAGGGCGTTGATCTCGTTGAACAGGTGCAGGACGGGGACGGCGGGGTCGTCGGCACGGCGACGCCTGAGGTGGTCGCGGTAGGGGTCGACGATGGTGGGGCGGTATTGCGGGGCGCGTTGAAGGCGTTGGGGTTCGGGCACGCGTGCATACCGTTTGACGGTGTTGAGGGACACGTTCAGACGCCGGGCGCATTCCAGCAGGCCGACGCCTTTGCTGAGCAGGTTGTGGACCTGGTGCCAGCGTTCGCGGGTGGACTGCGCGCGCGTGCCGTCCTGCAGAGGCGGTCCAGCCTTGGCCCAGCAGGCGCTATGCCCTGCTACCTCTTTCAGGACGGCCTCGCCGAAGTTGTGCCACAGGTGCCAGCGGTCGGCGACCTGGATGGCGTCCGGCAGCGCGCGGCGGATCGCTTCGGCGTAGGCGCCCGAGCCGTCCCGGCAGACGACCTGCACCCCGGGATGGGCGCCAAGCCACGCCTCCAGCACATCAGCGGTGCGCCCGGGTAGGACGTCGATACGCTCGTGCGTCTCGGCGTTGATGAGCACGGTGGCGTAGCGGTGACGTCGGCGCAGCGCGAAGTCGTCCACCCCCAGTACTCGAGGCACCTGAGGGTGCGGCAGGGGCGGGCGTAACAGGATACGCAGGGCGGTAGGCCGCGACAGGCGCACGGCCAGCGCGGATAAGGCTCGCATGCCGGCGCGGCCGGCCAGTTCGCGGACCACCGCGCCGATCTGTCCTGTCAGACGGGGTGTGCGCCGCTGGTAGCGCTCCAGCACACCGGGGAGCTGTTCGCGGAAGGTCTGGCGGCAGCCGTACGTCGGGCAGATCAGGCGACGGATCCGCACCACCACCAGCACGCGCCGGGCGTCGACCGGGACATCGGCCACGCTCCGCTCGTGATAGCCGTGCACACGCGCCGTCTCGGCCCCGCAGCCCGGGCAGGCGACCGGCCTGTCCAGGGTTCGCGCTCGTATCCGGATCTGCTCACCCTCGTCCGCCACGTCCTCCACGACCAGCGGCGATAGTCCCGAAAACACCGTCCCTAGAAGCTCATCGACACCATGCACAACTCAGCGTGACGCTATGAGACTCACCGTTACCACCGAATCTGAGACAGAGCCGATCACTGGACAGACCCACTGTCGCGCCCGAGGTCGTGGGAGGGTGCACGGACAGCCGGACCGGACCACGAACAGGAACGATCTTCTCAAACGCTCACTCAGCGGTGCGGGGTGAGGGCTTTGCGGAGTTTCGCGCCGTGTTTGTTGAAGAAGAGGATCAGGAACATGACGTTGAGTGTGCCTTCGACGGCCAGGACCAGGAGTCCGTCGGTGATGGCGGCCAGGTCTGCTGAGGTGATTCCGTGGACCAGGTTCTGGGCTGCGCGCAGGAAGAGTGTGAACAGGATGGGCAGTCCGTAGAAGGTGAAGAGCGCGACCGTGATGAACGAGCCGATGACCATGAAGCCCGCGTACAGTTTGACGGCCCTGCGTTCGTGGTGGGCGAGTTGTCGGGTGGGGTCGTGTCGGGCCGGGTGCCGGCGGAGGGCTGTGGCGGTGACGTGGCGGGCGTAGTCCCAGGCGTCGCCGTAGAGGTTCTTGCATCGCAGGAGCTCTTGGAGGACGAAGTACATGTCCGTCTTGATGTAGAGCATGAACTGGTTGGAGATGGACAGCAGGAGTACGAGGATGCAGGCCTCGAGTGAGCGGCCGAGGAGGCCTTTCGGTGCGGCGAGGCTGATGGTGAGGGAGCAGGCGGCGCAGATCACGAGGTCCGATTTGATTCCGGCGAGGTAGACGCGCAGCCGTGTCCGGCGGTCGGCGGCCCACAGGCTGGTGACGGTGGTCTGGGCGACCAGGAACTGCAGCCGGGTGCCGAGGCCGAACCGGGCGTGGATGTCGTCGGCGCGGGCCGCGGCGAGGTGCCAGAACTCGTGGAGCGCGAGGGCGGCGAGGAACATGGCGGTGTTCCAGGCCAGGTTGACCGATGGCGAGTCGGTGACGAAGAAGGCTCGGAAGTCGGGGATGATCTGGCCGCGGCCGATGGCGGCGAGCAGTCCGGCGGCGATGAACGCGTAGACGAGGAGCTGGGCGGGTGGGCTGAAGGCCCAGCGGATATGGCGGGGGCGCAGCCGGCGGAGGCTGGGCGGTTTCGGGGGCGGGCCGACGGGCCGGCCGTCGAGGGACGCGACGAAGCCGAGTTCGATGAGGGTTTCGGCGAAGCCGGTGGCGTCGACGTCGTCGCCGTGCAGGTCGCGGACGCGGTCGCGGGCGGCGGTGATGCTGTGGGTGTCGTTGAGGGCGTGCAGGAATGTGGCTCCCTCGGCGGGGATCTCGACGAACTCGCCGTCGTCGGGTCGTCCGACGATCCAGTGTCCGGCGTCGCCCTGTTTGAACAGCAGCGGGTGCAGCTGGATGGTGGTGGTGGCCTCGACCGCCATGTTCGCTTCACCCCGCCAGGTCCGGGTCGTCTCCGCATGCGGGGCAGCCGGGTCGGCGTTCGGCCTCGATGTAGTACTGGTGGTCGTAGTCGAGGAAGTTGCGGTGGATTCTGCGTCCGGCGGTCTGGACGGGCATGCCGAACAGCAGGAAGAGGGTCTCCATGGCGGCGAAGTGGCCGGTCATCTGCGCGGTGGGGGCCATGACGGGGTTGAAGCCGGGGATGTCGTGCTCGGCGTCCAGCAGGTCGGCCTCGCCTCTGGTGCCCAGCCGTTCCCGCTCGCCGGCGAGCATGCACTCGTGGCAGCCTGTCACTCTGGGGATGTGCGTGCCGACGCAGAGCATCGGTCCTGTGTAGGAGCCGATCACGAGTGGTATGCCGACGCGGAGCATGGCCTCGTTGGCCCAGTGGACGATCTCGTGTGGGATGTCGGCGCAGAGCAGGAAGACGTCTGATCCGCGTATCGAGGCGACGATGTCGTCGGGGCTGGACAGCGTCGTGTCGGTGCCGGTCACCTGGATGTCGCGGTTGAGGTCGCGCAGCCGTTCGACGGCGACTTCGACCTTGCGGCGTCCCACGTCGGCTTCGGTGTAGAGGAGTTGCCGGTTGAGGTTGGTGAGTTCGACCTCGTCGCAGTCGACGCAGTGGACGTGGCCGACGCCGGAGGCGACGAGGCTGGAGGCGACGGCTGAGCCGATGCCGCCGACTCCGAGGATGGTGACCTTGCTGGTCTTGAGGCGGTTCTGGAGTTCGTATCGGCTCGATCGTGGTGTGGCGTCGATCCATGACTGGAATTGGACGCTGCGTTCGTAGCGTTCGAGTTCGCGGGCTGTCATGGTGGGCGGTTGGGCGGCTCCGAGGTCTTCCACCCAGCCTGACTGGATCAGGAAGTCGACGATTTCTTCGATGTCGGTGGTTTTCGCGCTGTGCTCTGCCGCTACGGCGGTGATGAGCTGGTCGCGGCTGAGTGTCCCGTCCATGCGCCGGCAGATGGGCCATACCAGGCCGGTTCCGTCGTCGAGTTCGGTTCCGAGGCCGTACTGGATGCTGCCGATCCAGATTGTTCCGTTGGGGCGGGGAATGGGACGGTGGGCGTCTTTGATCTTGGGTTTGAGCACGGCGGTGACCTCACGGCGTTGGGGGTTGCGAAGGGTGTGGATGGTGTCCCAGGGCCCGCCCGCCATGCGCCGGGCGGGCCCTGGGACTGTCCCCTAGAAGATGAGGAGGACGCGGACCTTCGTGGTCTCGAGCTTGTCGAGCTTGCGCACCTTGATCGCCTTCATGGTCTCCCCTCCTTTCCAAGAAGATGGGAGTGACGCTAGGCGCGCGGTTTCGCCGTGTCTTGAGCAGTCGGGGTGTTCAGTTTGGGAGGGCGGGCGGCGGCGGCTAATCAGGGGTCACGCGGTGATGGGGGTTTCCGGGACGCTGCGAAGCTTCGGGATGGGCGAGCGGGCGAGCACGGCCATGGGGATGAGCGCGCCGGCGAGCGCGGCGACCAGGACGACGGGGCGCATGCCGAAGGCTTGGCCGAGCAGGCCGGCGGCCAGGGCGCCGAGCGGGGCGGGGACCAGGCCCATGGCCCAGATGGTGGCGATGACGCGGCCGGTGAGTTCGCGAGGAGTGGCGGACTGCAGGACGGTGATGTTGTTGACGACGAACACCTGGGCGCACAGGCCGACGAGGAGCTGTGAGAGGCCGAGTGTGGTGGCGGCGAGCCACAGGGGGCCGCCGGCGAGGGGGACGAGGATGAGGGCGCTGTTGCCGATGACGGTGGACCACAGCATGGTGGGGCCGGGTCCGAGGCGTTTCATGAGCCTGACCGACAGCCAGGCGCCGATGATGGCGCCGATGCCGCCGACGGCGAGCACCGCGCCGACCCAGCCGGCGGGGATGTCGACGCTGCCGACGACGTAGGGGATGTAAAGGGTCTGCAGGATGCCGATGTCGAAGAAGGAGTAGACGGCGCTGGCGATGGCGAGGGGGCGGATGAGGGGTTGGGTCATGACCCAGCCGAGGCCGTGGCGGATGGCGGTGAGCATGGAGGCGCCGCTGTCGGGGGCCGTGGGGTCTTCGCGTTTGCGGATGAGGAGCAGGCAGAGGGCGGACAGGGCGTAGCTGGCGACGTCGACGAGGATGACGAGGGGTGCGGAGCGGGCGGCGATGAGGACGCCGGCGAGGCTGGGGCCGGCGGCCTTGGAGATGGAGTCGCTGAGCTGCAGGTGGCTGTTGCCCTGGCCGAGGTGTTCGGGCGCGACGAGGACCGGCAGGTAGGAGCGGTAGGCGATCTCGAACAGGACGCCGAAGACGCCCATGACGAAGACGACGACGTACAGCCACCAGAGGGTGAGCATGTCGAGGAGGAAGAACAGGGGGACGGTGGCGAGCATGAGGGCGCGGACGCTGTCGCTGACGATGAGGACGGGGCGGCGGCGCATGCGGTCGACCCAGACGCCGACGACGAGGAAGAGCACCATGGGCAGGCGGGCGAGGGCGCCGAGGATGCCCATCTCGGCGACGGAGGCGTGCAGCAGCAGGTAGGCGACGATGGGCATGGCCAGCACGGTGACCTGCGAGCCGATGAGTGACAGGCTCTGTCCCGCCCACAGTTTGAGGAAGTCGTTGTTCCCGCGGAGGGTGGTGGGGGGGTCGGTGGCGGGTTCAGTGCTGGGTGAGGCCATGGTCGGTGCACTTTCTCAGCTCGGCGGCCGCCTGGGCGGCTCTTGGTTCGTACAGGACGGAGAAGCGTTCGCCGTGGATGGGTGAGATGCGCAGGTCGCCGGTGATGACGGCGCGCCAGCCCATGTCGTCGGGTTCTGTGGCGGGGGTGGTGGGTGAGAAGAGCAGGACGTCGCCGTCGTAGGGGTCGTGGCGGTGGTGGCCGACGGCGTGGGCGTTGGCGCGAAAGACGTTGACGAAGCGGCGGGCCTGGTGGAGGTCGGCGGTGTCGGGCTGGAGGGTGTCGGCGCGGGAGGCGGCGTCGATGACGGTGAGCAGGCGCTGTTCGGGGTCCATGCGGTGCAGGGAGTCGAGGTCGACCTGGATGTTGCCGCCGGCGAGGGCGTGGGTGAGCAGGACGGCGTCGTCTTCGAGGGAGGCGCGCAGGACGGGTTCGTCGGCGTCGGAGTAGAACAGGACGACGAGGGGGACGTGTTCGCCCATGGCGCGCAGGCGGCGGGCGGTCTCGAGGGCGATGTTGCCGCCGATGCAGTAGCCGCCGAGGACGTAGGGGCCGTGGGGGCGGGTTTTGAGGAGGTGGGCGGTGTAGTCGTCGATCATCTCCTCGAGGGTGGTGTGGGGCTGTTCGCCGGGGGCGAGGCCGGCGGCTTGGACGGCGTAGACGGGCTGGTCGGGGCCGAGGTGGCGGGTGAGGGGCAGGTAGCGGAAGACCTGGCCGCCGAGGGCGTGGAAGAGGAAGATCGGTGGGCGGTCGCCGCCGGGGCGCAGGGGGATGACGCGTTCGGGTGGGGCGTCGTTGTCGGCGGGGCGGCGCAGTTGGGCGGCGAGCCGGGCGATGGTGGGGGCGGTGAGGACGGTGGACAGGGGGACGGTGCGGCCGAGTTCCTTGCGCAGGCGCATGGTGAGGCGCAGGGCGAGCAGGGAGTGGCCGCCGAGGGCGAAGAAGTCGTCGTGGACGCCGATGGCGTCGATGTTGAGGGTGTCCTGCCAGAGGGTGGCGAGGCGGGCTTCGAAGGGGTCGCGGGGCGGGATGTAGGGGGCGCGGTCGGCGGTGTCGTGGGGGGTGGGCAGGGCGGCGCGGTCGAGCTTGCCGTTGGCGGTGGTGGGGAGGCTGTCGAGGGTGGTCCAGCTGGTGGGGATCATGTGGTCGGGCAGGTGGGTGCGCAGGTGGGTGTGCAGGGCGGCGGTGAGGGCGCGGGTGTCGAGGTCCGTCGTTGCCGTGGCGTTGTCTGCCGGGCTGTCTGCAGGGCTGTCTCCCGGGCCGGTGGCAGGGCTGTCTGCCGGGCCGGTGGCAGGGACGAGGTAGGCGGCGAGGCGGTCGTCGTGGAGGGTGACGACGGCGGCGCGGACGCCGGGGTGGGTGGTGAGGTGGGCCTCGATCTCGCCGAGTTCGACGCGCTGGCCGCGGATCTTGACTTGGAAGTCGGTACGGCCGAGGTACTGGATCTCGCCGTCGGGGAGCCAGCGGGCGACGTCGCCGGTGCGGTAGAGGCGTTCGCCGGGCGGGCCGTAGGGGTCGGGGATGAAGCGTTCGGCGGTGAGGTGGGGGCGGTTGACGTAGCCGCGGGCGAGCTGGACGCCGCCGAGGCAGAGTTCGCCGGGCGTGCCGATGGGGACGCGGTGGCCGTGGGCGTCGAGGACTTCCAGGCGGGTGTTGGCGATGGGCCGGCCGATGGGGATGTGGGTCTCCCCCGGCGCGCAGGGGTGCCAGGTGACGTCGATGGCGGCCTCGGTCGGGCCGTACAGGTTGTGCAGTTCGGTGCCGGGCAGGCGCTCGTGGAAGCGGTGGGCGAGGTCGGCGGGCAGGGCCTCGCCGGAGCAGATGACCCGGCGAGGGGTGGTGGGCAGGGCGGGCTCGTCGAGGAAGAGCTCCAGCATGGACGGGACGAAGTGGAGGGTGGTGATGTGGTGGTCGGTGATGAGGTGGGCGAGGTGGGCGCTGTCCTTGTGGCTGTCGGGCGGGGCGACGACGAGGGTCGATCCGGTGATGAGCGGCCAGAAGAGCTCCCAGACGGACACGTCGAAGGAGAGCGGGGTCTTGTGCAGGACGCGGTCGTCGGGGGTGAGGTGGAAGGTGTCCTGCATCCAGCGCAGCCGGTTGACGATCGCCCGGTGGGAGACGCCGACACCCTTGGGCCGGCCGGTGGAGCCGGAGGTGAAGATGACGTAGGCGAGGGTGTCCGGGTGGATGTCGGCTGGCAGCTCGTCGGCGTCGTGGCCGTCGGGTGCGGGGGTGTCGAGGGGCAGGGCGGCGCCGTCCGGCAGGAGGGGCGCGGTGCGGTGGTCGGCCAGGACGGTGCGGGCGGCCGCTTCGCCGATCATGTAGGTGAGGCGTTCGGGTGGCAGGCCGGGTTCCAGCGGCAGGTAGGCGGCGCCCGCGCCGAGGACGCCGAGAAGGGCGGGCAGCAGGTCGGGGCCGCGTTCGAGGCAGACGCCGACGACGTCGCCGGGGCGGGTGCCGGCGGCGCGCAGCAGGGCGGTGACGGCGCGGGCGCGGTCGGCGAGCTGCCGGTAGGTGAGCCGGGTGTCGTCGTGGACGACGGCGGGGGCGGTAGGGGTGCGGGCGGCCTGGGCGGTGAAGAGGCGGTGCAGGGTGGTGGCGTTGTCGTACGGGCGGGCGGTGGCGTTCCAGCCTTCGACGGCGGCGCTGTCGCGGGCGAGGTGGGGGCCGGTGGGGCGGGGGTCGGCGGCGGGGTCGGTGGCCTGGTGGAGGGCGGTCAGGTAGTGGCCGGTGATGTGGCCGATCTGGGCGGCGGTGAACTGGGCGGCGTCGTAGGTGATGGCGAGGTCGAAGCCGCCGTGGTGGCGGGAGCGGGTGAAGCCGGCGGTGAACGGCAGGTCGGTCTGTTCGAAGAACTGCTGGTCGACGATGTCGGTGCCGGGCATGCCGCGGTAGACGTGGAAGTCGCGGAAGTCGAACAGCGCGTCGAGCAGGGGTGAGCGGCCGGCGGCGCGCTGGATGTCGAACAGCGGATACTGCCGGTGCGGCAGGAGGGCGACCTCGGCGTCGAACACCCGCCGGACGAGGTCGGCCCAGGTGGGGGCCGTGACGTCGAGGCGCAGGGGCACGGTGTTGAGGAACAGGCCGAGCACTTCTTCGCCGGCCTCGTTCTCGGGGCGGCTGTGGGTGACCAGGCCGGTCATGACGTCGCTGTCGCCGGTGAGGAGGGCGAGGACGCGCAGGTGGGCGGCGAGCAGCAGGGTGCGCAGCGGCACGCTGAGGGTGCGGGCGGTCTGCTGGAGGCGGTCGAGCAGGTCGGCGGGCAGCGGGTGGTGGGCGAGGTGGACGGTGCGCTCCTCGTGAACGGTGCGCTCCTCCCCCGCGCTCTCGGTGTGGGGGCCGGTGTGGGGCAGGCGGGGGATGCGGGTGTCGGGGGCGTCGGCGACCTGGGCCTGCCAGAAGCGCTGGGCGTCCGGGGAGGCGATGGTGGCGCGTTCGGTGGCGACCAGGTCGCGGAAGGCCGCCGGCGGCGGGGTCACCGGGAGGGGTTCGTGCCGCAGGTGGGCGTGGTATCGGCGGAACAGCTCGGTGACGAGGGCGGCGACGCTCCAGCCGTCGAGGATGGCGTGGTGGAAGCTGAGGCTGAACGCGTACAGGCCGCCTGGCAGGAGGTGGATGTGGGTGCGGGCGAGCGGCGGGGCGGACCAGTCGAAGGGGCGGCGTTTCTCCTGTTCCGTCCAGACGCGCAGTCGCTCGCCCGGGTCGGGGTCGGCGGTGAGGTCGGTGACCTCCAGCGGGATGGTGGCGGCGCGGTGGACGAACTGGAGGGGTTCGCTGAAGCCGGTGAGGTCGATGGAGGTGCGCAGCACGGGGTGGCGTGCGGTGACCTCGGCGAGGGCGGCGGTGAAGGCGGTGTGGGTGTAGGCGCCGCGCAGGGTGATGGTGGTCAGGTCGTGGTAGGTGGGCGCGTCGGGTTCGTAGGCGCTGTGGTAGAGCATTCCGGCCTGCAGGGCGGCCAGAGGGTAGGCGTCTTCCAGGCCGTGCGCGGCCCCCGTGGTCGCTGTCATCGCGCGTCGCCTTCCAGCATTCGTGCCAGGTCGTCGGGGTTGAGCAGGCCGAAGGGGGTGGCCTGCGGGGTGGCGGGCTCGCCGGTGGTGCCGGGCCGCAGCCGGGCGGCGAGCTCGCGGATGGTCTGGTGGAGGAAGAGCTGTTCGAGCCGTACGGCGTAGCCGGCGTCGCGGAGCCGGGCGACGACCTTGAGGCTGCGGATGGAGTCGCCGCCGAGGGCGAAGAAGTTGTCGTGAGCGGACGGGTGGGGGTGGCCGAGGACGGCGTGCCAGGCGTCGGCGATGGCGTGTTCGGCGGGTCCGTCGAGGGTGGCGTGCGGGGTGTGGCCGGGTGCGGCGGCCGTGAGGGGCCGGGGCAGGGCGTTGCGGTCGAGCTTGCCGCTGCGGGTGACGGGCAGGGCGTCGAGTGTCACCCAGGTGGTGGGGATCATGTGGTCGGGCAGGTGGTCGGCGAGGTGGCGGCGCCAGTCGGGTTCGGTGGTGGTGCCGTCGGCGACGACGTAGCCGGCCAGGCGCAGGCCGGCGGGGTCCTCGACGGTGTGTACGGCGGCGGCGCGGATACCGGGCAGGGTGGCGAGGACGGTCTCGATCTCGCCGGGTTCGACGCGCATGCCGCGGATCTTGACTTGGTGGTCGGTGCGGCCGAGGTATTCGATGGCGCCGTCGGGGCGGCGGCGGGCCAGGTCGCCGGTGTCGTAGAGGCGTTCGCCGGGTGGGCCGTGGGGGTCGGGGATGAAGCGTTCGGCGGTGAGGCGGGGGCGGTTGAGGTAGCCGCGGGCGAGCTGGACGCCGCCGATCCACAGGGTGCCGGGCACGCCGGTGGGAACGCGGTGGAGGTGCTGGTCGAGGATCTCCAGGCGGGTGTTGGCGACCGGCAGGCCGATGGGGATACGCCGCTCCCCCGGCGCGCAGGGGTGCCAGGTGACGTCGACGGCGGCCTCGGTGGGGCCGTACAGGTTGTGCAGTTCGGTGCCGGGCAGGCGCTCGTGGAAGCGGTGGGCGAGGTCGGCGGGCAGGGCCTCGCCGGAGCAGACGACGGTGCGCAGTGCTGGCAGGCGCGCGGCGAGGCGGGGTTCGTCGAGGAAGGCGTCGAGCAGTGAGGGCACGAAGTGGACGGTGGTGATCCGCTCGGTTTCGAGGAGGGCGGCGAGGTAGGCGGGGTCGCTGTGGCCGTGCGGGCGGGCGACGGCGAGTCCGGCTCCGGCGCTGAGGGGCCAGAAGAGTTCCCAGACGGACACGTCGAAGGAGAAGGGGGTCTTGTGCAGGACGCGGTCGTCGGGGGTGAGGCGGAAGGTGTCCTGCATCCAGCGCAGCCGGTTGACGATCGCCCGGTGGGAGACGCCGACACCCTTGGGCCGGCCGGTGGAGCCGGAGGTGAAGATGACGTAGGCGAGGGTGTCGGGGTGGATGTCGAGGTCGAGGGGGCCGGCGTCCTCGGCGTCGACGGCGGTGGCGTCGCGGTCGAGCAGCACCTGGGTGAGGTGGGCGGGGAGGTGGCCGGAGGCGGGTGTGGTGGTGATGGCGATGCGGGCGCCGGCGTCGGCGGTCATGGCGGCCAGCCGTTCGGCGGGGTGGTCGGGTTCGAGCGGAACGTAGGCGGCGCCGGCGGCGACGACGGCGTGGACGGCGGTGACGAGGTCGGGGCCGCGTTCGAGGCAGACGGCGACGGGCTGGTCGGGTCCGGCTCCGCGGGCGCGCAGGTGACGGGCGAGGCGGTTGACGTTGGCGGTGAACTGCCGGTAGGTGAGCCACTTCTGGCGGGCCGGGGTGCCGTCGCGGTTGTCGGGGGGGTCCTGGGGGTGGTCGTGGCCGAGGGCGGGCGCGTGCGGGGTGCGGCGCGCCTGCGCGGCGAGCATGCCGGGCAGGGTGCCCGGCTCCAGCGGGACGTCGGTGGCGTTGGCCGTGCGGATGGTGCCGAGCTCGGCCGGCGTGAGGATGGGGATGCCGGTCACGGGGCGTGCGGGGTCGGCCGTGGCGGCGGACAGGAACGCGCGCAGGTGGTCGGCGAAGCGCTCCATCCGGTCGTGGTCGAAGACGTCGGTGGCGTAGTGCAGCACACATGTGAGGCGGTCGCCGGCCTCCTCGACGATCAGGTGCAGGTCGACCTGGGTGACGCCGGGGTCGATGTCGAGCGTGGTGAGGCGGATGCCGGCCGTCTCGGGCGGGGCCGGGGGGACGTTCTGGTAGGCGAACATCACCTGGAACAGCGGGTTGCGGGTGAGGCTGCGCTCCTCGGCGAGCTCCTGCACGAGCAGTTCGAACGGCAGCTCGGCGTGGTCGTGGGCGTCGAGGACGCGTTCGCGGGTGCGGTGGAGCAGTTCGGCGAAGGTGGGGTCGCCGGACAGGTCGCCGCGCAGCACGAGGGTGTTGAGGAACAGGCCGGCCATGTTCTCCACGGCAGGGTGGGCGCGGCCGGAGACGGGGGTGCCGATGGGGATGTCGGTGTGGCCGGTGTAGCGGGCGAGGACGGCCTGGAGGGCGGCGAGGAGCACCATGAAGGGGGTGGCCTGCCGGGTGCGGGCGAGGGCGTGGACGGCGGTGACGGTGTGGGCGTCGATGGAGAAGGTGAGGCGGCGTCCGTCGTGGCCGGGCAGTCCTTGGCGGTGGCGGTCGGCGGGCAGGTCGAGCGTGTCGGGCAGGCCGGCGAGGGCGTCCTTCCAGTAGGCGAGGGCGCCGGTCCGGGCGGCGGCGCGGGCGCGCTGCCAGGCGGCGAAGTCGCGGTACCCGTTGGTCAGCTCCGGCAGCCCGCCCGCACCCGTCTCTGCCGTGGTGCGGGCCTGGTAGAGGAGCATCAGGTCGCGCAGCAGGATGGACAGGGTCCATCGGTCGGCGATGACGTGGTGCAGGGTGAGGAACAGGTCGTGCTCGTCGGGCGCCCTGGTGACCAGGAGTGCCCGGACGAGGGGGCCTTCGGCCAGGTCGAAGCGGTGGCGGGCCTCCTCGCGTCCGGTGTCCGCCGAGGCGTCGGGGTCGTGGGAGAGGTCTCGTACGGCCAGCCGGGGCCGGTGGGCGCCTTCGCGCAGGAGGGGTTCGCCGTCGTCGCCGGTGATGACGAGGCGCAGGGCGTCGTGCCGGTCCACCAGGGCGTCGAACGCGCCGGTGAGCGCGTCGGTGTCGAGGGGGCCGGTGAGGCGTTCGGCCCAGGCGACGTTGTAGGCGGGGTTGCCGGGGTCGAGCTGGTCGAGGAACCACAGACGGGTCTGGGCGTGTGAGGGCGTCGCGGGGCCCACAGGGGCGGGCGGGATGGCCAGGGGCGCGGCCGTGGTGGATTCGGGGGCGTCGCGCGCGTCGAGGAGGGGGGCCAGGCCGGCGATGGTGGGGGTCTCGAAGCAGCGGCGCAGCGGCACCTCCGCGCCGAACGCCTCGCGGAGCCTGGCCACGAGTCTCAGGGCGAGCAGGGAGTGGCCGCCGAGGGCGAAGAAGTCGTCGGTGACGCCGACCCGGTCGCGGCCGAGCAGGTCTGCCCAGATGGCGGCGAGCCTCTCCTCGGTGGGGGTGCGGGGGGCGAGCCGGGAGGTGGCGGTTGGTGCCGGGTCGGGGGCGGGCAGGGCTTCGCGGTCGAGCTTGCCGCTGGGGAGTACGGGGAAGGCGTCGAGGTGGACGAACGCGGCGGGGATCATCGC
>NZ_QNFZ01000112.1 GCF_003313395.1 Nonomuraea lactucae | reverse complement strand
CGCTGCTGCAGGCGGTGGCCCGGCTGCCCGAGAGCGAGGCGCGGCTGTCGCCCGCCGCCGCGGCGGCCCGGCTGCGGGCGCTCGGCTACGTCGACCCCGACGGGGCGCTGCGCCACATCGCCGCCCTCACCTCCGGCGTGTCGCGGCGGGCGGCCATCCAGCGCACGCTGCTGCCGGTGATGCTCGGGTGGTTCGCCGACGCGCCCGATCCCGACGCGGGGCTGCTCGGCTTCCGCCAGGTCAGCGACAAGCTCGGGGCCACGCCGTGGTACCTGCGGCTGCTGCGTGACGAGACGGCGGTGGCCTCGCGGATGGCGCGCGTCCTCGGCACCAGCCGCTACGCCACGGGCCTGCTCATGCACGCCCCCGACGCCGTGGCGCTGCTCGGCTCCGACGACGACCTCGCGGTACGGGCGCCGGAGTCGCTCCGGACGGAGGCGGCGGCGGCCGTCTCCCGCCACGCCTCCGACTCCGAGAGCGCCGACGCCGAGAGCGCGGTCGCCGCCGTGCGGGCGCTGCGCCGCCGGGAGCTGCTGCGCACGGCGGTCGCCGACATCTTCCGCCTCATCGACATCGAACAGGTCGGGGTGGCGCTGTCGTCACTGAACGACGTGACCATCCAGGCGGCGCTGGACGCGGCGATCGGCAAGGTGCGCGCCGACCGGGGCGCCGAGCCGCCCACCAGGTTCGCCGTCATCGCCATGGGCCGGCTCGGCGGCATGGAGTCCTCCTACGCCAGCGACGCGGACGTGATGTTCGTCCACTCGCCCGAGCCGGGCGCGCCCGAGCGGGCGGCGTCGGACGCCGCCTTCGCCATCGCGAACGAGCTGCGCCGCCTGCTCAGCCTCCCCGCCCCCGACCCGCCCCTGCTCATCGACCCTGACCTGCGCCCCGAGGGCAGGCAGGGCGCCCTGGTGCGCACCCTCGCCTCCTACGAGGCCTACTACGCGCGCTGGTCGTCCCCCTGGGAGTCGCAGGCGCTGCTGCGTGCCCGCTTCTCCGCCGGAGACGTCACGCTGGGAGAGGCGTTCACCTCGATGGTCGACGAGCTGCGCTACCCCGCCGGCGGCCTGCAGGAGGAGGCCGTCCGCGAGATCAGGCGCCTGAAGGCCAGGATGGAGGCCGAACGCCTGCCCCGCGGCGCCGACCCCGCCCTGCACACCAAGCTCGGGCCGGGCGGGCTGTCCGACGTCGAGTGGGTGGCCCAGCTCCTGCAGCTCCGCTACGCCGGTTCCGTGGCCGAGCTGCGCACCACCCGCACCCTGCAGGCCATGCGCGCGGCGGTGGCGGAGGGGCTGCTGGAGGAGGCCGACCAGGTGGTGCTGGAGGAGGCCTGGCGGTTCGCCTCCCGCATCAGGGACGCCATCATGCTCGTACGGGGACGGCCGGGCGACAGCATCCCCGGCGACGCCCGCGAACGCAGGCTGCTCGCCCGCACCCTGGGCTACCCGCCGGACGGCTCGGAGGACTTCCTCGACGACTACCGCCGCGTCACCCGCCGCGCCCGCCAGGTCGTGGACAGGGTCTTCTACGGCTCCTGACGGCTTCGCCCCATCTGGCGCGTTCCGCTGCGACGAACGCGCCGACGGGTGTATCAAGGCGCGGGGGTGATCGCTTTGCTGTCGATTTATGTGGATCTCGCCTTAGGGCTCGTGCTGTCCTTCCTGCTGCTGTCACTGCTGGTGAGCGGGCTGAACGAGGCATTCGTCAGGGTGCTCGCCATCAGGAGCAAGTTCCTGTGGGCGTACCTGCGCGACACCATGGACGGCAGCGACGCCGAGGGCAGGTCGTGGCTGCCCGCCAGGGTGCGGGACGTGTTCGCCGCGCTGCCGTTCGCGCGCGACCCCCGCCCCGCGCACAGCGACCAGCCCGCGCCCCCCGAGGCGGCCGAGCTCCCCACCCAGGAGACCAAGGCCGAGGACGCCATGACGAACCTGCTCTACCAGCGGGTCCGCGAGATCGACCACCCTACGCGGGGCCGCACCAGCATCGCGAACCTGCCTCCCGGCCGCTTCGCCGTCGCCCTGATGGAGATGGCGGCGGCCGAGGAGCGCGGCGTCGAGGGCCTGCTCGACAAGCTCAAGGCGATGGGCAGCCCCCTCCACGGCCATCTCAGGGGGGTGTGGGAGACCGCGCAGCGCGACCTCGACCGGTTCAGGCAGGGCGTGGAGACGTGGTTCGACGGCGAGATGCACCGCCTGTCGATGCTGTACAAGAGGTACGTCAAGTGGGTGGTGGCGGTCCTCGGCCTGTTCGTGACGCTGCTGTTCACCATGGACGGGCTCGAGTACGGCAAGACGCTGCTGCGCGACAACGCCTTCCGCGCCTCGGTGACCGCCGTGGCCGGGGCCGGGGCCGACGCGTACGGCGCGCTCAAGGCGCGGTGCGAGCAGTCCGATCCGGTGCCCTGCATCACCGACACGCTCAGCCAGCCGGCCCTGGTCGCGATGTTCGACCACGCGATCGTCAGCGTCTCGATCCCGGAGGAGGGCGACCCGAGCGTCCACTGGAACGGGGCCGCCTGGTGGAACCGGCTCACCACGCTCAGCCACTGGCCGGGCTACCTGCTCACGTACGTGGCGCTGCTGTTCGGCGCCCCCTTCTGGTGGGACGTCCTGCGCCGCCTCACCGGCATCCGCTCCCGCTTCCACGGCTGACCGCCCGCTCTCCAGGAGTGAGGAGCCCCCATGAACCCGGACGAAGCAGCACGGAGCCTGGCCGCCATCCGTGAGACGCAGACCAAGGCCATCCGTTCCCAGCCCTGGTTCCCCACCTGGTACGTGGTCGGCGTGGGAGCCTTCGTGACCGGAGTCCAGGCCGTCACCGAACCGGCACCCCTCGACGTGCCGTACGCGCGCACCGTCGCGGCGCTCGCGATGACCGTGTCGATGGCCGTCACAGGTCCCATGGTCGCCTGGTGGATCTCCCGGAGGATGGCCCGGAAGATCGAGGAGAGGGCTTGATGGAACTCGACCCCGTCATCCACGCCCCCACCCGGTTGCAGATCGTCTCGCTGCTGGCGGCCACGGAGCAGGCGGAGTTCGGGTTCGTCCGCGACAGCCTCGGCGTCAGCGACTCGGTGCCCGAGAACGAACTCTGAGGGTCGTCCGTGGGGGCGGCGTTCATGAACGGCGAGTTAACCACTGGGGTCGGAGCGTTAACTTGGACAGAAAGTGGCCTGTGATATGGATGGCTCGTTGAACCATTCTGGCCGGGCCCCAACCTGGCGGCGGCGCATCGCCTGTCGAGCCGCGCAGCGCCGGTCGGAGGTCTGACGGGTCCTCGTGGGCCGTGACCCTCCCGCCGCGCTCGACGGGAGTGAGTCCTTGCACTACCCGAGGTACGTCCATGCAAAATTTCCGTTGCCTCACCCGCCTGGTCGCGATCGCAATGGCGATCGTCCTGACCCTGAGCCTTTCCAAGGTCCCCGCCCAGGCGCAGTCCGCCTGCGGCCTGACCAAGTTCTCGAGAGCCGCGGCGGAAGCTGCCGCGAATCTAAGCATCAGGTGCGGGGCGGAGGCCAAGGCCGCCGGGTCGACGCTGAACGTCGCCGACGGCGATGTGGTGATCGACTTCACCTTCGACAACGTGGACCCCGAGACGTTCCCAAGGGCCGTGGAGGAACAGCACGATCCGAACATTCGCCTGAGCGACGCCATCCGGCGGGGTGCCGAGCCAGGGATGGCTCACCTGGAAGCGCAGACCTCAGACACTGAATGGATGGACGACTTCGATTTCGATGGCGATGTCGAAGCGCGATCCGACGGGGTGACCTTCGTCATCCGGGAGGAAGACGTACATGCCGAGCTGGCGCTGTGGCTGAAGGTTGTCATAGCAAGTCTAGCCGGATACGCCGCGCAACTCCTGGTCTTTGGGGCGTGCATCGGGGCGTTGCCCGCGTTCATTATAATGTGCCAAAGTTTCAGCAGTGGCGCCAACGCTGCCATCGGCTGGGCGGTCGGCACCTCGTTGGATCCCGACGGCCCGAAGCCGAGCACAACGGATGTCATGATAGCGATTCTGGTGGCCGCCCTCCTGGCCGGCATCGGTGCCGCCGCCTGGGACAGATTCATCAAACCGTGGATGATCAACAACATGCGCGGTCTGATAGTTTCCGCCGCAAGCGGCATCGCGCGCCTGTCGCAGAAGATCGGCGGCTGGTTCAGCACCCCGATCAAAAACGGATTGGGCTGGGTCGCCCAGAAGATGGGGCAAGTCGCGGAAAAAATCGTTAACAAAATGCTGGAGGCGGCAGAGGGGCGTGGCTTCGCGGTCACCGAGGCCAAGGTGCGGTTGATGCCGCTGGGTGATTCGATCACTCATGGTGTGGGCAGTTCCACCAATGCGGGGTATCGGGCACCGCTGTATGACCAGATGAAGTATCTGGGACGCGATGTCGATTTCGTGGGGTCTTTGGACGACGGCTCGTTCGCGGACAACGATCACGAGGGTCATTCCGGCTGGCGGATCGACGAGATCGACAAGGACGCGGAGGACTGCGCGGTGCCCGCGTACCGTCCGAACGTGGTGACGCTGCACGCCGGCACCAACGACATGAACCAGGACTACCAGCTCGCGACGGCGCCGGAGCGGCTGGGTGGTCTGATCGACCAGGTGCTCGCCCACGCTCCGGATGCGACGGTGCTGGTGGCCACGTTGGTGCCGGCCACCAAGGACGGGTTGCAGCCGCGGATCGACGCCTACAACGCTCGGATCCCCGCGATCGTCAAGCAGCGCCAGGACCAGGGCAAGCATGTGCAGCTGGTCGAGATGGACGAGGTGACCACCGCCGACCTGTCCCAGCCGGCGCATCCGGGCGACAGCGGCTACAGCAAGATGGCCCATGCCTGGTACGAGGCGTTCTTGACCGTGGAGCAGAAGGGCTGGATCAGCGATCCGGTCTCGACCGGTTCGCTTCCGGGGGTGCCGGGAAGTCTGCCGTCGTGCACCGCCGACCCCGACCAGACCAAGGCCGGGCCCGGCTGGCGGGCGCTGGGCGTGATCGCCACCGGCATGACCACGCCCGAGGGCCGCACCGACATCATGGAGTTGGACGGCGACAACCGCGGTGACTACGTGCGGATCGCCGACGGTGGCGGTTTCCGTATCGCGCGCAACACTCCCGGACAGCCCGGCCAGCCCGTCTG
>NZ_QNFZ01000111.1 GCF_003313395.1 Nonomuraea lactucae | reverse complement strand
GCCGGGACCGCCCCCCGACAGGGCGGTCCCGGCCACCGGCGCGGCGCTCCAGGGTCAGTCACCCGAGCCCCCGGCCCGCGCCGAGCGGTCCGCCCAGACCGCGCTGCCGCCCGCCCCACCAGCTCTTCCGAGTGCGGGTGGATGAGCGACCCCGCTACATGTGTTGCGGACTGGCCGCATCTGAAGCCGCCCGTCGCAACGCTCTGCGGCTTATGGAGAGCGACGCCGGCGACATAGTTTGCCGACAAGTTCGACGAGTGCGGCTTGTGACCAGCGCGCCAGGGCTCGAAAGGTTACCCATGACGATTCGCATCGGGATCGACGTCGGAGGCACGTACTCCGACACGGACGACGGCACGCTGATGCGCCTGGAGTCCGCCCGGCGCCATCCCATCCTGCCCGGCCCCACCCAGAGCGCCGGCGGCCATGGCCGCGGACGCCGGCCGGGCGTCGAGGAACGGGGTTCTCGATGAACCGTCTCGACGCCACCGCGTTGCGGGACATCGCGCGCGGCTCCTCGGTCCTCGCCGGAGGCGGTGGCGGCGACCCGTTCCGCGGCACGCTCAGCGCCATCGAGATGACCAGGCAGTACGGCCCGCCGAAGGTGATCACCATCGGCGAACTGCCCGACGATGCGATCGTGGCGTGCCCGTTCATCATCGGAGCGCCGCTGGCCTTCCTCGAGAAGTTCCCGTTCGGGGACGAGCTCGCGGTGGCGGCCAGGGAACTGGAACGCGTCATCGGCGCGCCGATCGCCGCTCTCCTGCCCGCCGAGATCGGCGGCATCAACTCCACCCTGCCCCTCGCGCTGGGGGCCCGGATGAACATCCCGGTCATCGACGCGGACACCATGGGACGCGCGTACCCCGAGATGGACATGACCCTCCTCAACGTGGAGGGCATCCCGGCGGCGCCCACCGTCGTGGCCGACGAACACGGCAACAGAGTCGTGGTCCACGCGACCAGCAACGTCTGGACGGAGACGCTCGCCAGGACCGTGTCCGTGAAGTTCGGCGCCGCCGCCGCCGGAATCGGATACTCGGCCACAGTCGCGCGGCTGCGTCACGCCGTCATCGAGGGCTCGCTGTCCAACGTCCGCGCCATCGGGCGGGCCATGCGCGAAGCGGCCGGCGACCCCGAGCGGGTCATCGCGTCCATCACCGAACTGACTGACGCGGTGGAGCTCTTCCGAGGCAAGATCGTCGATCTCAACCGTGAGATCGTCGACGGATTCGTGCGGGGGACCGTCCTGCTGGACGGCGCCGGCCCGGACGCGGGTTCCCGGATGGCCATCGACATCCAGAACGAGTACCTCGTCGCGCGGCGCGACGGCAGCGTCGTGGCCTCCGCGCCCGACATCGTCACGGTCATGGACGCGGCCAGCGGCCTGCCCCTGACCACCGAGTCCCTGCGGTACGGCTACCGCCTGGTCGTCCTCGGCATCGCGTGCAACGAACGGTGGCGCACCGAGGCCGGACTCGCCGTCGGCGGCCCCGCACGCCTGGGATACGACTTCCCCTATGTCCCCCTGGAGCAACACGCAACGGCCCGCGCACGGGGGCCGATAGGCGCCTGGAGCACGGCATGAGCACCGAACGGCAGGTCGCCTCGACCATGCACACACCGCCCCACGGGGCCGAATCCCCTCGCGTCCCCGCCGAGTCGAGGACGCTGCGCACCGGCACGGCGTCCCGGCCGGCAACAGGACCCTTCGGGCGGCTCACGGGCGCGATCAACGACGACACGCTGGCCACCCTCACCCTCCTGCTCGCGATCGCCGGGGTCGGCGCCTATCTCACCGCCGCGGCCGACGACTTCCTGTCCATGTCCAACATCATCACGATCCTGCAGACCATCGCCGTGATAGGCATCGCCTCCATCGGCCAGTCCTTCGCGATCTTCTCCGGAGGATTCGACCTGTCGGTCGGCGGCATCCTGCCTCTCACCGGTGTGCTGTTCGCGGTCATCGCCAATCAGGGCTCCGGACCAGGTGGACTGCTCACCGCGCTCATCGCCGCGCTCGCCGTGGGAGGGGGAGTCGGCCTCGCCAACGGCCTGATCATCACCAAGGGGCGGATCAACCCGCTGATCACCACGCTCGGCACCCTCTCGGTCTGCGGCGGAGCCGCCTTCCTGTTCAACAACGGCATCACCACGCCGATCGAGGACGTCGCCGCCTCCGTGCTGGCCGCCCCGGCGCTCGGCCGCCTCACCTGGGACGTCGTGATCTACCTGATGATCGTCGTCATCGCGTCGCTGGTCCTCGGCGTCACCGTCCTCGGCCGGCGCATCTACGCGCTGGGCGGAAGCCGGGAGGCGGCGCGCCGCGCCGGAATCGACGTCGACCGGCTCACCATCTCGGTCTACGTGCTGAGCGGCGTCTTCGCGGCCCTCGCCGGTGTCGTCGCGGCCAGCCAGCTCCAGGCGGGGTCGCCCTCCTCCTACTCCACCATTCCGCTGCAGACCATCACCGCCGTCATCCTGGGCGGCGCCTCCCTGTACGGCGGCTACGGGGCCATCCATGGCACGTTCCTCGGCGTGCTGCTCATCGGCGTCATCGCCAACGGCCTGAACCTCCTCCAGATCAACACCTTCTACCAGCAGATCATCACCGGCCTGGTGTTGCTCATCGCGGTCGGACTCACGCGCGCCCGCGCCACGCTGATGCGGGCGGCCCACTCAGACGGAAAGGAGTGATCACGATGCGTGCACCAGGAAAGAGGTCACGGAACTCCCTCGGCCGCCTGACCGCGGCCCTCGCCTCGCTCTCACTGTGCGTGATCGCCGCGGCCGGCTGCTCGGACGGCACACCCGCCGCCGGGAACGGCGGCGCCCCCGCGGGCGAATCGCTGGACGTCGCCTTCGCCAGCCCCAATGACCAGTCCGCCCAGTTCGCCGGGATCACCCAGTCGATGCGGACCTACGCCGGGAAACTCGGCTACGCGCTGAAGGTGCACGACAACCAGGGCACCGGAACCCAGGCTCTCGCCAACGCCCGGGTGATCGCCAACGCGAAGCCGGACGTCGTCATCGACTGGACCCTCGACGCGGGCGTCGGCAAGTCCCTGGGAGCGGCCTTCAACCGTGCCGGGGTTCCGTGCATCGCCATGAACACCGAGATCCCGGGCTGCTCGTTCTTCAACATCTCCAACAGCCAGTACGGCACGGAGGGCGGGACCAACCTCGCGGCGGCGGCGAAATCCCGCGGATGGGACGCCACGAACACCACGTACATCGGGGTGAACTTCGCCGCCTCCGGACCGAACCCCCTCGGCGCCATCGCCCACGGGTTCGAGGCGTTCTCCAAGAGCCTCCCGGGGGCCAAGCCGGTGCAGGCGTCCGAGATCACCGCCGGAACCACCCGCCTCGGCGACAACTACCTCCAGGTCGACGGCGGCGGAACCATCGAAGGCACCTTCAACGCGCTCAAGGCCACCCTCCAGGGCATCCCCAGCGACCGGAACCTGGCCGTCTTCACCCCCAACGACGACATGGGCCAGGGAGCGCTGCGCGCGCTCAACTCCGCCGGCCGTGCCAAGAACAGTCTCCTGGCGTCCATCGGATCCGGCGCCGCGGGACTGAAGGAACTGCGGACGAACCCTGTCTGGGTCTCCGAAGGAGCCGTCTACCTCGACTACTGGGCCGGCTACACACTGGCGATGGCCCGCGCGCTCAAGGACGGCAAGAAGCTGCCGGAGATCACCGTCGCCCCGCAGAACACCCTTACCAAGGAGAACGTGGACACCTACTTCAGCGGCAGCACGCCCAAGAAGGCCCCACCCGTCCCGGAGGGCTCGGCCTACCTGATCGAGACGGGCATTCTCGCGAAGCTGGGGTTGCAGGGAGTATGAGCACCACCACCGTCGCCGAACCCATCCTCGAAGTGAGCGGCATCCGCAAGTCCTACGGCAGCGTCACCGCGTTGCACGATGTGAGCCTGCAGATCCGTCCGGGCGAGGTCGTCGGGCTCGTCGGCGACAACGGGGCCGGCAAGTCCACACTGGTCAAGATCCTTTCTGGGGTCACCATGCCCTCCGCGGGCACCATCAGCGTCGCCGGCAGGCCCACGACGTTCCGGTCGCCCCAGGCCGCCAGGGAGGCGGGCATCGAGACCGTCTACCAGGACCTCGCGCTCGCGCCGAACCTGACGATCTCCGCGAACATGTATCTGGGACGCGAGAGACGGCGCCGCGGCCCGCTGGGGCTGCTCGGAGTGCTCGACCGTCGCGAGATGGACCGGGTGGCCGAGGCGGAGCTCGCCCGGCTGAACATCACGGTCCGCTCCGTGCAGGCCAAGTGCGACGCCCTCTCCGGCGGCCAGCGTCAGGCGGTCGCCGTCGCACGAGCCGTCGCCTGGGGGAGCCAGGTGGTGATCATGGACGAGCCCACGGCCGCCCTTGGCGTCGAAGAGCAGCAGCAGGTGGCCGAGCTCGTCACGGAGGTCCGCAACCAGGGCCTCGGAGTGCTGCTCATCAGCCACAACATCCCCCAGGTGCATGAGCGGTGCGACCGCATCGCGGTCCTGCACCAGGGGCGGCTGATCGCCATGCTCACCACCTCCGAGGTCTCGATCGAGGACATCGTCATGTGGATCACCGGGGCGCAGCTCAAGCACGACTGAGCGGGCGACCATACGAAGCCAGAACACCGCGTAGCGGAAACCGACTGAAGGAGAGGGACATGGCAGAGATCAACGGGCTCAGCGCGAAGCAGTGGTGGGAGAACCTGCTCCACGAGATGGTCATGGGACTGACGGGTCTTTCCACCGCCGATGCGCTGGACAAGTACCTGACACCCGATTTCTGGCGTCAGGACGGTCCCCGCGTCATCACCCGCGACATGCTCGGCCACCACTGCGACTGGGTCCGCAACCTTCCCGACCTCGACCAGATCGAGGTCATCGTGCGGCACGCGAGCTTCGACGGCGAGTACTTCGCGGCCGACCACGTCGTCAAGGGCCCCAACGGCGACAAGGGCGACTACGAACTCGAGGTGCTGACCTTCGCCAAGATGGAGGACGGCCGGGTCGCCTGGCTGAAGGAGCTCTACTGGCTGGTCAAGGGTGAGGGGACCTCCTGGGACCAGGAGTTCGACACCTACCGGTCCGAGACGGCCGACTGACGCCGGGGACGCCTAGAGGAGGCTCAGCAGCTTGATGCCGAGATGGGCCTCCAGGCGATCCTGGCCGTCATCGAGATCGACGTCGAGAAGCACCTCGATACGTCGCAGCCGGTGATACAGGGTCGTGCGATGGACGAAGAGATCCTGGGCGGTCTTCTGGACGTTGCCGGCGTTGTCCAGGAAGGTCTCGAGCGTGATCAGCAAGTGATCCAGATCGCCTGCCACGTTCGCGAGCCGTCGGCAGATGTCGGGCTTGGAGCGTTGGCGGCGAGGGATGAGCAGCAGCGTCTGGAACGCTCCGAGCGCCGGCCACGACGCCACCGGCTCGCCCGCGGGACGCACCCCGCGGGCGAGCAGGGACTCCTCGTACGAGACGTACGCCTCAAGCAGTGAACCCCTGGGGGATCCGGCGCTCAGGTGCAGTCGATCACGCTGGTCAGGACCGGTGTTCTCGATCAGGTTGGCCAGGTGCTTGGCCACCCGATCAGACTCCTTGACGGCCCAGTCCGTGGAGGCGGCCAGAACGAGGAACGCGGTATGGTCGGCGCGCTGGACGACGAGCGGGGCGGCGGGAAGGGCGGAACGCCGGATCCGCCCCACGATCTCGTCCAGCTCCTGCCGCGCCCCGACCTGATCGTCGGCCAGGTACGCGAGCGTGACGACGCGGACGGCGGTTTCCGGCGACGCGATGTCGTTGGAGACCAGGTCGTTGAGCGCTCGTTCGCGTACGCGTTCGCTGCCCGACAGCAGGTCGCCGGCCAGCTCATTGCGGAAAGCCTCGCGGAAACCTCTGACCACGTGCTGGCGGAACAGGTGTTTGGCTATTTCATCGGATTCGCCTTTGGCGCGCTGGAGCACCTCTTCGGACGGCTCCGCGCCCTCCAGAATCCACAGGTCGCCGACGTGCTCCCCTTGGTGCACCAGAGGGATGCGGAGCCCCGCGGGGCGGGTCGATTTCTTGGATTCGAGGACCGCCGTCTCGGTGAATATGGCGTCGCCCGAGAGCCGGCGCCGGAGAACGGTTTCTTTGGCGAAGGAGATCGCATCGTCGCCGTAAAGTTGAAAAGCCAGGACCTTCCGGTTCGCGTCGAGGACGATGATCCCTCTGCCGAGCTCCTCCGCCAGGTCCTCCACGTGTGTTTCGAGTTGTTCGTGCATCCTGCGCTCCCCCCTGAAGGGGCTTTTCCATGGAAGACCGATATCGCGTGGGATTCCACCTGTGGACTTGTAGACGGGAGCGTAGGCGAAGCCGGATGCGCCGTGCAACAACCGATGCGTTTCGGCTGCGTAACGTCACCGGGTCATACCGTCTGTGGCGGGTCGCATGCGCCGGCGGGCAAGGAAGTGCAGGTGGTGATGGATCATCGCGTCGGCGACGCCGGGGCGCGGTCGGGCTCGGACATGCGACATGTGTTGCGGCCAGGAGCCGTGTGGACGGCCCGACCGCAACGCCGTGTGCTTGTGAGAGAAACTCTCGGACTGTAGTTTCATCGCCAGGCGAGGTGGGGCGCAGTCCGCATTTGAAGGCATTCTAAGTACAGCGAGAGGTCGTCAATGGCGATTCGTATAGGGATCGACGTCGGAGGGACGAACACCGACGCGGTGATGATGTCCGACTCGGAGATATTGGCCTGGGTGAAGGTCCCCACGACCGCCGACGTGGGCAGCGGAGCCATCGACGCCGTCGCCGAACTGCTGAATCAGACCGGAGACTCGCCTCAATCCGTTTCCGCGGTGATGATCGGAACGACACAGTTCACCAATGCCCTGATCGAGCGGAGATCGCTTGAGCGGGTGGCGGCGGTCCGGCTTTCCCTGCCGGCGAACACCAGCATTCCCATAGCGTGCGACTGGCCGGACGAGCTCAGGGACGCCGTCGGCCTCAGGACGTACCTCGCCCATGGCGGCAGCGAGTTCGACGGCCGGGACATCTCGCCGATCAACGAACGCGAGCTCATTGAAATCGCCGACGACGTCAAATCCGAGGGGATCGTCGCCGTCGCGATATCGAGTGTGTTCTCGCCCGTGTCGCCGAAGGTGGAGGGGAGGGCGGCTGAGATCATCCAGTCGGCCGCTCCCGGGCTGTCCGTCACCCTCTCCCACGAGATCGGGCGGCTCGGACTGCTGGAACGGGAGAACGCGTCGATCCTCAACGCCTCGCTGACCACGCTGGCCCGACACAGTTTCGCGAACATCAGCAGTGCTCTCACCGCGTTCGGCCTGAACGTGCCGGTCTTCATCAGCCAGAACGACGGCACCGTGATGAGCGTGGAATTCGCCCGTCGGTACCCGATACGTACCGTGGCCTCCGGCCCTACCAACAGCATGCGGGGAGCGGCCTTCCTGTCCGGCCTGGACAGGTGCCTGGTGCTCGACGTGGGCGGCACCACCACCGACGTGGGCGCGTTGAGCAACGGATTCCCGCGCGAGTCCCCGGCCGAGGTGGAGGTCGCGGGGGTCCGGACGAACTTCCGCATGCCTGACGTCCTGTCGATCGCGGTCGGCGGCGGCAGCCTGATCCGGCGGACCCCCAAGGGAGTCACCGTGGGCCCGGAGTCCGTGGGCTACGAAATCGTGTCGAAGGCGCACGTCTTCGGCGGCAGCGTCACCACCGCCACTGATGTCGCCGTCGCCGCCGGACTGGGCGACCTCGGCGACAAGACGGCGGTCGCCGGTCTCGAACCCGAGCTGGTCCGGCAGGCGGTGGACGGCTGGCACGAGGACGTCAACCGTGTCCTGGACACCGCCCGCCCCAGCGGCGAGCCGATTCCTCTCGTACTGGTCGGCGGCGGATCGCTGCTCGTCGACAGCGATCGCATCGACAACGTCACCGAGACCGTCCGCCCGCGCTACTACCAGGTGGCCAATGCCGTGGGTGCCGCCATCCCGCAGGCCAGCGGCGAGGTGGACAAGATCCTCTCCCTGGAGACGCTGACCAAGGAGCAGGCCGTCTCCCAATGCCGTGTCGAGGCGATCGACAAGGCCGTCGCGGCGGGAGCGGATCCGGACACCGTGGAGATCGTGGAGCTGGAGACGGTGCCGGTCGCCTATTTCGCCGGAGTCGCGATCCGCGTCCGGGTCCGCGCGATCGGTAATGTCTCGTTCAACCGGTTCGACCTGATGGCCGGGCTCGACCCCGTCGAATGGGATCGGGCAGCGGGCCCGCTGAACGATGATCGGAGCACGCGGTGAGCTACCTCGACACGACCGCTCTCAGGGACATCGCACGGGGTTCCTCGGTCCTGGCGGGAGGCGGTGGCGGTGACCCGTTCCGCGGGACCCTCAGCGCCGTCGAGATGACCCGGCAGTACGGTCCGCCCCGGTTGACGACGCTCTGGGACCTGCCCGACGACGCCGTCGTCGCCTGCCCGTTCATCATCGGAGCGCCGCTGGCCTTCCTCGAGAAGTTCCCGTTCGGGGACGAGCTCGCGGTGGCGGCCAGGGAACTGCAGCGGGTTCTCGGCGCGCCGATCGCCGCTCTCCTGCCCGCCGAGATCGGCGGCATCAACTCCACCCTGCCCCTCGCTCTGGGGGCCCGGATGAACATCCCGGTCATCGACGCGGACACCATGGGACGCGCTTATCCCGAGATGGACATGACCCTTCTCAACGTGGAGGGCATCCCGGCGGCGCCCACCGTCGTGGCCGACGAACACGGCAACAGCGTGGTCGTCCACGCGACCAACAACGTCTGGACGGAGACGCTCGCCAGGACCGTGTCCGTGAAGTTCGGCGCCGCCGCCGCCGGAATCGGATACTCGGCCACAGTCGCGCGCCTGCGTCACGCCGTCATCGAGGGCTCCCTGTCACACGTACGGTCCATCGGCCAGGCCATGCGGGAGGCCGCCGGCGATCCGCAGCGGGTCATAGGCGCCGTCTCCCGGCTCACCGACGCCGTCGAGCTCTTCCGAGGAAAGATCATCAGCCTCGACCGGGAGATCATCGACGGATTCGTCCGGGGCACCTTCCTCCTGGAAGGCATCGGGGCGGACACAGGCTCGCAGATGACCATCGACATTCAGAACGAGTATCTGGTCGCCCGGCTCGGTGGCGAAGTCGTCGCCTCGGCCCCTGACATCATCACGGTCATGGACGCGGCCAGCGGGCTGCCCCTGACCACCGAGTCCCTGCGGTACGGCTACCGCCTGGTCGTGCTGGGCATCGCGTGCGACGAGCGCTGGCGTACCGAGACCGGGCTGGCCGTCGGCGGCCCGGCGCGTCTTGGATACGACTTCCCTTACGTGCCCCTGGAAGACTCCCCGCGTACCATCGCGCGCAGATCGGCGGGAGCCCCGTGACCGTGGTCTGTGTCGCCGAACCCCTGCTCGGCCCCGAGCTCGAACGCCGGAACGTCCCCGGCCTCGTCGTCTGGGAGGACGGCGCCCCGCCGCCGCCGGGCGTGCACCGCGCCCACCTGCTGATCGCCCCCTACCAGCTGACCACGATGCCCCCCGAGCGGCTGGCCCTGATGCCCGAACTGCGTGTCATCCAGTTGCTGACCGCCGGAGCGGACGCGTGGCTTGAGGTCCGCCCGCCTTCGGTCACGCTCTGCTCCGGACAGGGCATCCACGGCACCACGACCGCCGAGCTGGCGCTCGCCGGCATCCTGCACCACGTCCGCGACCTCGCCCGTTACGAGCGTCAGCGTGCCGCCGGGCAGTGGATCCCCGGCGAACGGGCCAGCGTGGCCGGCAAACGCGCGGCCGTCATCGGGGCCGGGGACATAGGCCGTAAGATCGCGGACGTGCTGAGCGTGCTCGGCGCCGAGGTCCTCCTCGTCGCCCGTACCGCCAGGGACGGAGTGGTGGCACTCGCGGACCTCTATGACCGCCTCGGCGAACAGGACATAGTCGTCATCGCGACGCCGCTGACCGAACAGACCCGCGGCCTGGTCGACAAGGCCTTCCTCTCGGCGCTGCCCGACCAGGCGATCGTGGTGAACGTCGCACGCGGTCCGATCGTCGAGACCGGCGCACTGCTCGCCGAACTCGACACCGGCCGGCTGCGTGCCGCCCTGGACGTGACCGACCCGGAGCCGCTGCCTGCCGGCCATCCCCTGTGGCGGGCGCCGAACCTGCTCCTGACCCCCCACGTCGGCGGCGGCTCCGTCGGCTGGCCGGCCCGCGCCGCCGCGCTGGTCGAACGGCAACTGGAGCACCTCCGGAGCGGAGAGCCCCTGGAGAACGTCGTGGCGGGCCCCTGAGGGCGGCGCGAGCGTCGCCCACCCTGCCGATCGCGTGGGCCGGCCGTCGGTGCAGACCGCCTCACTGTGGCGCGGCGACGCCGATGATGTGGAACGACATCGGGGTGCGCACCCGAGGGAACACGAACCGCTCCAATCGGGAGACGGTGAAGCCGGCCCGCCGGATCGCCGCTTCGGTGTCGCGGCCTGTGTGGCAGCCGCCCAGCAACCGTGGCCAGACGGTGGCGTCCAGCACGTCCTGGAATCTCGCCATGCCGGTCGTGGGGGCCCGCACGTGCTCCAGGAACCGGAGCTCACCATGCGGTCTCAGTACCCGCCGGGCCTCGGCGAGCGCCGCGCCGACATCCCGTACGGAGCACAGCACCCAGCAGAAGATCACCGCGTCCGCGCCGCGGTCGGCCACCGGCAGGCGTTCGGCCAGGCCGGGCAGCACCTCCACCGCGAGCGCTGCCCCGGCGGCGGCCTCACGGGCCCGCTCGCGCAACGTGGCCTCCGGCTCGACGGCCACCACGCGGGAAACCTCCGGAGGGTAGAGGCCGAAGTTGGGGCCGTGGCCGGCGCCAACCTCCACCACGCTCCCGGTGAGACCGGCGAGGAGCCGCCCGCGGCGCTCGCTGATGCCGGCCTCGTCGACGAGGTGGCTGATCCGCGGGTATAGCCTGGCGAACACCGGATGCCGGACCCCGGTACGGTCTTCCTCTGCTGGCATGGTCATGGCCCCTTCGCCGACGGCGGGCCGGTCTCAGGCCGGTCTCCGAAGTCGAGGCCGGGGCGGGTGGAGCGCCTGCCGTCTCGACCATCTTCCCCCCGCGACGCGCCCCCGGCGGCCACCGGGACCGCCCGGGACGGCCGTCGGCGGGCCCGGTCGGGCATGATTGGTCCAGTGGACGACGGCATCGTTGGATCGGCCCGGCCCCATCCGGCGCGAATTGTCAGAGATCGGCTGACCGGCGGCCTCTACGCGCAGATGGGTGTGCTCGGATTCGCCCTGTACGGGTTCGCTCCCTCCATCTCACTGCTCGGCCACGACCATCGCCTGCCTGCCGCGGTCGCGGCCCTGCACAGCACCGCGATGGCGGCCGGCGCGCTCGCCGCGGGACTGGCGACCGTCCCGGCGGTGCGGCGCTGGGGACGGTCGCGGGTGCGGTCCG
>NZ_QNFZ01000110.1 GCF_003313395.1 Nonomuraea lactucae | reverse complement strand
AGCAGCCGCGCCGCCAGCGACGCGACGGCCCGCACGGCCTCGCCGTCGGTGCGCACGGTGTGCCGGTTCGGCAGCTCCAGCAGGGCCCATCCCGTCCGCGCCGCCTCCTCCAGGGCCCGGTCGTGCACGGTGCCCATGCCGCCCGTGGCGAGCTCCAGCCGCCGCTCGTGCGGCCCGGTGCCCGCGCGGAACCCGGTGAACGGGTAGAACGCCCGCGACACCACCGGAGCCGCCGAGGCGGGCAGCCGCCACGACACCGGCAGCCGGTGCACCGGCAGGTCGGGGTTGTGGCGCAGCAGCACCGACACCGCGCTCTGCAGCGGATCCCACGACAGTCCCGACCAGCGGTCGCCGTCGACGATCGAGAACGGGTCGAGCTGGCCGGGATCGCCCACGAACAGCGCCCGGTCGAACAGCCCGGCGATCCGCAGCAGCTTGTCCGAGCGCATCTGGTACGCCTCGTCCACGATGGCCCACGGCCACGTCCGTCCGGCGATCCACGCCCACTTGTCCGCGGTCGCGATGACGATGTCCGGATCGCCGAGATCCTGGACGCGGGTGCCCACCGTGACTCCCGGCAGCTCCAGCATCCGCCGCGGCGCGACGTAGCCGCTCGCCGACAGCCTTCCCACGGTCAGGCGCGGGTGCCGGTCGCAGATGCGCGCCACCAGGTCGTCGACCTGTTCGTTGGTCTGGGCGACGATCATCAGCGGCTCGCCGGTCTCGGCGATGTGCGCGGCGGCCCGTACGACCAGCGTGGACTTGCCCGCCCCCGGCGGGGAGTCGACCACCACGCCGCGGTGGCGCGGCAGGTCGGCGAGCACGTCCCTGATGACCTGTTCGGGCCCGCTGACGGGCTCGGGCGCGCCGGGGTGTGCGGGGCTCGTCATGACCACTCCTCCCGGGCGTCCTCGTCGCCGGGCTCGTACTCGCGCGGCGGGCCGCCGTGCGTCCAGGGGGTCGCCTCGGCCTCGGGCAGGGCGGCGGAGCCCTGGAAGTCGTCGGTCAGGGAGGTGTAGCAGACGCGCTCGCCGACCTCGGGCACCGACCCCGGCGCGGGCGTCCTCCCCCTGCCCATGCCCTTGGTGATCTTCAGGGTGACCAGGCCGTCGCGGGCCGACACCAGCTGGGCGCCCTGGGCCCGGCGCTGCGGGGTGCCCAGCGCCGTTCCGGGCGCCAGCCGTACGGGGTCGTCGGTCTTGATCACCACGAGCGGGCGGAGCTTGCGGGAACGGCCCTCACCCTCGGCGTGCTCGGGGTCGGTCTCGACCACCTCGCCGGCGAACGCCTCGCCGGTCAGCCGGTGCTCGGCCATGACCAGTGGGTCGTCGTAGGCGCGCTGCACCTCGTAGGCGGCCTGGGCACGTTCCAGACGTGCCAGCCGGGAGGCGGCCGCGACCGCGCCGTCACGCCTGGCCTGCGGCGGCGCGCCCTCGGCGAGCTGGGCGGCCATGCCGGAGAACGAGCCGCGGTCGTGCTCCCACCGCTGCGCCACGCTCGCGCCCTCGGGCAGGCCGGCGAGCAGGTCGATCGCCCGCCACATCAGGCGCCAGGTGGGTTCGAGCTGGGTGCGCAGCGCCTCGGTGACGCGCTCGGCCGACCCGCTCTCGATGGCGGGCGCCAGCACCTCGGCGTCGAACCCCGGATCCGTCGCCGGCCCCGCCGGCGGCCAGATCAGCGGGTCCTCCGCGTCGTCGCTCGGCCCCTCGGTGATCCAGCCGAGCTGCGCGGCGAGGTTGGCGTCCTCCAGCCCGCTCTGCCCGCTCGCCCAGTGCCTGCCGAGCTCCTCGGTCACAGCCGGCATCAGCGACGAGCCGGGGAACGCGGCCCGCTCGCCGAAGTAGGTGAGCCAGCGGCCGAGCAGCGGCACCGACGCGGGCACCGGGTAGGGCCCGTCGGCGCGGCGGAACCGTGTCGATCGGCCCAGCAGCCGGGTGAACGCCACGCCCGCCGGGTTCGGCAGCACCAGTTGCGGCGCGTCCAGCGCCCGCTCGTAGGGGTCGGCGTTCCTGCGCTCCACCGTCTCCGTGGCGGCCAGGAACCCCTCGATGTACGGCAGGAGCAGCCCGGCCAGCTCGGCGGCCCAGGCGAAGCGCAGGTCGCGGTTGCGCGGCTGCGTCACGACGAGCAGGTGGGGCCGGTCGCGCTCGGTGCCCAGCACGGCGGCCAGCGGCGCGGCGGCCTCACCGGAGAGCTTGAGCGGGATGAACACCATCGGCCGCGCCGACAGGTGGACGTGCCGGACGGTCGCGATGGGCTGGGCGATGCCCTCGTCCAGGGCCCGCAGCCGGGCCAGCGAGGTCAGCAGGCTCACGACGGGCCCTCCCGGCGGCGCGGCACGGCGTTCATGCGAGGCACTCCCGGCGCAGGCGTTCGGCGTTGCGGAGCAGGCGGGCGATCTCCTCCTGGCCCTCGGCCGGATCGCGGGCGCCGTCGGCCAGGCCCAGCGCCTCGCCGACGGAGGCGACCCCGCCCAGCTCGTCGCGGACGTGGCGGCCCAGCAGGTCGGTGGCGCCCTCCTGCCTGGCCTCGTCGCGGCAGAAGAAGCACAGGTCGCAGGCCGACAGGCAGTCGGGCGCGTACCGGGCGGTGGCCCCGCGCAGCGCGTCGGCCAGCTCGGCGGCCGGCCGGGTCGGCAGCCCGTCCTCGTCCGGCAGCAGGTCGAACGTCAGGTCCGCGGGCAGGCCGTCCAGCAGCCGGTCGAGCCCGGTCATCCGGGACAGCTGCCGTTCGAGCACGCCGAGCTGCCTGCGCACGTCGAGCGGCGACGCGACGGGCCGGTTGGCGAAGTTCTCGGGGCAGACCAGCACGACGTCGTGCGCGACCCGCAGCGGGTCGTGGCCGAGCTCCCGCAGCATCCGGCGCAGCGCCAGCACGTAGACGGCGGCCTGCCGGGCCGCCGCGGCCACCGCCGAAGGGTCGGCCTGCCCGTCGATCACCGCGAACGACTTGATCTCCACGATGTGGAACCGGCCGCCGAGCTGGAAGGCGACCACGTCCGGCTCCAGGTAGGCGGTGTGCCCGGCGATGTCCAGGCTGAGCAGCGGATGGTCGTACACGGTGCCCGCGTCGCCGCCGTCGCGGGCCGCCCGGTCGAACAGGGCGCGCGTGTGGGCGTGGCGCAGGTGCGCGCCGACGTTCTCCACGTCGTGGTAGGCGACCTCGGCGATCGGCAGGCCGAGCAGCTCGCGCAGCATCCGCAGCAGCTCGGCGCACCCGTCGGCCTTCACCAGCGCCTCGAACACGTTGCCGCGCGTGATCGCGAACGGCGACTGGCCGAACGGCGCCGGGAACCCCAGATGCCTGGCCGCGGCGTCCTTGTCGATGCCGGCGCCGTCCAGGAGCGCCCTGCGCGCGCAGCCGGGGTTGGCGGCGAGCGCGGCGATGGCGCGCGCGTCGTGCGGCTTCTGCGGTGTCGTGCCCCGCAGCGCGTCGAGCCGGTTCATCGGCGGCCCCTCGTGGGTGTGTTCCTGGTCTTCGTCCTGGCGGCTGTCGCCCCGGCGCCCTTGTCGGGAGCGCCCAGCACGTATGGGCCCGCGGGTGGGCCCGTGGGTGCGCCCCCGTTCGCGGCGGTGGCGGCTGCCCCGGCGACGGTGATCAGCGTAGTGCCGCCGAACAGCCGTGCCCGGTCATCGAGCTGCGATGTCGCGCGTTCGGCCAGGTCGGCGCGGTCCCGCGTGTCGCGCTCGGCGTGCACGGCCAGCTCGTTCGCCGCCGCCTCGATCACCCGGTCGGGGTCGGGCGGGCCGAGGTCGCCCGCCGCGCCGCCGGGGATGTTGCGGGCCATCCGGGCCAGCAGCCGCGCGGCCCGCGGGTCGGGCGACAGGTGCCGTGCCACCGCGATGGCGCAGGTCAGGAAGTCGACGCGGGGACTGAGCGGGCCCACCATGCGGCGTTCCAGCGGCCAGGTGCTCACGGTGAGCAGCCCGCGGGCGGGGGCGAGGCGGTCGGTCAGGGCGGCGCACAGGTAGTACGGCCTGCCGTAGGGGGAGGACGCGAAGGAGCGTTCCTCGTCGCGCCGCAGGCTGGTGAGCTGGCTGCCGCGGAGGGTTCCGCCCAGGAACGCCTCGCCCACGGCGGCGATGAGCCTCGGCTGGGCGGGGGCGCCCAGCAGGGTGAGCGCCTGGTGCGCCTGCTCGCGGACCGTGACCAGCCCCTGCGGTGCGCCGTCGGGCACGCGTGGTGAGCCGTCGAGTCCGCCGGTGACCAGGGTGTCCCAGGAACGTTCGGCGGCGCGCAGCTCGGCGCGCAGGGCGCGGGCCGTGGCCGTGTCCTTGACCCGCATGGCCCGGCGCACACCGGCGCGGAGCTCGTCGATCCGCGCCTCGAGCTGGTCCAGCCGGTCACTCATGGCGCGAGCGTAACAGTAGTTCCAGTATTTACCAGTAATTTGGCGACATGTGAGCCGCGCCTACTAGATCTACAACGTAAAGGCGCCGGCTCGTTTCAGTCGCCGAACCGGGACAGCTTGCCGTGCCGCCGGGCGTAGCTCAGCGCCCACGCGAACAGGCCCAGCGTCGCTGCCAGGTAGGCGACGTTGAGCCCGGCCGCCCAGGCCAGCCGGTCCCAGGGCACCGCGCCGCCCGCCATGACCGTGCGCATGCCCTCGAACACATGGGAGGCCGGCAGGAACCAGGACACCGCCTGCAGCGGCTCGGGCAGCACCGACACCGGGTAGAAGATCCCGGCCAGCGGCTGCACCACGAACACCAGCGACCAGGCGATCACCTGGGCGTTCTCGCCGAAGCGGAGCACCGCCGCGATGCCGACCAGCCCGAGCGACCAGCCGAGCATGAGCAGCACCCCCATGAACGGCACCAGCCCCACGCCCAGGCTCGTCACCCCGAATCCGTAGAGCGCGTAGGCCAGCCCGGCCATCACCGCGACCGCGAAGGCC
The DNA here is from genome assembly GCF_003313395.1 of Nonomuraea lactucae. Lineage (GTDB taxonomy): Bacteria > Actinomycetota > Actinomycetes > Streptosporangiales > Streptosporangiaceae > Nonomuraea > Nonomuraea lactucae. The sequence continues at coordinate 4,858 of NZ_QNFZ01000110.1, read as the reverse complement.
ACCTTGCCCAGCGAGAACAGCACCAGCCCGACCAGGTACTCGACGCTCGACAGCGGGCTGACCTGCACGTTGAGCAGGTTGCGCGACCAGATGTCCTCCAGGAAGGCGATCGAGATCTCGTTGCTCGCCTTCTGCAGCACCTGCCAGAGCAGCACCGCGCCGATCAGGAACGCCACCACGAACGGCACCTTCTGCGACTGCAGGAACACCGTCACGAAGCCCCACAGCAGCAGCTCGACCGTCGGCCAGAAGAGGATCTCGAACATGCGGATCGGGCTGCGCCGCAGCGCGGCGAAGTCGCGGCGGACCACGCCGAGGACCCGGCTGCGCCGGGCGGCCAGGCTGAGCGGGGGCAGGGTCAGTGTCGTCATCCGCGCGCCACCTTCAGGAACACCTCTTCCAGGTCCTCGGCCCCGTAGCGGCCGGCCAGTTCCTCGGCGCTGCCCGCGGCCACGACGCGGCCCTCGGCCATGAAGTGGATCCGGTCGCACATCCGCTCCACCTCGCGCATGTTGTGCGAGGTGATGAGCATCGCGCTGCCGCTCTCCCGGGCCACGCGCGACAGCAGGCCGCGGATCCGGTCGCCCGCGTCGGGGTCGAGATTGGCCGTGGGCTCGTCCAGCACCAGCAACTGGGGCGCGTTGACGAGGGCCTTGGCGAGCTGCACGCGGGTGCGCTGCCCGGACGACAGGTCCATCACCCTGCGCCGCCGCAGCGGGCCCAGCTCCAGCAGCTCGATCATCTCCGCCACCCGGGCCGCCGGCCGCCGGACGGCGTAGAGCCGGGCGAACGCGTCGAGGACCTCCTGCACCAGCAGCGGGCCGGGCAGATCGACGTAGCTGGCGGCGAAGTTGACCCGGCTCAGCACCTCGATCCGGTGCCGTGCCAGCTCCATGCCGAACATCGTGATCGTGCCGGCGTCGGGCGTGATGAGGCCGAGCAGCATGTGCAGGGTCGTCGACTTGCCCGCCCCGTTGGGGCCGAGCAGCCCGGCGACCTCGCCCTCGCCCACCGTGAGGCTCAGGTCGTGCACTGCCGTGACAGGTCCGAACCGCTTGGCCAGGTGGGCCGCCTCCAGAATCGCCACCGGACAAGCGTGCGAGCCGTACACGGTCCATCGCAACGGGTTTTCACCCGCCCGTCCACCGGCACGCGCGGGGCCCGCCCCCGTGCGGGAGCGGGCCCCGCCATGCCTGGGGCGTGGCCGGTCAGTGCGGGGCGGACAGGTCCAGCTCCTTGACCTTGGGGTCGCCCTCGTCCGCGAAGTAGTCCTCGCGGGCCGTCGCGTCCTCGCCGTCGGCTACCTTGAACGCCCGGAACGCCAGCGTGGCGAGCGCCGCCACCGCCAGGTTGACGGCCAGCGACAGGAAGCCCGCGTAGACCGTCATCTTGGTGTCGAACCCGAGGTTCGACAGCGCGAACGCCGAGCCGCCGAAGTGGGTCTTGCCGGTGGCCGGGTTCGGGATGAGGTACAGCATCCACATCCCGGCCGCGAGCCCGAGGGCCCAGCCCGCGATGAGGCCGCCCTTGTGGAACCAGCGCGTGTAGAGGCCCAGCGCCACCGCCGGCAGCGTCTGCAGGATGATCACGCCGCCGATGAGCTGCAGGTCGATAGAGAACTGCGGGTCGAGCACCAGGATGCAGAGCACCGCGCCCACCTTCACCACCAGCGACACCAGCTTGGACACCTTCGCCTCCTGGGCGTCGGTGGCGTCCTTGTTGAGGTATTCGCGGTAGATGTTGCGGGTGAACAGGTTGGCCGCCGCGATCGACATGATCGCCGCCGGGACGAGCGCGCCGATGCCGATGGCCGCGTACGCGAGGCCGGCGAACCAGTCGGGGAACATCTGGTCGAACAGCACGGGGACGATCGTGTTGCTGATGGGCTTGCCGTTCTCCCCGATGACCGGCTTGGTGCCCGCCGCGATCGCCATGTAGCCGAGTAGCGCGATGAGGCCAAGCAGGAGGCTGTACGCGGGCAGCGCCGACATGTTCCGCTTGATCACCCCGCGGTTCCTGGACGCCAGCACGCCGGTGAGACTGTGCGGGTAGAGGAACAGCGCCAGCGCCGAGCCGAAGGCCAGGGTGATGTACTGCACCTGGTTGGCCGGGTTGAGCAGGATCCCGTCACCCGGCGCCGGGGTCGCGTCGAACTTCGCCTTGGCCGCGTCGAAGATCGACCCCCAGCCGCCCAGCTTGGCCGGGATGTAGATCACCGCGGCGAGGATCACCACGTAGATGAGCGTGTCCTTGACGAACGCGATGAGCGCGGGGGCCCGCAGCCCCGACTGGTAGGTGTAGGCCGCCAGGATGGCGAACGCGATCACGATCGGCAGGTGCCCGCTGATGCCCATCGCCTGCAACACGGCCTCGATGCCCACGAGCTGCAGCGCGATGTACGGCATGGTCGCCACCAGACCGGTGATCGCGACCGCCAGCGCCAGCGTCGGCGAGCCGAAGCGGGCCCGGACGAAGTCGGCCGGCGTGACGAACCCGTGCACGTGCGACACCGACCACATTCTGGCCAGCACCAGGAAGACCAGCGGGTAGACCACCACCGTGTACGGCAGCGCGAAGAAGCCCATGGCGCCCGCCCCGAACACCAGCGCCGGCACGGCCACGAACGTGTAGGCGGTGTAGAGGTCACCGCCGACCAGGAACCAGGTGATCCAGGTGCCGAAGTTGCGCCCGCCGAGGCCCCACTCGTGCAGGCTTTCGATGCTCTCGGGCCGCCGCCACCTGGCCGCCACGAAGCCCATGGCGCTCACCAGGAGAAACAGGAGGGCGAAGACGACCAGCTCGGTCGTGTGCCCGCTCATCGGGTCATCCTGTAGACGATGGTGGTGCAGATGACGCCGACGACAATGAAGGAGATCTGCAGCCAGTAGAAGAGCGGGAAGCCCAGCAGGCGCGGCCCGTCGGAGTTGTACAAGAACGTCAGCAGCGGCAACAAGATCGGCACGAACAGCAGCCAGTTCCAGGGGCTGCGGTCACTGCGTGGCCGTCCGGGATCCGGGGTGGTCAATTGAGCCCTCCGTAAGTAGATCAGGAGCCGGCGGCGTAATCGGCTCCTTACTCATCGGTCAACGACGGGGAGATTATCTGTACAGTGTGACCAGGCCCAATGTCCACGTCGCCGAGCGGTAGCACCGCAGCGCCGAACGGTCGTCCGCGAGCTTGACAGCGCCTTCGTGGTGGGCGCGGCGGCCTTGGGGACAGCGGCCGAGACATGGACAGCAGACTGAAAACCAGCTGAAAGACGACGATCTTAGTCTGCGGCTGTAGTCAGATCGACCCCAGCGACGGGTGAGCGGGACGCTGGCGGGGACTCAATCGATGCTGTCGGCGCCACTGATCAGTGCCGGAGCGCCGCCAGGGATCGGACGCCTTACCGAGTTCATTCCGGTGAGAACTCTTCACGTCGGTGGTTCTGTGCGTCCTTACGAGAAGGTGGGGAGCAAGCCGTGGTCGAGGACGTCTACCCTCTGGCGCCGATGCAGCAGGGCATTCTGTTCCACGTTCTGGAAGCGCCCGACGATGCCGGGATGTACGTCGCGCAGGAGGTTTACGAGTTCGCCGGCGCGTTGGACGTGGCGGCGTTGCGGCAGGCGTGGGACGTGGTGGTGGCACGTCACGCGGCGTTGCGGACGGCGTTCGTCTGGGAGGGTGTGGCGAAGCCGTTGCAAGTGGTGCACGCCGATGTCGCGGTGCCGTTCGAGCTGCTGGACTGGTCCGCCGACGCAGAGGCCGACGAGGCGGCGCAGCGGGCACGGCTCGACGAGTTGCTCCGGCTCGATCGGGAGCGCGGCTTCGATGTGACGAGCCCGCCGTTGGCGCGGGTGCATGTGGTCGACCGCGGTGGTGACCGGTTCTGGATGGTCTGGACGTTCCATCACATCTGCGCCGACGGGTGGAGCGTTTCCTTGGTGGTCAACGAGGTTTCGCAGGCATATGAGGCGTCGTGCCGGGGTGGGCGGGTGGAGTTGCCCGCGGTGCGGCCTTTCCGGGATTTCGTGGCCTGGCTCGCGGAGCGGGACGCGGTCGAGGCGGAGGAGTTCTGGCGGTCATATCTGGCGGGCTTCGAGGCGGCGACCCTTTTGCCGGTGGATCGGCCGGCGGCGGGACGGCATGGAGTTCAGGACTTCCGGCGGTTGGAGTTGTCGCGTGAGGTGACCGCGGGTTTGGTGCGATTGGCTCGGCGGGCGCGGGTCACCCTGGGCACGGTGGTTCAGGCGGGTTGGGCGTTGTTGTTGTCGCGTTACAGCGGTGAGCGGGATGTGGTGTTCGGGTTGACGGTTTCGGGTCGGCCGGTGGAGTTGGCCGGGATGGAATCGATGGTGGGGTTGTTCATCAATACGCTGCCGGTGCGGACGCGCGTGCCGGTTGATGTGCCGTTCGTGGAGTGGCTGCGGCAGTTGCAGGACAGCCAGATGGCGATGCGGCGGTTCGAATACACGCCGCTGGCCGATATCCAGCGCTGTTCAGAGGTCCCGCGCGGCGCCTCACTCTTCGACAGCGTCATGGTGTTCGGAAACTATCCCGACGATGAAATTCCGGAAGGCGCGGACCTGCCCGGTGACGTCGCCACGGTATTCACTCCACTGAAGTCCGTCGAGCTGGCCAATTACCCGATCATGATCGCGGTGGAGCTGCGTGATCGGCTGGAGATGGAGATGGAGTTCTCCACTGCGGCGTTCGATGGGGCGACGGTTGAGCGGTTGTTGGAGCAGTTTGAGTGGGTTTTGCGGGTGGTGGCTGGTGGTGGTGGGGTGTTGGTGCGGGATGTGGGGTTGGGGGAGTTGGTGTCGGGGTGGGGGATGGGTGGGGTGGTGTCGGGTGAGGTGGTGGGGGTGCATCG
>NZ_QNFZ01000107.1 GCF_003313395.1 Nonomuraea lactucae | reverse complement strand
ACGCTGCCGTTGCGCGCTCGGGTGCCTTCCGATGTGGCGTTCATCGAGTGGCTTCGGGAGTTGCAGGACAACCAGGTTGCCTTGCAGCGGTTCGAGTACACGCCGCTGGTCGATGTGCAGCGGTACTCGGCGGTGCCTCGCGGGACGTCGCTGTTCGACAGCATCATGGTGTTCGGCAACTACCCGCAGGAAGAACTGCCGGATGGTGTGGCCGTCCCGGGCAACGGGCTGGGGTTCGTCTCCCTGGAGTCGCTGGAGCAGGGCAACTATCCGATCACCTTCGCGGTTGACCTTGATGGATCACTGCGTCTGGAAGTGGAATTCTCCACCGCCGCCTTCGACGGGGCGACGGTTGATCGGCTCCTGGAGCAGTTCGCTCAGGTGCTGGACGCGGTGGCGACTGACGGTGGCGAGGTCCTGGTCCGCGACGTGGCGCTGGCTTCGGCTGGGGAGTCGGCCGAGCTGGTGCGCTGGGGCGCCGGGGCGGCTGCCAACGGTGCTCTTGTGTCGGTGCACCGGTTGGTGGAGGAGTGGGGCTCCGTCAGTCCGGATGCGGTGGCGGTGGTATGTGGGTCGGAGCGGTTGACGTTCGGGGAGTTGGAGGTCCGGGCTTCTCAGCTGGCGGCGGTGCTGGCGGGGTGTGGGGTTGGCCCTGAGGTACCGGTGGGGGTGCTGCTGGGTCGGGGCGTTGATCTGGTGGTGGCGTTTGTCGCGGTGTTGAAGTGTGGTGGGGTGTATGTGCCGTTCAACCTGGGGTATCCGGCTGAGCGGCTCGCCTTCATGCTGGACGACTGCGGTGCTGCTGTGGTGGTGACCGACAGCGGGCTGGCAGGGGGGCTGCCGGACTTCGATGGGCCGGTTGTGCTGGTGGATCGGCTGGACCAGGCGCCGGGCTGGGGCACTGGTGATGGGGCGCGGGCTGTTGGGCGCGTGATGCCGATCGCCGGCGAGGGGCTGGCGTATGTGGCCTACACCTCTGGGTCGACGGGGCGGCCGAAGGGGGTTGGGGTTTCGCATCGGGCGCTGGCTGGTTATGTCGCCGGTTGGGGTGCGGCGTTGGAGCGGGTGGGTGGTCCTGGTGTGGTGTTGTCGATGGCGGGGGCTGGGTTCGATGTGTCGGTGGGTGACATTGTCCGGGCTCTTTGTTTCGGGCGGAGCGTGGTGTTCTTGCCGCAGTCGGACTTCGTGTCGGTGGAGGAGTTGTATCGCGCGCTGGATGAGCATCGGGTCGAGGTCGCCGAGATCGTTCCCGGCACGCTGCTGCGGGATCTGGCCGCCTACTGCCGCCGTCACGGCGGCTTGGAGAGCTTGCGCCTGGTGATCTCCGGTACCGAT
>NZ_QNFZ01000105.1 GCF_003313395.1 Nonomuraea lactucae | reverse complement strand
CGAGCGGAGCGCGGCGTACGTGCCCAGGGCGAGCGCGAGGCGCGGGTCCGGCGGGTCGAGTCCGTGGTGGGCCGCGACTCCGGCGGCTGGCGGCGGATCGCCCAGGTGGTGGTGGGCGGCGGCGGGGTGCGCACCGACGGATCGGAGATCGACGAGGCCCGGGCCAGGGGCGTGTTCGGCGGGAGCCGCAGGGTCGTGGTGCTCGGCTGCACCGGCGGCGCCGGGCAGAGCACGACGGCGCTGATGCTCGGCCACACGCTGGCCACCCACCGCGACGACAAGGTGGTGGCCGTCGACGCCAGCACCGGCGGCGACACCCTGACCAGCAGGATCGTCCTGGAGACCCCCGAGACGCTGACCTCGCTCCTGTCGGGGCTCGACCGGGTCAACGGCTACCTGTCGATGCGCGGCTACACCTCGCGCACGCCGACGGGGCTGGAGGTGATCGCCGCCGACGGCGACGCCGACGCCGAGCGGAGGCTGTCCGACCGCACGCTGCTGTCCGACAACCGCCTGGGCCAGGTCATGCACGTGCTGGACCGGCACTACAAGCTGGCCGTCATCGACCCGGCCGCGGCGCTGGCCGCCCGCGTGCTGCCGTACGCCGACCAGCTCGTGCTCGTGGTGCCGGCGAGCGAGGAGGCGTCGGACGCGGTCGCGATGACGTACGAGTGGCTCGACGGGCACGGCTGCGCGGACCTGCGCAGGCGGGCGGTCATGGTGGTCAACGGCGTGAGCAGGCGTTCGATGGCCGACGTCGAGCAGGCGGAGTCGGTGGCCCGGGGCAGGTGCCGGGCCATCGTGCGGGTCCCCTGGGAGGACGACCTCGCGCCGGGCGGGGCCGACGTCGTCGATCCGGGGCAGTTGCGCGCGGCCGGGCGGCGGGCCTACCTCGCCCTGGCCGGCGTCGTGGTGGCGGGTTTCGCGGCGCAGACCGTCCGACCGAGCGAAGAGGAGATGGCGAGTGACCCCCCGGGCACGAGAATCGGTGAGCGATAAGTGAACGCGCGAGCAGGTCTGGCCAGTTCATGCGCCGAGGGGGCGGCATGAGCAGGGCGTCCAGGGCGCACCAGCGCCTGGCGGTCCGCTACTTCGACGACCGCATCCTGCTCACTGACACCAGCGCATGGGCCTACTTCCGCCTGCCCACGGTCAGCTACGAGTTCGTCACGCCCGAGGAGCGCGAGGCGCTGGCCACCAACATCACGATCGCGCTGGCCGCCATCAGGATGCCGGACGCCGAGGTCCACCTGAGGGTCGCGCACCGCACGTATCCCGCCGCCGAGTGGGCGATGGCGCTGAACGGCACCTCCGACGAGGGGCCCGGCTGGCGCGACTACCTGGAGGAGATGTACCGGCACGTCTGGACCAAGGACTTCTGGTGCAAGGAGGTCTATCTCGGGGTGCGGCTCGGCCCGCGCGGCCGGCAGATCGGCAGCGGGGTGCTGTCGCAGCTGTTCGGCTTCTACCAGCGGACCGAGAAGGTGCTCGGCATGGAGGACGACCACGTGCCCGAGGGCGAGATCGGCAGATGGACCGAACACGCCGAACGGCTGGGCAGGGCGCTGGCGTCCAGCGCCCTCTACGCCAGGCACGCCACCTCCGTCGAGGTGGCGTGGTTGTTCCAGCACGCCGCTGCGGGAGCGCTCGGCGACCCGCCGCCGTCGGCCAGCCCCAAGCGGCGCTGGGGCAAGGGTGAGATCGAGTCGCTGGTCGAGGGCGAGATCCACAACGGCCGGTCGCTGCTGCGCGTCGTGCAGCCGCAGGGCGACTCCTACGTGGCCCACCTGTCGTTCGCCCGCTTCCCCGACCTCATGCCGTTCCCGGACGGCGAGCCGTGGATGCACTTCGCCGACCAGTTGCCGTTCCCCGTGGAGATCTCCTCGCGGATGCGGCTCATCCCGCCGGTCAAGGCGTCGAAGGACGTCGCGCGCAAGCTCGCGCACGCCCGCGACATGGACATCCACATCCGCGAGGCAGGCGCTGAGGCGCCGATCGCGCTGGCGGAGCAGATCGACGCGGCCCGCATGCTGGAGCACGGCATCACCAAGGAGCGCCTGCCCTTCGTGTACGGCTGGCACCGGCTGATCGTGTCGGCCCCGACCGAGGACATCTGCGTGCAGCGGGTGGAGGCGGTCGTCGAGCACTACCGCGACATGGGCATCGACGTGGTCAACTCCACGGGCGACCAGTTCTCGCTGTTCTGCGAGTCGCTGCCGGGGGAGAAGGTCAGGGTCAACGCCTACGCCCAGCGCCAGCCGCTGCGCACCATCGCGGGCGGCATGGCCACAGCCACCGTGGACCTCGGCGACCGGCTGGGCGAGGGCAGCGAGGGCTGGCTGGGCCCGTACATCGGGGAGACCGTCGGCCGGGCGCGCAGCATCGTGCACTTCGACCCGCTGGTGGCGGCCACCCGCAACCGGCCGACCGCCATCGCGATCACCGGTGAGCCCGGCGGCGGCAAGACGACGCTCGCGCTGCTGATGATCTACCAGATGGCGCTGCGCGGCGTCACGGTGGCCGTGATCGACCCCAAGGGCGACGCCGACTCGCTGGTCCAACTGCTGCTCAAGCGGGGGCGCAGGGCGCGTGTCATCCCGCTCGGCTCGGCGGCTCCCGGCCTGCTCGACCCGTTCTCGTTCGGCGACGACATCGCGGCCAAGAAGACCATGGCCACCGAGACCCTGCGCCTGCTGCTACCGCGCATGTCGGAGGAGCGCGAGTCGGCGATGATCCAGGCGGTGGCGGCCGTCTCCAACGGCCCGGACCCGTCGCTGGGCAAGGTCGTCGAGCATCTGGAGCAGTCGGAGGACGCCGCCTCCAAGAACCTCGGCGCGGTGCTCCGCTCCATGGCCGAGATGCACCTGGCCAGGCTCTGCTTCGACCCGTCGGGCGGCGAGCAGATCGACAGCGAGGGCTGGACGACCGTGTTCACGCTGGGCGGGCTGACGCTGCCCGACGTGGCCACCGGCCGTGACGACTACTCCTACGAGCAGCGCCTGTCCGTGGCCCTGCTCTACCTGGTGTCGCAGTTCGCCCGGCGGCTGATGAACGGGCTCGACCGGCGCGCGCCCAAGGCGATCTTCCTGGACGAGGCGTGGGCGATCACCTCCACGCCCGAGGGGGCCAAGCTGGTGCCCGAGGTCAGCCGGATGGGCCGTTCCCGCAACACCGCCCTCGTCCTGGTCTCGCAGAACGCGGGCGACCTGCTGAACGAGCAGGTGACCAACTGCCTGTCGTCGGTGTTCGCGTTCAGATCCACCGAGAGGGTGGAGGTGGACCACGTCATGTCGCTGCTCGGTGTCGAGGCGTCGGAGGAGCACAAGGCGGTGCTGCGCTCGCTGGGCAACGGCGAGTGCGTCTTCCGCGACCTGGACGGCAGAGCGGGGCGCATCGCGGTGGACCTGATCTCCGAGGAACTGCTCCGCTGGCTCGACACGAATCCGACGCACGACAAACCCGACGACAGCGGGCATGATGATCATCAAGGGGGAGTGGGCAGAGCGCAGGAGGTTCGGTCATGAAGATCCGGCTACCCAGGCGGCTCGCGCTCGCCCTGGCTCTGATCGCGGGCGTCCTCGCGGTGCCGCTCGTGGTGGGCGGTCTCTCGCCCGCCGCCGCGGCCCCGTGCGACCTGTCGCCGCAACTGACGCCCGAGGTCGTCGGCAGCGGCGTCGACGGCATGATCCAGCCGCCCGCGCCCGAGGGAGCGGCCCCGCCGCCCGCCACCAACTACGCCCAGTTCGGCATGAGCGGCCAGTTCTGGCACACCTACGACCTGGGCTGCTCCGACATCGTCGCCGTCATGGGCAACGGCTGGGCCAACATGGTCTTCCTCTGGGCCAAGGCCATCGACCGGGTGACGATCACGACCTACCAGGCCGCCGCCACCGAGGGACCGCTCCAATCGATCAAGGACGTGGTCGACGACATCGTGACGAATCTGTCGAACGCGATGTACTGGCCCTACCTCCGCCCCATCGTGATCCTCGGCGCGATCTGGCTCGCCTGGTACGGCCTGATCCGCAAGCGGGCCACGACCACGGCCGAGGGCGTCATCTGGATGGTGCTGGCCGTCACGGTCGCCACCTGGTTCTTCAGCAGGCCGGGTGACTTCACCGGCCTCGGCAAGGTCGTCACCGACAAGACCGGCGAGATCGTCAACTCGGCCTTCTCCGGCCTGCCCGGCGCGGGCGGCACCTCCTGCCTGCCCGGCCCCGGCCAGACCGACCCCGAGGTCAAGGGGGGCGGCTACGGCCAGACCGGCACGCCCGGCGTCGCCCAGAACGCCGACGCCCTCTGGTCCACGCTGGTCTGCAAGCCGTGGCTGGTCGGCCTGTTCGGCACCTCCGACCCGAACGCCCCCGTCGTGCGCGAGTTCGGCCGGACGATGCTGGAGACCCAGTCGATCCCCACGCCGCAGGCCGGCCAGGCGGCCCCCGACCCGGCCGCCCACCAGGCGAAGTACGCCGAGATCGCGGAGAAGCTCAAGGGCGACCCGCGCTTCGCCATCTTCCAGGGCAAGGACTGGACCAGCCGCCTCGGAGTGGCCATCGGCGCGCTCATCGCCGCCCTCGTCGCCGGCGTGCTCATCTTCCTGGTGGCGGTCTCGCTGCTGGTGCTGAAGGTGGGCTTCCTGCTGCTGCTGATCCTCGGACCGGTGTTCCTGCTGATCGGGGTGCATCCGGGCAGCGGGCGGATCATCGCGATGCGCTGGGTGGAGATGCTGGTCGGCACACTGCTCAGGCAGGCCGTGCTGGCGCTCGTGCTGAGTGTGCTCGTGTACGGCTACGCGCTGATCATCTCGACCGCCATGCCGTGGGGGTTGCAGATCCTGTTCATGGCGCTGCTGACGATCGCGGTGTTCTTCTACCGCAGGCCGTTCCAGCACCTGTTCGCCTCCATGAACGGGCACACGCTCACCACCCGCATGCTGGGCGACGCGGCGAGCTCGCGCACGCTGGAGCGGTCGTCGGTGGCCCTGCCGCCGGTGGCGGCGGCCAGGATCGGGCGCTGGGGCGCGCGCAAGGCGGAGCCGGTCCTCCAGGCGATGGCGACCGGCGGC
>NZ_QNFZ01000106.1 GCF_003313395.1 Nonomuraea lactucae | reverse complement strand
GCATAAATGCACTGGCTTTTAACACACTGTTGAGTTCTCAAGAAACGGACGCGAACTCCCCAACTGCAGGAGGCGCACATTTCATTTACGTCCATCTTACCAGATCCGGACGATCCTTATCAAATCGCCCGATCCGGGATGTTCCGGACGCGCCCCGCTTCGAGGCAACTCCACTAACTTACCAGGACATCCAGCCCTTGTCCAGTCATGCGCGGACACAGCCGGAAACCCGGATCGATCAGTGGGAGCTCAGGGCCGACCCGGCCCCGCGCTGAAACTCTAGCAGCCCCAGCGCGGTCCAAGGTCCATCTTCAGTAACGAATAGGCCTTCCCCACCGACGGACGCCTCAAACGCCGAGTGTGGCCAGCTGGCTCTCAAGGCGTTCGATGTCAGCGGCGGCCTGCGCGGCCCGCCCCCTGACCTTGGTCACGACGTCGGCGGGCGCCTTGGCCATGAACTGCTCGTTGCCGAGCTTGGCGGCGACCTGGACGGCCTCCTTGCGGGCGGCGGCCAGGTCCTTCTCCAGCCGCTTGCGCTCGGCGGCGACGTCGATGGCGCCGGCGGTGTCGATCTCGACGGTGATCCCGCCGACGGCCAGCCTGGCTGTGGCGGAGAATCCCTCAGAGGGCTCCGTAAGGCGCAGCAGCGACCGGATCGCCCCTTCCTGGCTCTCAAGGGCCGTGTCGGCCAATGCGAGCCGGGCAGCCACCTTCTGGCCGGGCTTGAGCCCTTGGTCAGAGCGGAACCTGCGGACCTCGGTCACCAGCTCCTGCAGTGCGCCGATCTCCGCCTCGGCCCCGGCGTCGGCGTAGCGGGAGTCGGCCACCGGCCAGGGGGCGACGACGATCGAGTCGCCGCCCGTGACGGCCCGCCACAGCTCCTCGGTGACGAACGGCACCAGCGGGTGGAGCAGCCTGAGCAGCGCGTCGAGCACGTGGCCCAGCACGAGCCGGGTGTGCTCAAGACCCTCGCCGAGCTGGATCTTGGCCAGCTCCAGGTACCAGTCGCAGACCTCGTCCCACGCGAAGTGGTAGAGCAGGTCGGACGCCTTGGCGAACTCGAACTCCTCGAACGCCGCGTCGGCGGAGGAGATCACGCTCTGCAGCCTGGACAGGATCCACCGGTCGGCGGCCGTCAGGTCGAGCCCGCCGAGGGAGCCGACCGCCGCGCCGTTCATCAGGGCGAAGCGGGTGGCGTTCCAGATCTTGTTGCAGAAGTTGCGGGAACCGGCCGCCCACTCCTCGCTGACCGCCACGTCGGCGCCTGGATTGGCGCCCCGCAGCAGCGTGAAGCGGGTGGCGTCGGCGCCGTAGCGTTCGATCCAGTCGAGCGGGTCGACCACGTTGCCGAACGACTTGGACATCTTCTTGCCGAACTGGTCGCGCACCATGCCGTGCAGCGCGACGACGCGGAACGGCGGCTCGCCGTCCATGGCGTACAGCCCGAACATCATCATCCGGGCCACCCAGAAGAACAGGATGTCGTAGCCGGTGACCAGCACGGACGTCGGGTAGAAGCGCGCCAGCTCCGGTGTCGCGTCCGGCCAGCCCAGCGTGGAGAACGGCCAGAGCCCCGACGAGAACCAGGTGTCGAGCACGTCCGGGTCCTGGGTGTAGCCGGCCGGAGGCGTCTCGTCGGGCCCAACGCACACGACCTCGCCCTCCGGGCCGTACCAGACCGGGATGCGGTGCCCCCACCAGAGCTGGCGCGAGATGCACCAGTCGTGCATGTCGTCGACCCAGTCGAAGTAGCGCTTGGCCAGCTCCGGCGGGTGGATGCGGGTGCGCCCGTCACGCACGGCGTCGCCCGCGGCCTTGGCCAGCGGCGCGACGTTGACGAACCACTGGAGTGACAGGCGCGGCTCGACCACGGTCTTGCAGCGCGAGCAGTGGCCGACCGAGTGGAGGTAGGGCCGCTTCTCGGCGACGATCCTGCCTTCGGCCCGCAGCGCCGCGACCACCGCCGGACGCGCCTCGAAACGGTCGAGCCCCAGGAACGGCCCGTGCGCCGTGATGACGCCGCGCTCGTCCATGACGGTCAGCGACGGCAGCGAATGCCGCCGGCCGATCTCGAAGTCGTTGGGGTCGTGGGCCGGGGTGACCTTGACGGCGCCGGTGCCGAACGCGGGGTCGACGTGCTCGTCGGCGACCACCGGGATCATGCGCCCGGTGAGCGGCAGCTCGACCAGGGTGCCGATCAGGTGGGCGTAGCGCTCGTCGGCCGGATGGACGGCCACGGCGGTGTCGCCGAGCATCGTCTCGGCGCGGGTGGTCGCCACCACGATCTCGTCGGAGTAGCGGATCGAGACCAGCTCGCCCTCGTCCTCGCTGTGCTCGACCTCGATGTCGGACAGCGCGGTCAGGCAGCGCGGACACCAGTTGATGATGCGCTCGGCGCGGTGGATGAGCCCGTCGTCGAAGAGCCGCTTGAAGATGGTGTGGACCGCCCGGGAGAGGCCCTCGTCCATGGTGAACCGCTCGCGCTGCCAGTCGACGCCGTCGCCGAGCTTGCGCATCTGGCCGAGGATCTTGCCGCCGGACTCCTCCTTCCACTCCCAGACGCGCTCCACGAACGCCTCACGGCCGAGGTCGTGGCGGGACAGGCTCTGCTTGGCCAGCTCGCGCTCCACGACGTTCTGGGTGGCGATGCCCGCGTGGTCCATGCCGGGCAGCCAGAGCGTCTCGCGCCCCTGCATGCGGGCGCGGCGCGTCAGCGCGTCCTGGATGGAGTGGTCGAGCGCGTGGCCGATGTGCAGGACGCCTGTCACGTTGGGCGGCGGGAGGACGATGCTGAACGGCGCGCGCGAGCTGCCGGCGTCGGCGTGGAAGTAGCCTGCGGAGTCCCAGCGGTCGTAGCTCCGGGTCTCGACGTCGGCCGGGGTGTACTGGGTAGGCAGCTCTGGCGTTGTCACAGTGACCAATTCTAGGGACGCTCGAAAGCGGAACGCCCCACGATTTTCACCGTGGGGCGTCCGGCGGGCGGACTCAGGCCGACTTCTCGCGCGGCGTGCGCTGCTGCTTGGCGGCCAGCTGGTCTCGCGGCACGAGCGTCGGGATCGCGTGCTCCAGCACCGACTCCCGGGTGATGACGACGCGGGCCACGTCCTTGCGGGAGGGCACCTCGTACATGACTGACAGGAGCACCTCCTCCAGGATCGCGCGCAGCCCGCGGGCGCCGGTGCCGCGCAGGATGGCCTGGTCGGCGATGGCCTCCAGCGCGTCGTCGGTGAACTCCAGCTCCACGCCATCGAGCTCGAACAGCTTGCGGTACTGCTTGACCAGCGCGTTGCGGGGCTCGGTGAGGATCTGGATGAGCGCCTCGCGGTCGAGGTTGTGCACCGAGGTGATGACCGGGAGGCGGCCCACGAACTCGGGGATCATGCCGAACTTGAGCAGGTCCTCGGGCATCACGTCGGAGAAGATGTCGACCGTGTCGACCTCTTCCTTCGAGCGGATGATGGCGTTGAAGCCGATGCCCTTCTTGCCGACACGCGACTCGATGATCTTCTCGAGGCCGGCGAACGCGCCACCGCAGATGAACAGCACGTTGGTCGTGTCGATCTGGATGAACTCCTGGTGCGGGTGCTTGCGGCCGCCCTGCGGGGGAACGCTCGCGGTCGTGCCCTCCAGGATCTTCAGCAGCGCCTGCTGCACGCCCTCACCGGAGACGTCGCGGGTGATCGACGGGTTTTCGCTCTTGCGGGCGATCTTGTCGACCTCGTCGATGTAGATGATGCCCGTCTCGGCCTTCTTGACGTCGTAGTCGGCGGCCTGGATGAGCTTGAGCAGGATGTTCTCGACGTCTTCGCCGACGTAGCCGGCCTCCGTCAGCGCGGTGGCGTCGGCGATGGCGAAGGGCACGTTGAGCATCTTCGCCAGCGTCTGCGCGAGCAGCGTCTTGCCCGACCCTGTCGGGCCGAGGAGCAGGATGTTGCTCTTGGCCAGCTCGAGGCCGTCGTCTCTGCCCCGGTCTCCGGACTGCACCCGCTTGTAGTGGTTGTAGACCGCCACCGAGAGCGCCTTCTTCGCCTTGTCCTGACCGATGACGTAGGCGTCGAGGAACTCGTAGATCTCCCTCGGCTTGGGCAGGTTGTCCCACTTGAGCTCGGAGGACTCGGAGAGCTCCTCCTCGATGATCTCGTTGCAGAGATCGATGCACTCATCGCAGATGTAGACGCCTGGACCGGCAATGAGCTTCTTGACTTGCTTCTGGCTCTTCCCACAGAAAGAGCACTTCAGCAGGTCTCCCCCGTCGCCGATGCGTGCCACCCCAGATACTCCTTTGCGTGGGACCGCCCTGCTGCCGCGATCCGTGTCCTCCGGACCCGGTCCGAACCGCTCAGGTTTCGACGTTACCGTCTTCTGGGCCCTCAGTGAGCCCCCTGGCGGCGAGTCGCACCGGAACGTGCCCTATTGGGCAGCGCCCCGGTGCGTCACATCTCGTCAGGAAGCAACCGCCTGAGCTCGCTTCTTCCGCGACGGGATGATGTCGTCGATCAGACCATACGCCTTTGCCTCGTCCGCGTTGAGAATTTTGTCGCGTTCGATGTCCTTGCGGACCTCCGAGGCGGTCTTCCCGGAGTGCTTCGCCACGATCTCCTCGAGGAGCGAGCGCATGCGAAGGATCTCGCGGGCCTGGATCTCGATGTCGCTTCCCTGGCCGCCGCCCTCGGTGGAGGGCTGGTGGATCAGGACCCGGGCGTTGGGGAGCGCGAACCGCTTGCCCGGGGTGCCGCCGGCCAGCAGCACGGCCGCCGCGGAGGCGGCCTGGCCGAGGCAGACGGTCTGGATCTCGGGCCGGACGAACTGCATCGTGTCGTAGATCGCCGTCATCGCGGTGAACGAACCGCCGGGCGAGTTGATGTAGATGCTGATGTCGCGGTCGGGATCGAGCGACTCCAGCGTCAGCAGCTGGGCCATGACGTCGTTGGCCGACGCGTCGTCGATCTGCACTCCGAGGAAGATGATGCGGTCCTCGAAGAGCTTGTTGTACGGGTTCATCTCCTTCACGCCGTAGGACGTGCGCTCGACGAAGGAGGGGAGAACGTAGCGGCTTTCGATGTTCACTTCAGCTCCCCTAGGAAACGGGGCCCTGCGAGGGCACTTGCCGCGCGCTGCGCACGACATGGTCGATGAAGCCGTAGTCCTTGGCCTCGTCGGCCGTGAACCAGCGGTCGCGGTCGGAATCCGACTCGATCTGCTCGAGCGGCTGCCCGGTGTGGAAGGCGATCCGCTCGGCCAGCGTCTTCTTCACGTAGAGCATCTGCTCGGCCTGGATGGCGATGTCGGCCGCGGTGCCGCCGATGCCGCCCGAAGGCTGGTGCATCATGATCCGCGCGTGCGGCAGGGCGTAACGCTTGCCCTTGGTGCCCGCGGAGAGCAGGAACTGCCCCATCGAGGCCGCCATGCCCATCACGACCGTGGAGACGTCGTTGGGCACATATTCCATCATGTCGTAGATGGCCATGCCGGCGCTCACCGAGCCGCCAGGCGAGTTGATGTAGAGCGTGATGTCGCGGTCGGGGTCGTCGGCCGCGAGCAGGAGCAGCTCCGCGCAGATGCGGTTGGCGATCTCGTCGTTGACCTCCTGGCCGAGCACGATGATGCGCTCGCGCAGCAGGCGCTGGTAGAGCTGGTCCTCAAGCCGGAAGGACGAGCCGTTCTCACGGCCTCGCGACTCAGGCTGATAGAAGGTCGGCGGGCTGGTCACAGCTTCACCTTCCGATGCGTCGTAATCGATTGGCTTTGCTTGTGACCTTAACGCGCGTCGCCCACAGGTCATGCCCCGTCCGCAGACTGTTCGCTGTCGGCGCAGGTGAGGGTCTTCTACCTCCGGGAACGCCACGGCGCCCCCTTACGTCGAACTCGCGGGCACCGCGACCGCGGCTCACCCGCCTCCAGGCGGGCGCGGGCGGGAACGCGACGGGCGGGAACGCGACGGGCGGGAACGCGACGGGCGGGAACGCGACGGGCGGGAACGCGGGCGGCAAGGGGACGAGCACGACTGCGGGGACGACGGACGAAGGAACACGGTGGTGGACCGGCAGGCCACCGGCAGGCCCGCGAACGCGCGAACCCCCCAGACCTCACCGGTCTGGGGGGTTCGGCCTGGACGTGATAGTGCCTACGCCTCGGTCTTCTCCGCGTCGGCCTCCGCGGCCGGGTCCTCGACGACCTCTTCGCCGTTGATCTCGGCGTAGATGGCCTTGAGGTCGACCTCGTTGCCGTCGGAGTCGACGACCTTGGCGGCGTCGCCGACCACGGTCTTGGCCTTGTCGCGGACGATCTCGACCATGGCGAGCGTGAGCTGGTCGTTGTCGGCCAGGTGCTGGGCCAGCTGGTTGGGCTGGACGCCCATCTCCATGGCACGGCGGACGACGAAGTTGGTCAGCTCCTGCTCGGTGACGCCCAGCTCCTCGGCCTTGACGATCTTGTCGAGCACGAACCCGACCCTGATGGCCTTGACAGCGCTGGTCTCGAACTCGGCGAAGCGCTCCTCCTCGGTGGTCCGGTAGAGGCGGAAGAACGCCTCGCGGCTCAGGCCGCTCTCGCCGATCTGGTGCTCGAGGTTGTGCTTGCGGGCGTCGACCTCGGCCTTGAGCGCGCTGTCGGGGATCGGGATCTCGATCTTCTCCAGCAGCGTGTCGAGGGCCTTGTCGCGGGCCTGGACGACCTGGTCGACCAGCTTGTTGCGGCGAGCCTGCTCGCGGATGCTGGTCTTGAGCTCGTCAAGCGTGTCGAACTCGCTGGCGAGCTGCGCGAACTCGTCGTCGAGCTCAGGCAGGACCTTCTCCTTGACCGACTTGACGTTGATGATCACGTCGGCCTCCTCGCCGGCGTTCTCGCCGCCGACGAGCTCGGTCCTGAAGCTCTTCTCCTCACCGCCGGACATGCCCTCGAGCGCGTCGTCGAGGCCCTGCAGCACGGAGCCGGCGCCCACCTCGTAGGACACCTCGTTGGCCTGCTGCTCCTCGATGTTCGCGCCGTCGATCTCGGCCCGGAGGTCCATCACCACGAAGTCGCCCGTGGCGGCCGGGCGCTCGACGCCCGTGAGCGTGGCGAACCGCTGGCGCAGCGCGTCGAGCTGTGCGTCGACGTCGGCGTCGGAGACCTCGGCGGAGTCGACGGTGACCTCGACGTCCTGATAGTCGGGCACGTCGAAGTTGGGCCGGATGTCGACCTCGGCGGTGAACTCGATCTGCTCACCGTCGTCGATCTTGGTGACCTCGATGTCGGGCTGGCTCACCGGGAAGACGTCGACCTCGTCGACGGCCTGGCCGTACAGCTTGGGCACCGCGTCG
Source organism: Nonomuraea lactucae (assembly GCF_003313395.1). Lineage (GTDB taxonomy): Bacteria > Actinomycetota > Actinomycetes > Streptosporangiales > Streptosporangiaceae > Nonomuraea > Nonomuraea lactucae. The sequence goes on along the minus strand of NZ_QNFZ01000106.1, from coordinate 10,943 downwards.
TTGAGGGTCTCCTCCAGCACCACAGCCCGGCCGAAGCGCTGCTCGATGATGCGCGCCGGGACCTTGCCAGGACGGAACCCGGGGACGCGCACCTGCTGCGCGACCTTCTTGTACGCCGCATCCATGCTCGGGCGCAGCTCGTCGAACGGCACCTCGACAGTGAGCTTCACCCGAGTCGGGCTGAGCTCCTCGACAGCGGTCTTCACGGGGTGGTCTCCTTGATCAAGCTTTGAGTGATCGCGGGCGCGTCCATTCGGTACGGCTCACGCGCCGCGCCCACATGAGCGGCGCTGGGCATGCTCCGCCTCGGCGGGATCCGAGCGCCGTTGGCCAGTCTAGGGCAGATGCGTACCCGACAGCGACGCCACGACGCTCAGAACTCGTCGGCGATGGTCTGCAGCAGCTCGACCGTCTCGTCCGGGGTGGTGCTCACGGCGCACAGCCGTTCCATCACCTCGGTGTACTTGTCCACATCCTCACGTTTATCCAGATAGAGGGCACTGGCGAGCTGCTCGACGTAGACCACGTCCGGCAGCTCGCGGTCGGGGAAGCGCAGGATGCTGAACGCGCCGCCCTCGGCGCTGTGGCCGCCGAAGCTGAAGGGCATGACCTGGATCGTGATGTTCGGCTGGCGCATCAGGTCGACGAGGTGCTCGAGCTGGGCGCGCATCACCTCGGCGCCGCCGATGGGACGCCGCAGCGCGGCCTCGTCGATGACCGCCCAGAAGAAGGGGCCGTCGGGCCGGTCCAGGACACGCTGGCGCTCCAGCCGCAGGTCCACCCTGCGGGCGATCTCCTCGGCGCCGATCCCCGCCGACCCCGCGGTGACGACCGCGCGGGCGTACTCCTTGGTCTGCAGCAGGCCGGGCACGAACTGCACCTCGTACGTCCTGATGCGTGTCGCGGCCTCCTCCAGCCCCACGTACGCCTGGAACCACCCGGGCAGGACGTCGTTGAACCTGTGCCACCAGCCCGGCTCGTTGGCCCTGGCCACCAGGTCGAGCACGGCGGCGCGCGCCTGACCTTCGACCACCCCGTAGTGGGTCAGCAGGTCGGCCACGTCGCGTTCCTTGAAACCGACCCGGCCGAGCTCCATGCGGCTGATCTTGGATTCGGATCCCCTGATGAGGTGGCCCGCCTCTTCGCGGGTGACGCCCTTCGCCTCCCTGAGCCGGCGAAGCTGGGAACCCAGAAGAATGCGCAGCGCCGTAGGGCCGGAACCCGGCTGGTTCTGCGTCACTCTTCTTCCTCCTATCAAGGTCCGCACACACAGTGACACCACATCGACGGGTATGACAAGGTCTCAACCAGGTGTCCGATTCGGATACCTCGACGAGTAACCGACCATGCGGCTGCACATTGCAACTGCACGTGCATTTGGGTCTTGCAGGTGCCCGGAGTCGTGTCCCATGATGGTCTAGTGCATTTTGGCCAAACATGCACTAAAGCGACGGTCACGGGAGGTATGGGCGGGATGGTGGAGGACTCCTTGGCCACTGCCGACTGCCTGCAGATCACCCGCGAGGTGGGCTTCGACAGCCTCCTGACCGCAGGCAAGCCGTACACGACCTCGTGCCCGCTGCCCTTCCAGGCCGACTCGGTCAAGACCGCCCGTGACGTGACGCGCTCGACGCTGGCCGACTGGGGCCTGACGGAGCTGAGCGACGACGCGGCGCTGGTCGTCTCGGAGCTGGTGACCAACGCCGTCAGGTACGCGGTGTACAACGGCAACCACCGCGGGATCGAACTGCTGCTGATGCGCGTGACGCCGCACGTGCTGCTGGCCGTGGCGGACCCCAGCGACGAGATGCCGCGCCGCAAGGAGCCCGACTTCGTCTCCGAGAACGGCCGCGGCCTCTACATCGTCGAGACGTACAGCCAGTGCTGGGGCTGGGACCCGCTGGACAGCGGCGGCAAGGCCGTATGGGCGCTCTTCCGCGCCGAGCCCTGACCCCCCACCATTCCCCCACGCTCCGCGCGCAGAAGGCAAGCAGAAGACAAGCAGGCCACTCCCGGAATCCGGGGGTGGCCGTGTCGCTGATGGGACAGCGGTCGGGGCGACAGGATTTGAACCTGCGACTTCTTGCTCCCAAAGCAAGCGCGCTGCCAAGCTGCGCCACGCCCCGTAGCGCCGGGTGCGCACGCGCTCCGCAACTCCGGTACGCTTACGCCCTGACGACCGGATGAAGTCTAGACCAGACTTCGACCGGTTCGTGCGGACGTAGCTCAATGGTAGAGCCCTAGTCTTCCAAACTAGCTACGCGGGTTCGATTCCCGTCGTCCGCTCTCACTGCGAAGGCCCAGGTCAGGGAGATGATCCCGAGCCTGGGCCTTACTGTTACCGGATCTTGTTCCTCTGTCCGTGCCACTCATGTGCCATTCGCCTTGCCAGCACCGTCACCGCGAGCCACCCGCCAGGCTTCCCCGAGCGCCTGAGCGATGACCTTGTCGCGTTCTTGAGAGGCATGCTGGTAGATCAGCGCCGCCTTGGTCGACGAGTGCCCCATCCGAACCATCAGCTCGCGGAGACTGGCCCCCGTGGACGCCGCGAGGGTGTTGCCGACATGCCGAAGGTCGTGGAAGTGGAGATCAGGAAGGCCCGCTTCTGTTCGGATCTTGTTCCACGTTCGGCTGAACCCGGACCGGCGCAGCATGCCACCCTTGGGACCGACGAACACGAGCCCATCGGGAGTCGGCTCGGCGTACGTCTGCACATGCTTGTGCAGGTCCGGAATGATCTCAGGGGGGACCGCCACAACCCGCCTGCCGGCTCTCGACTTGGGCGACGTCTCCACGAGCTTGCCGCCATTGATCTCCGCCAGCGAGCCCACCACCCGGACCACGCCGGTCTCCAGGTCGAGGTTCGTGCGACGTAGGCCGGCCAACTCGCCCCATCGCAGGCTTGCGAACGTACCCAGGAGGACCAGCGCCCGGTATCGCTCAGGAGTCGCTTGGAGTATCTCAGCCACCTTGGCCAACGGGACGACAGCCCGTTCGGGGGTGTCCGGGTTGCCGGCCCCCTTGATCCTGCACGGGTTGCGACGAATCAACTCGTCATCCACCGCCGTGGCCATGATGGACTTCAGGAGCTGGTACGCCTTGGCGACCGTTGACTTCCCCACCACGTCGAGACGTTCCTTGCGCCACCGCCGCACGTCCGCCTCCCGGATGTCGACGAGGCTCCGATTGCCGAAAGCCGGCGCGAGGTGGTTCTTAAGCAAGCTCCGGTAGAGATCGTCCGTTGTAGACTTGATCACTCTGTCACTGATCCATTGTTCGGCGAACCGCCCAAACGGGATCTTGCCAGCGTCCGGACTGATCCACTCCCCGCGATGGATTTCAGCCTCTCGGAGCACCAGCCAGCGGTCAGCGTCACGCTTCGTCTCGAAGGTCTGGGGAGCGGTGTAAGTGAACCCGTCCGGTCCCTTGTAGCGCGCCTGATACCTACCAGAGGGAAGCTCTCGGATGTTGCCGAAGCGTCTCCGAGCACCGGCCATCACGCAGCCCTCCCCCGCCGCGTAGTGATCGGCTCCACCACACTGCCGGCGATGAAGGCTTCAAGCGCACGTTCCGGGATGCGTACGTGCCGACCTAACCGCACGAACATGATCCGCCGTTCCTCGATCAACCGGCGAGGAAAGCGCTCCGAGGTGTTCAACCGCTCAGCGACCTCCGCCACCGTGAGAAGCCGTCCAAGATCCTGCTTGTTCACGCCGCTACCTCCTCTCCGGTTGCCGAAAGATCTGCGCCGTCCGCTTGGGCCTGTAGTCGTTGCATAAGCGCTCGCCAGTGTTGGCGGTTGGCGATCTCGGCGAGGAGTCGTTCGCCGAGCGGGGGTAGGTCGGGATCTCCGGGTTTGATCGGTCGCCAGGTGTAGCGGTGGGGGTCTGGGTTCTCGGTTGCCGAAAGACCGAGGGCTTCCAGGACCCAGGCGCGGCGGTCGGCTCGGTGGTCGGTGAGGGTTTTGTTGGACCACTTTCGGGAGACGAGCACGCGGCGGCCGGCGTAGCCGAGGTGTTCGGCCTTGTGCGCCTTGCCCCGGCAGCAGCCCGGAGCTTGACCGGGTCGGGCGTTCTTGGGTTGCACGCCGTAGCGCAGCCAGTTCGGGCACGTGGGCGAGCATGGCTCGTAGCGCAGCGCCTCGGTCATCCGGTCGGCGTGATCTTTCTGGCGCTGGTTGTCCGGCTCGCAGGTCTCGGCGATCGACTTGGTCAGGTACTTGGTCAGGTAGTGGCGGATCAGGTGGTCGGCGCGGTCGGTGCCGGCCAGCACGCCGATCGGTTTGACCTGTTCGCCGAAGCGCAGCACATGCATGGGTTCGTCGTCGTCGCCGATGGCGTCCAGGGCTTGGTCCCAGGTAGGCAGCACCTCGCCCGTATGCGGGTCGAGGTAGCCGACGCTGTCGTCCCAGACGGGCAGGGTGTCGCCGTCGAAGACGACGCGGTCGGTCGAGGGCCACCACACCTGCTGGTAGGTCGCGGCGGCGATCTGCTTGATCTCCTTGCGCGACAGGGTGCCGCGCATGGCCAGGTGCAGGTGCGGAGCCAGCCGCTTTTGGGGTTCGACGGTGGCGAAGTACTGCACGTCCCAGCCGGCCACTCGCCGCAGGTTCTGCACGAACCGGTCCACCAGTTTGGAGAAGTGGATCGCATCCCGGGCGGCCCGGGTGTAGTCGTAGGAGTCCGGATCGGCCGGAGCTCCGTCCCGTACACGCCCGTAGCTCGGCAGGGTGAGGGTGATGAACATCGACGGGCGGAACCGTTTGCCGTCCGGTGACTCGTAGAGGCGCCCCAGCGTGCTCGACACGCGCTTGCGCTTGGGAAGGTCCGGAGCGTCCTGCCGGCGTCGGGTCGAGCGCTGACGGCCCGTGGAGGAACGCCCCAGCACGCTGCCGCGCAGCCCGGAGCGGCGGATGTCAGCGTCGATGCCGGCCAGGATCTCGTCGAACTCGGTCAGATCCTCACCGGCAGCCGCAGCAGCATCCCGCTTGGCCTGCCAGTCGGCGCGATGCTCGATCAGCCAGCGCTGTTCGTCGGTCGGCTCGTTCGGCGCGATGACCGGCTCCGACTCCAGATGCCAGCCCTCCCGGCACTGGGCCATCCGCAGCTTGCGGTTGCGCTCGGCACACGGCGGGCACTTGCTCGCCAGCGTCGCGCCGCACGGGATGTCCAGGCGTGTGGTCTGCCCGGTCAAGCTGTCGAGGCGGTGCATCGGCACCGGGCGGATGCACACGCCGAAGGAGATGGCGAGTTGGTCAACGACCTCCCGCGCGAGCGGCTGAGCCAGTCGCACCGCGCGGGGGGTCGAACGATCGTGACCGGTCACGGCCAGAGCCCTTCACGGATGGCGCAGCCGTTGCCTGCGGTGTGTCCGTCTTCGGCGCAGATCCAGCAGTATTCGCGCGGCTCGTGCTCGTCAGGGGTGTCTGGCTTGTCGGGCGTGGTGGGCGTGCGGTTCATCGGCTTTTACTCCTTCCGTTTGGGCGCCGCCTTGACCGGGGCGCGGCGGGTACGGCGGGGCTTGGCCGGTACGGGGTCAGCCACCACCAGGACAAGGGAGGACTGGCCACATTCCTGGCAGGTGACTTGCTGGGTGGCCTGGTCGAGGTAGGACTTGCCCTTGGTCCGGCAGGTGGAGCAGCGGTGCTTGGGCAGGTGTTCGAGGTCCTTCATCGGGTGGCCTCCGCGTTCTCGGCGCACACCTTGTGTGCGGGCCGGTCATGGTCGTCTCGAAGCGGGGTGGCGCGTCCGCAGTGGATGCACGGCTTGCGGGTGCCGCCCCAGTGCTTGGCGTCGCGCCAGTTGAGGCCGCGAGGGGTGGTCTTCACGCCGCCTCCCCGCTGGTCTCGATCGGGGGCAGGGTGAGCGTGTCGTCGTCGGCCGGGCTGGTCAGCCAGGCGACCATGTCGCGGATGTCGGAGTCGGAGACGTAGGCCGCGCGCACCCGGACCGGCTCAGGCGAGGTCTCCAGCCGGACGTAGGCGACGCCCGCGCCGATCTGGGGGATGGGAGAGATGAAGTCGGCCAGCGCGCCGCGTTCGCGAGCGCCCTCACCGAGGACCATGTCCACCTGTTCGGATTCGTCCAGCCGCAGGGCGATCTTGTCGGGGAACAGGTTGCGGATGTTCATGACCTCCTTGCGGGGGTCCTGGAGGAGCGCCATCACGCCGTAGCCGACCGCACGCCCTTGGGTGGTCAGGGTGGCCAGGGCGGCGTTGATGCGCCGTTTGAGCTCCCGATCGGTCTGGTAGGCGGTCAGGAACGCCACCTCATCGACGATGACCAGGTCAAACGGGTACTCGATCGACGGCGTGTGCGAGCGCTGGTGTCCGCCGAACAGCGCCGCCCGGTCCTGCATGTGCGAGACCAGCTCGTCGAGGAGATCGGCGCATTCCTCCGGCGTGGCCGCGTACCGGTAGAACAGTTCGCGCCCAAAAGACAGCTCCATCAGCTTGGGATCGAGGCCCCAGAGCCGCACCTGCCCCGCTTTGATCGCCGGGAGCAGGCCGCGCACGGTGGACCAGATGAGCGAGCCCTTCCCGGCACCGGTCGCGCCTGCCCCGATGATGTGCGTTCCGTGCACCTTCAGCGCCCAGAGGGAGCCGTCCTCACACAGCCCGACCGACACCGCGTGCAGGTCCACCGCATCCGGGATCGGTAGCGCGGCGATCGGCTTGCGCAGCGGGTCACGGCGCGGGAAGGTCAGCCGCAGCAGCCCGGCCCGGACGATCGAGGTGCGGCAGCCCAGCGCGCGGAAGGCGTGCGCGAGGTTGTCGGCTTTGCTGGTCCAGTCGTCGAAGGACTGGCCCTTGAGCATCTTGACCGTCACCACGTCGGCCACCGGCCCGCACCGCACGCGGACCAGACGGGGCCGGTACTCCAGGCCCGTGGCCAGCTTGGACAGGCCCGCCCCGGACATCGCGAACGACCAGTGCGGACGGTAGATCCACACCAGCCGCCAGAAGGCCAGCAGCCGCCAGCCGACCCACCAGGCGAAGGAGGATCGGTCCAGCAGCGCCCAGCCGGCCAGCCCCAGAGCCAGGGAGGCGAGCATGCCGGCCGCCCACTGCCAGCCATGCGTGATCGCCAGGGCCGACAGGCCCAGCGTGGCGCCGATGGCGATCGGGTGGCGGTAGATCATGCGGACGGTCCCGAGCAGGAACCGCCACAACAGGATGGTGATGGTGATGAAGGCGGGGGTCTGCACGACGGTCGGGCGGAACATCAGCGGTGCGCCCGGACTGGTCGTGACCAGGTCCCCTCCGACTTCGCCTTGAGCACGGCGAAACATAGAATGGACACCTCTTCCTTGATCCTTGCTACGGGTTGGGTGGAGATCAGGGGCCACCGGAAGTTGCCGCTTCGCGGTGGCCCCGCCTTATCGCTGAGCTGGTCAGCCAGCGTCGAACTGGAAGCTCTTGCCGCAGCCCAGGCAGATCACCCGGCCGCCGCGCGAGTCCATCTGGGTGATCTGGAACCGCTCGGTCTCCGCGCAGTGCGGGCAGACCACGTCACGCCCGTTGATGTTGACCGACATCAGGCACCTCTTCCTTGATCGTTGCTACGGGTTGTGGGGAGATCAGGGGGCCACCGGAAGGTGCCGCTTCGTGGTGGCCCCGCCTTGCTAGAACGCAGTCGCGCGGTCGGTTCCGAGTGCGGTCAGCGCACGGTCAGTTCGAGTCGCCTGCCGCACCTTCCGCAACTGGCCGTGATCTTGTTTCCGGCCTGGCGGACGTTCGTCCACTCGATGCTGCCGCAGTTGTTGCACGTGATCGGCTTGCCATTAGCCTCGATGATCGACTTGGACATAATGGACCTCCTGTACTTGATCGTTGCTACGGGTTGGGTGGAGATCAGGGGCGCGCCGGAAGTTGCCGCTTCGTGATGGCCCCTGCCTGCTACTTGGCGGACTTGCCCGGTCCCTTGCGGATGCTGCGCGAGCTGAGCTGGTTGAACGACAGCACGCACGTGTGCGTGAACGGGTTGTTGTAGGGCACCTTGCACGTCTTGCAGGTGAAGGCGTTGACCTCGACCGAGACGCGGATGCGCTTGCCCATCAGGGAACCTCATTCCTTGATCGTTGCTACGGGTTGGGTGGAGATCAGGGGCCACCGGAAGTTGCCGCTTCGTGGTGGCCCCGCCTTGCATGTCAGGCCACCGTCTGGTCGGCCTGGTCGAGCTGAAGAGCGCGAATGCGCTCGCACTCGCTGAGGAAGCGCTGAACCTGTGTCGTGAACTCCCGGACGGTGGCCATCACGTCATCCGTGATCAGGTCGCGGCCAGCCGGAGTGATGGTCACGACCGCGCCGCAGATGCTCATGTCCAAGATCGGCGCTGCGTCGGTGTAGGTGTAGCAGCGGAACTGCACGTCCTCACCCAGGTGGAAGCCGATGGACGCCAAGCTCATGCCACACCCTCCGTGTTCTTGATCGAGGCCAGGCCCCGCCAGCGCCGCTCGACCTCGACCGCGAACGCCTGAGCCGCGTGGGCCAGGTCACGGGCGAAGTCGACCGACTCAGCGGTGACCGTGTCTGCGTGCAGGCACACGCTGACGATCGCGTTACCGGCCCCCAGCGCCAGCACCGGAGTGCGGTCCGGGTAGGTAGTGCAGGTGGCCTGCCCCTTGCCGTCCACGTGCAGCGCGGTTCGCTGCCAGGAGCCGCCCTTACGAGCCGCCATCACGCACCGCCGTCCTTGCCCCCAGCCGGAGCGGGAGCCTGCTTGGCACCGGTCGAGCCGTTCGGGCGGACCATGCCGGAGGCCCGATACGAGTACGCCATCCGCCTGCTCTTCTCGTTCAGGTACGGCGTCACCGTCACGTCGGTGAACTCCACCGCCTCGAACATCTGACCCGTAGGCGGAACCGGCTGCACCTCGGCCAGGATCTTCACCGACACCTCACGCGACTTCGCGCCCAACTCCGGGTCCATGTCCATCACCCGGCACTGCCAGACGCGCCCCTGAGTGACCTTGTCCTTCGCCGGAGTCCGCTTGCCCGTCTTCTCGTCGTAGTCCTCCGCCTGAGCGATCGTGCCCGGAACCAGCACACAGCCGGCCGGGAACACCTCCTCGAACCCGACCTTGAACCTCATGCCACTCCGAAGAGCCATGTCTACCCCTTGAGATCCACACCCTAGGTGTGACCCGCACTCTATGTGCGTCTACTAGTACTATGAATGCGGGAAGCTCCAGAGTCAAGAGGAAGCCGCAAAATAAGTGCGGGTTACTGTACTGGTACTGTGAGTACCAACCCGCATAAGCTGGACACAGAATGCGATTCACAACGTCAGGAGTCTGACCATGGCCGAGGACGCCAAGCCGTTCGCACTGGTGGTGCGGTTCGCGGTGCGCCCAGGCGCAGAAGTCCAGTTCGATGAACTCACCGCTCGGACGGTCGAGCAGATCCGCACCCAGGAACCCGGAACGCTCGTATACGCCTGCCACACCGTCGAAGACGCACCCCAAGAGCGGATCTTCTACGAGCTCTACAAGGATCGGGCGGCGTTCGAGGTCCACGAGAAGCAAGACCACGTCCGGCACTTCCTGGCCGCCCGCGAAGAACTTCTAGAGGCCGTCGTCGTGGACTTCATGACGCTCACCGCCGGAAAGACCAGGCACCATGACTAATGCTCACTTGATCGGTGAGCGCATCGCGCACCATCGCAAGCGCCTCGGGCTGTCTCAAGTCGAGTTCGCCGGACTTGTTGGCCGCTCTGAAAGCTGGGTCTCTCAAGTCGAGCGAGGCGTTCGCTCCATAGACCGTCTATCCGTCCTTCAGAAGGTCGCAGACGTGCTCAGTGTCTCCGTAGCCGAGCTACGAGGGACTTCCGAACCCGATGAGAGCCCCACCGTTGAAGAACGACCCGAAGCGTTCGAGACGCTGCGACTCGCGCTCACTGGACATCCCGCACTCCGCGTCATTCTGACGGACGAGCGCGCACCATTCACCCCTAAGCGTCTGGACGAGCTACGAAAGCAGCATGCGACCGTCTGGCCGATGGTTCACAGCAGTCGATACACCGAACTCGCGCCGATCATGGCTGAGCTGATCGAGGATCTAGAACTGGCTGTACGGCTTGCACCCAGCAACGAACTGCGCAAAGACGCTCAAACGTTGCTTGCCAACACCTACCAGGCAGCCGCCGCAATGATGGCCAAGCTCTCAGAGAATGATGCCGCGTGGATCGCAGCGGACCGAGCGGCACACATGGCCGAGATGCTCGAATGGCCGCTTGCCGTAGCGGCAAGCCTCTTTCGCATGGCGCATGTGTTCCTCAGCCTCAGGCAGGTCTCTCAGGCGCAGAAAGTCGCGAGCACGGCCGCTGACGCTCTTGAGGCCCGTATCAAAGCCAACCCCGAGACCGAAGCACTGTCCCTGTACGGAGCTTTCCACCTGGTGTTGGCTGTGGCCGCCGCCCGAGACAATGAGCGCGCTCAAGCGCACAAGCATCTCGACACGGCCTTGCAGACCGCTCAGCGCATCGGAGAGGACCGAAACGACTTCGGAACCGAGTTCGGTCCCACGAACGTGTCGATTCATGCAGTTTCCATCGCCGTAGAGCTTGGCGACGCAGGACAGGCACTTGATCTCGCCCGAACTGTCGATACATCGGGCATGTCCCCGGAACGGCAGGCTCGGTTCCTCATCGATCTAGCGCAGGCGCAGGGTATGCGCCGGCAGATCGGCGAGGCACTGCACTCCCTTGAGGAAGCCGAGCAACTAACCCCCGAGCAGACCCGTACGCATCAAGTAGCCCGCATGGTAGTTCGCGATCTCATGCAGCTCTCCGGCGCACGGCCACGACCCGAACTACGCGAGCTCGCAGAACGATTCGGAGTACTTCCGTAGTACTGCCGAATTGCCATTGTGAGGATCAAGGCGGCGGCGCAGCCGCCGCACCCGCGCGGCCCTCCCCGCCCGCGCTGCGGCCTGGGGGCCGGTCA
>NZ_QNFZ01000109.1 GCF_003313395.1 Nonomuraea lactucae | reverse complement strand
GGCAGGCACGGCTCCCGCCGCGGGGCGGACATGTGCGCCTGCAGGTACGCCTGGCACAGCCCGTCGCGGGACCGGCGGGCGAGCGCCGCCACGCCGCCGGGCGTCAGCCCGAGCAGCGGCGCCACGTCGGCGGGCCTGGACCTCTCGACGTCGATGTGCCAGAGCACCGCGCGCCAACGCTCCGGCAGCGACAGGAACGCCCTGGCGATCATCGACCGCTCGAGCCCCACCAGCGCCGGATCGACGAAGGGCGCTCCGGGGTCGAACCGCTCGATCTCGCCCGGGGCGACCTGGCCACTGCCGACCCGCGCCCGGTCATGGACCGTGCGCCGCACCACCGTGAGCAGGTAGGGGCGGAAGGCCGCCGCCGGCCCGCCGCCGCGCCCGGCCAGGGTGAGGATCCTGGTGAACGACTCGGCCACCACGTCCTCGACCTCCGCCTCACCCCGTACGAGCTGGCGGGCGAGCGCGCGGGCGGCGGCCACGTGGCGTTCGCGGAGCTCCACGTACGCGCCCGCGTCGCCGCCCGCGACCGCCTTGAGCAGATCGGCGTCGCTCTGCGGTGGTTCGACACCCATGGTCACCTCGTGATTACCGAAAGTTGCCGAGGCCATTCATTCCGCACCCGCGGCCATGGCTAAACCGTCGGATCGCCATTACCCGCGCGCGACGGCCCGCGGAGTGGACGCACGCGCCGATCCCCGCCCAGGTGGGGGCCCATAAGCTTGGGCGCATGACGGATCGCGACAACCTCCTGGCCGAGATCAAGAAGAAGGCCGTCGTGCACGGCAGGGTCGTGCTCTCCTCCGGGCGGGAGGCCGACTTCTACCTCGACCTGCGGCGCATCACGCTCGACGGCACGGCCGCTCCCCTGGTCGGCCGGGTGATGCTGGACCTGACCGCGGACCTGACGTTCGACGCGGTGGGCGGGCTGACGCTGGGCGCGGACCCGGTGGCCGCCGCCATGCTGCACGCCGCGGCCGCGCGGGGGCGCGAGCTCGACGCGTTCGTAGTGCGCAAGGCGCAGAAGGCGCACGGGCTGCAGCGCAGGATCGAGGGCCCGGACGTCGAGGGCCGCCGCGTGCTCGTGGTGGAGGACACGTCCACGACCGGCTCCTCCCCGCTGACCGCCGTCGAGGCGCTGCGCGAGGCGGGCGCCGAGGTGGTGGCGGTCGCCACGATCGTCGACCGGGGGGCGGCCGCGCGGATGGCGGGCGAGGGGCTCGACTATCGCAGCGCCTTCACGCTCACGGACCTCGGACTGTGAACGCCTCCCGCTCGCCCGGCTCGCCCGGCGCGCGCGGCCTGCCGTTCTCGCTGACGCGGACCGTGCCGGCGTCGGTGAGCACCACGTCCAGCTCGGGCTGGAAGTAGCTGACCTCCTCGCCCCTGCTCATGTCCCGATACTGGAGCACGTCGCCGCCCGGCACGCGGACCGTGACGAGCGGGCAGGTGTCGGCCACGCACTCGATGCGGACGGTCGGCACCCGGGCGCCGGCCGTCGGCTCCGCGCTGGCGCTACGGATCTCGGGCGGCTCCGGCGTGTCGAGGGTCGCGAACAGCGCGCGCCCGCCGATGACCAGCAGCGTCACCACCCCGGCGACCGCCAGCACGGCGAGCGCGAGGCGGGCGATGCCCATCGGATCTGACCTGTGGCGTCCCACACACCGGAGAGTACCGCGACCGCGGCCGAACGGCCTTCGGCTAGGGGCCGTCGCTGCCCGTGGGGATGCGGTGGTGCTTGCCGTTGGGAACGGCGACCGCCTTGACCGCCTTGCGACGCTTGATCACCTCGACGATGATGGGGATCAGCGAGATGAGCACGATGAGGAAGACGCCCGGCAGGATGTACCTGTCGATCTGCTTGGGATCGACCCTGTTGCCGAGGTAGTGGCCGAGCAGGAGCAGGCCCTCGGTCCAGACCACGCCGCCGATGACGTTCCAGACGAGGAAGCGCCTGCTGGACATCTCCAGCACCCCGGCGACGGGGTTCATGAAGGTGCGGACGATCGGCACGAACCTGGCCAGGACCACGGCCTTGGCCGGGCCGAACTTCTCGAAGAACTCCTCGGCCCGGTCGACGTGCTCGCGCTTGAACAGCCGCGAGTCGGGCTTGTCGAAGAGCCTGCGGCCGAACCTGGCGCCCAGGAAGTGGCCGAGCTGCGCTCCCGCGACGGCGCACAGCGGGGTGCCGATCAGCAGCACGGGGAAGGACAGCGGCTCGATGCCCATGCCGTACGCTACAGAGGCGGAACTGAAAATCCCCGCGGCCACAAGCAGCGAGTCGCCCGGCAGGAAGAAGCCGAGCAGCAAACCCGTCTCGGCGAAGATGATGGCCAGCACGCCGATCGTCGCGAACGCGCCGAGAACGGTGAGCCACCACGTCGGGTCGAGAAGGTTCAAGAGCCAGTCCACAGGGTGAGCCTACCCGTAGCAAAGGGGCACGACGGTCTCTACCACGCGGCGTAGCGGCCGGGGATACTGGGCTGCGCCGCAGCCTTACATCACAGGGAGATGAATCATGCCGATAGCAACTCCAGAGGTCTACGCCGAGATGCTCGACCGGGCCAAGTCCGGCGGATTCGCCTACCCGGCCATCAACGTGACGTCCTCCCAGACCCTCAACGCCGCGTTGCGCGGCTTCGCGGAGGCCGAGAGCGACGGCATCGTGCAGGTGTCCACCGGCGGGGCGGAGTTCCTTTCCGGCACCACGGTCAAGGACATGGTGATCGGCGCCACGGCGCTGGCGGAGTACGCCCGGATCGTGGCGGAGAAGTATCCGGTGACGGTGGCGCTGCACACCGACCACTGTCCCAAGGACAAGCTCGACGGATTCATGCGACCGCTCATCGACATCTCCCTCGAGCGCGTGTCCAAGGGCCTCGACCCGCTGTTCCAGTCGCACATGTGGGACGGCTCCGCCGTACCCCTGGAGGAGAACCTGCGGATCGCGCAGGAGCTGCTCGACAAGTGCGCCCGCGCCCGGATCGTCATGGAGGCGGAGATCGGCGTCGTCGGCGGCGAGGAGGACGGCGTCGTCGGCGAGATCAACGAGAAGCTCTACACGACCACCGACGACGCGCTCGCCACGGCCGAGGCCATCGGGCTCGGCGAGAAGGGCCGCTACATGCTGGCCGCGACGTTCGGCAACGTGCACGGCGTCTACAAGCCCGGCCACGTCAAGCTGCGGCCGAGCGTGCTGAAGGAGATCCAGGACGCGGTCGGCGCCAAGTACGGCAAGGACAAGGCGTTCGACCTGGTCTTCCACGGCGGCTCCGGCTCGTCGCTGGAGGAGATCCACGAGGCGATCTCCTACGGCGTGATCAAGATGAACATCGACACCGACACGCAGTACGCCTTCACCAGGCCGATCGCCGACCACATGTTCCGCAACTACGACGGCGTCCTGAAGGTCGACGGCGACGTCGGCAACAAGAAGGCCTACGACCCGCGCTCCTACGGCAAGACGGCCGAGGCCGGGATGGCCGCCCGCGTGCGCGAGGCGTGCGAACACCTCAAGAGCGCTGGGACGAAGATCTCCTAGCCACTCGCGGGGCCCGGCGGGTATGACTTGTCCTATGGATAACCTTCTCGCCGGGCCGCCCCCGACCTACCTGCCGGACCTGCCCGAGGCCAGGGAGGCGCTCGAAGCCGGTGCCAAGGCCTCCGACGTGGCCGCTCGCTTCCCCGCCTATCCGGCGGCGTGGGCGGCGCTCGCGGAGGAGTATTTCGCGCAGGGGCACGCGGTGACCTCCTACGCCTTCGCCCGCACCGGCTACCACCGCGGGCTCGACCAGCTGCGCCGCAGCGGGTGGAAGGGCCACGGGCCCATCCCGTGGGACCACGAGCCCAACCGCGGCTTCCTGCGGTGCCTGTACGCGCTCTCCCGGGCGGCCCAGTCCATCGGCGAGAAGGACGAGGCGGAGCGGTGCGTCCAGTTCCTCAAGGACAGCGACCAGGCGGCCTACGACGCGCTCACCGGCGATTAGCGCTTGGGACGAATAGGCATACTCGGGTAGTCTCTCCACGCAAGAGCCCCTGTCGCGCTTGCGCCAGGGGTTTCGTTTTGTGCTCGGGAGACAAGAACCATGCCGGCTGTCGTTCTCGTGGGCGCCCAGTGGGGCGATGAGGGCAAGGGCAAGGCCACCGACCTGCTCGGCGGCGATGTCGACTACGTCGTCCGCTACCAGGGCGGCAACAACGCGGGCCACACCGTGGTCATCGGCGACCAGAAATACGCGCTTCATCTGCTTCCCACGGGAATCCTGTCGCCGGATGTCGTGCCTGTGATCGGCAACGGCGTCGTCATCGACCCGCGCGTGCTGCTGGAAGAGATCGACGGGCTCGCCGCGCGGGGCATCTCCGCCGAGCGGCTGCTGATCTCCGCGAACGCGCACCTGATCATGCCCCACCACCGGGCGCTCGACAAGGTCACGGAGCGCTACCTCGGCAAGGCGAAGATCGGCACCACCGGCCGGGGCATCGGCCCCGCCTACGGCGACAAGATCTACCGGATGGGTGTGCGGGTGCAGGACCTGCTCGACCCCGGCATCCTGGCCAAGAAGATCGAGGCCGCGCTGACCGAGAAGAACCAGGTGCTGACCAAGGTCTACAACCGGCGCGGCATCGACCCCGCCGCCGTGGTCGAGGAGTACCTGGGCTACGCCGAGCGGCTGCGACCGCACATCGCCGACACCTCGCTGGTGTTGAGCAAGGCGCTGGACGAGGGCAAGTTCGTGCTGCTGGAGGGCGGCCAGGGCACGCTGCTGGACATCGACCACGGCACCTACCCGTTCGTCACCTCCTCCTCGCCCACCTCAGGCGGCGCCTGCGCCGGGTCCGGCATCCCGCCGACCCGCCTGTCGCGGGTGATCGGCATCGTCAAGGCGTACACGACCCGCGTCGGCTCGGGCCCGTTCCCGACCGAGCTCACCGACGAGGTGGGCGAGTGGCTGCGGCAGACGGGCGCCGAGTTCGGCACCACCACGGGGCGCAACCGCCGCACCGGCTGGTTCGACGCCGTCATCGCCCGATACGCCACGCGGATCAACGGGGTCACCGACTTCTTCCTCACCAAGCTGGACGTGCTGTCCGGCCTGGAGCGGATCCCGGTGTGCGTGGCGTACGAGGTGGACGGGGTGCGGCACGAGGAGATCCCGATGACGCAGACGGACTTCCACCACGCCAAGCCGGTCTACGAGGAGTTCCCGGGGTGGCAGGAGGACATCACGGGAGCCAAGACGTTCGAGGACCTGCCGCCGAACGCGCAGGGCTACGTCCGGGCGCTGGAGGAGATGAGCGGGGCGCCGATCTCCGCGATCGGCGTCGGCCCGGCGCGCGACGCCACCCTGGTGCTGCGTCCGCTGACCTGACCGGAGACGCCTGGTCAGCCAGTGCGGACGGCGGCGGTCATCGGCGTGTGGACGCCCCAGCCGAGCGTCTCGTAGAGGGAGCGCCCGGCCGGGGTGGCCACCAGCACACCCGTGCCCGCGCCGCCCTTGGCGGCGGAGGACGACAGGGCCTTCATCACGACGGTGCCGAGGCCGCGCCTGCGGTGGTGGGCGGCGGTCTCCACCTGGTCGACGACGGCCATGGCCCCGGTGATGGCCCCGGTGATGGCCATCTGGCCGCGGGCCGCCACCTCGCCGGCCTGCGTGAGGAGGCGGGCCACCGTGACGCCGGCGCGGGTGGTCACGGCCAGGGTGTAGCCGGTGGGCGCCGTCGCCGTGGACTCCTCCAGCGGGCCCGTCATCATGAACTCCGGCTCCTGTACGGCCCAGGACGGCGGCAGCCAGCGGGCGACGGCCTCCGCGGGGGCGCAGAGCTTCAACCATGTGCCCGGAACGTTCAGCACGGCCGTGAGGTGGCGGAGCGTCGCGGGGGTGGGCGCCGGGACGATGTGGCGGGTCAGGTGGCCGGGGAGGCCGACGTCGACTCGCAGGCCCCAGGGCTCGCGCACCGGGCCTGGAGCGTTGCGCGAGACCACCCAGCCGTCCACCCACGCCCGCACGGTCTCGGGCCGGACCGTTCTGACAGCCTGCGTCATGGCGATCAGAGTAGGGCAGGAAGATGACATCTATCCAGGCAAAAAGGGCGTGCGGCGGGCAAAGGTGCACCCTAGTCTCGATCCATGGACATCCGTCGCGTCACCGAGCTGGAGGTCGCCGAGGCGGCCGGTCACCTCTTCGACGCCGTGCCCCCGAGCGAGGCCGCCGGTAGGTTCCTGGCGGCCGGTGGGCACCACGTCCTCGTCGCCTACGTGGACGGCGTACCCGCCGGGATGGTGACCGGCGTGGAGATGACGCGTCCCGACGAGGGCGCCGAGATGTTCCTGTGCGAGCTGGGCGTGGACGAGCGCTTCCGCGGCCACGGGGTGGAAAGGGCACTGGCCTCCGCCCTCGCCCGGCTGGCCAGGCAGCGCGGCCTGCACGGCCTGCGCACGGCCATCGGGCAGAGAGACGAGCGGCCGCAGTCGCCGCCGTTCGAGGATTTCGACGATGAGGTCGATCGCACGCCGTCGTGGGACGAGGCCGTGTCGGGCTGGACACCCGACCGGTAGCTCCGCGGACGCATGATCGGCAGCTCCGTGGACGCATCGGCAGCTCTGGGGCGTACCGTCACAAAAAGGGCGCGGCGTGGCGACTGCCGGAGAGTGCCGGGCGCCAGGGTAAGGTCCGGGTGTGCGCGTTGAGATACACGGTCATCGGGGGGCGAGGGGCCTGTGGCCCGAGAACACGCTCCCAGGTCTGATCCGCACGATGGGGCTCGGGGTGCACGCGCTCGAGCTCGACGTCGCGCTCACCGCCGATCGGCGACTCGTGCTCACGCACGATCTCACGGTCTCGCCCGTGACGAGCGCCGACACGCGGCCGGTCCGGCCGGACGATCCGTGCTTCCCGTACGTCGGCAAGCCCATCAACTCCCTCACGCTGGCGCAACTGCGCACGCTCGACGTGGGCGTCCGGCTGCCCCGCCACCCCGACGACCCCTTCGCGCCGACCCAGGCGGCGATGCCGGAGACCAGGATGCCCACGCTGGGCGCGGTGCTGGGGCTGGTCAACGCCTGCGAGGCCGACGCCGTACGGCTGCACGTGGAGCTCAAGTCCGACCCGACCAGGCCCGAGCTGACGCCCGATCCGGAGCTGTTCACCGAGCAGGTCATGGACGAGCTCGAACGGCACGGCAGGCTGGACAACGCGGCGATCCTCAGCTTCGACTGGCGGATCATCGGCCACGCCGCGGAGCTGGCGCCCGGCACGCCGCGCTTCGCGCTGATCGAACTCGACACGCTGCACTGGCACGACGACCTGGGCGACGACCTCGCGGCGGCCGCCCGCGACGCCGGGGCCACCACGCTCTCACCCGAGCACATCATGGTGGACGAACGGCTGATGGCCCAGACGGCCGCCGCGGGCCTCGACGTGGCCGTGTGGACGGTCAACGACACCACGCTCGGAGCCCGGATGCTGGACCTGGGGGTGTCGGGCATCGTGACCGACTACCCCGACCGGATGCGAGAGCTGTGGCGCGAACGCGGCCTGCCCCTCCCCGACCCCGTCAAGCCACTCAAGCCCGCCACCGTCTAAGGCGAAGCCGGCGTGTTCTCGGCAACGACGTGGCCTTGCCGTGTTCTGGCTCCACTTTCGGCACCCGCAGGTGTCGTCACATCCCCTTCCACTGTGGCCGGGCGACCGGTACGACGGTGAGCAGATGATCCAGTCCTTTGAAGTCCTTTGAAGTCCTCGGGATCGCAGGTGTAGAGCGGAAGCCCGTTCGCGATGGCGACGCGTGCGATCATCAGGTCCGCCGTTCGAGGGCGAGGGTTGCGGCCTGCGGCGATCACGGCGGTCCACAGTTGGCGCTGTGTCAGACGGCGTTGCGGGGCCGCAGCCGGATGCGGAGGTTCTCCGGGAACACGGTGAAGGCCATCCGCTCGCGCACCGGGCCGGTTGTGGTGTCGGGCTCCAACGCGAAGTTTCGGCAGACCATGGAGGTGATGAGGGTCGCCTCGATCATGGCGAGGTTCCGCCCCGGGCAAAAGCGCGGCCCTCCCCCGAACGGCAGGAACGGCGGGGAGTCGGCGACCGCCGTGGTCGTGTTGTCCAGCCATCGCTGCGGTCTGAACGCCTGCGGATCGGGGAACCTGCGGGTGTCGCGGTCGGCGCCGTAGGTCACCAGCGCGATGATCGGCGTCCCGCGTGGGATCCGCACATCCTGCGTGCTGCCGCGGAGCACGACCTCCCGCAGGGGTTCCAGAAACATCAACGGGGCGACCGGACGCAGCCGCATCGCCTCGTTGACCACGGCTTCGGCGTAGCTCAGGCGGCCGACCGTCGCGGGATCGGTCGCGACCTCCTCCTCGCCGAGCACCTCCTCGGCCTCGGCCGCGACCCGCTCCTGCACCTGGGGATGCTCGGCGAGATAGTGCACCGCCCAGGCGGCGGTCGAGGAGGTGGTGTCCTCACCGGCGAGCAGCATCGTAAGGACGTTGCCGAGAAGCTCGCGTTGGGTGAACGCCTGCTCACCCTCTATCGGCGCCACCAACGCCTCCAAGAAGTTGCTCGGCGCGGCGCCGGTCGCCATCCGCCGCTTGGCCTGCTCGAACCGGTCGCGCACCAGGCCGCCGATTTCGCTGACCGTGGCATCCAGCCGCCGGTCGCGCGGCAGCCGCAGGACCCGCCAGTAAGGCACCGGGGCGTTCATACGGCGATTGATCTCCGGAAAGATCTGCGAGATCCGGCTGTGCAGCCCATCGCCGCGCTGCTCCACCGCGTTCAGGTCATACCCCATCGCCAGCCCGACGGTCACCTCCAGGGCGTACCGCATGAGGTCCTGCAGCGGGTCGACCGGCTCACCGGAGACCGCCGCGGCCGTCCACAGGCGTTTGAGCCGCTCGGTCACCCGGGTGATCGTGGTGAAGTATTCCCGGAGGTAGGCGGCGTTGAGGCTCTCGGTCGCCATGCGGCGCAGCCGCCGCCACTGCCGCCCCTCGGCGGCGAACACGCCGTGGGCCCCCATCTCCTCGATGATCTTGGCCATCCGGGTGTCCCGGCCGAAGCCGGCCGGCCGCTCACGCAGGATCGTGTTGATGACCTTCGTGTCGGCGGTCACGATCGTCCGCCCGGTGGGCAGATCGATGCGGAACGTCGGCCCGTACCGGTCGCACCAGGCGTGCAGCACCTGGTGTGGCACCCCGCCGCGGACGAACGCCGGCAGGTTGCCCAACAGCGGCACGCCCGAAGGCCCTGGAAGGTCGCGGATGGTCGACGCGCGCTTGGCCGGGGGGTCCGTCGGTGCCGGGTGGGAGCTGACCATTCTTGGGTACCGCCTGATCCTTCAGCCGAGGTCGTCTGTTGCACGCACAGGTGAACAGCTACGCGAGCTCGCGGCCGATCACGGCGTGGAGAGCGTCCACGTCAGAGGTCTCGAGGACAGCTGTCATGGCCAGCCGCTCCTCTCCTGTACGGGCCCCGAGGTTACGGTGATCGCGGTGCTCATCGCCAGGCCATCCAATGCCCACTTGTGCCCACGGCGATCAGGGCGGCGGGGTCCTCGGCGTAGTCGGGCCGCAGGCGCTGGCGTACGTCGGCGTCCGGCTGAGTGGCCTTCACTGTGGCCCTTGCGAGCTTGACGGCCAGGGCACGCCCTTCGTCGGGGGTGGCGGTGAGCAAGGTGTTTCCGGGAACCAGCTCCATGAAGTGCTCCTCAAGTAGTGCGCCGGCGGCGGTCAGGTTCTTGCCGAAGCGGGCGGCACCGCGCAGTCCCTCGTCGGCGCTCATCCGTCGCGGTTCCAGGAGAGCCATGGTCGTGGTGTCGATGTGCTCGACGACGAATCCGTGGGCTTCGAGCAGCGTGCCCCATTCGGCGACCGTCTGGCCGGGCATTGGAGCTCCTTCCATTGGCCCTATTTATACAAGTGCATTCTGTGTAAACTCAACACCATGAGGTACGTCGACGACGAGGGGGCGAGCGGCGCGCGACCCGCGGCACCGGTGACCGGACGCCGTCGGCACATCCTGACGATGCTCCGCGAAGCCGGGGCACCGCTGCGTGTGGCCGACATCGCCGAGCGGCTCGGGGTGCATGTCAACACGGTGCGGTTCCATCTCGACGCCCTGGCCGAGAGCGGCCAGGTGGAGCGGGTTGACGCCGCACCCGCCGGACCGGGCCGGCCACCGCTGGCCTACCGGGCGCGGCCCGGGATGGATCCCGGCGGGCCGCGCAGTTATCGCCAACTGGCCGAGATCCTGGCCGGCAACCTGGCCACCGGCCCCGAGCCTGTCACCAGAGCGATCGAGGCCGGACGGGCATGGGGCGGCTACCTGGTCGATCGACCGGCGCCAACTGAGGGGGTCACCCGGGAGGTGGCCGTGCGGCGGCTCGTCGGCCTGCTCGAAGATCTCGGGTTCGCACCGGAGGAGCAACCCGCGGCCGGCCCGGGACAGATCGGCCTGCGGCACTGCCCCTTCCTCGAACTGGTCCGTACCCAGGGCAAGACGATCTGCCCTCTGCACCTCGGGCTCATGCAGGGGGCGATGGCGGCGATCGGCGCCCCGGTGACGGTGGACCGGCTCAGCCCCTTCGCCCAGCCCGATCTGTGCGTCGCGCACCTCGCGACGGCGGACCACGCCCCATGACCGGCCACGCGGACCGTCCGGCCCGCAGCAGGAGAGGCAGGAAAGGAAGGACGCGCTCATGACCACGGCACCGGCTGTCGCCATCGGGGTGGTGTTCGTATGGCTCGGCATGGTGCTGGCCATCTCGTTCCTGGAAGCGCCGTTGAAGTTCCGCGCGCCCGGAGTGGACCTGCGCATCGGTCTCGGGATCGGCAGGCTGGTCTTTCGCGCTCTCAACGCCGCCGAAGCCGTCCTCGCCACCGCGCTCGTCGTCGCGATCAGCACCGCCGGCACGCCGCCCGCGGGCACGATCGCCGCCATCATCGCCGTCGCGGCCCTGGCCACGCAGGTCGGCATGGTCCGCCCGCGACTGGCTCGCCGATCCGACCGCGTCCTCGCCGGGGAGGACGCGCCGCGCTCACGGAGCCATCACGCCTACGTCGCCCTGGAGACCGCGAAGGCCGCGGCCCTGCTCTCCACCGGTGTACTGCTGCTCGCGACATGAGCCCACCGAGAACGAAGGGCGCCGTCATGCAATCGATCTCCCTGAACACCCTGGCGAGCGAGCACCTCACCGCGGCGCGATCAGCCGCGAGTGGACGCAGCGCACGCACCGTCCACGGCGGGCACCAGCATTCCCTGCGCCAGACGCTGCTCGCGCTCGCCGCCGGACGTGGGCTCGACGAACACGAGAGCCCCGGCGAGGCCACCCTGCTGGTGCTGCGCGGCCGCGTGCGCCTCGCGACCGGCCAAGACACCTGGGAGGGGACGGCCGGCGACTACGTCGTGATCCCGGCCGAGCGACACAGCCTGACCGCGATCGACGACTCCGCCGTACTGCTCAGCGTGGCGGTCCATTGACGCAACGGGCGTGATGACCCCGCTGGTCGCGAACGGGACAGCCACGAGTCAGGGCAAGAACGTCCGCTATCGGTCGAGGGCAACCATCAGGTAGCCGTTCGACCAGCCGTCGCGGTCCAGCGCAGCAATCGCCTCAGCCTCGGACTGCCTGGCCGCGCGCCACCACTCGCGCAGGAAGATGTCGCCCGCGGCCGGCGCGGGACGGCCTTGGTAGAGGCTCGCCCAGGTGCGGGAGCCGGAGCGGACCTTGATGGCCTCCCACTGCACCCGGGTACGGCCTCGCGCACCGGCTCACGGCCGAGCGGGTCCACCTCGCCCTTGTTCGGGTCGTGGTCCGCTTGGGCGGGGATGTTGACCACCCGCCACAGGTGGCCGTCCTCCGCGGCACGGAGCGCCCGATCAGGTCGTCTTCATGCCACCTCGTTGCAATCACCACAACGGGAGCTCCCGGGGCGAGCCCAATCGACCCGACCTCCAACCACCAGTCCCAAGCCCGCTCCCAGTACGTGGGAGAGTCCGCCTGCTCACGGTCCTTCACAGGGTCGTCGACGACCAGGAGATCAACTGGCCGCCCGGTGAGACCGCCGCCGATGCCGACCGCGTACATACCGCCCTCGTGGCCCGAAAGCTGCCATTCGTGCTGGGCGGACAGATCGTCACGCACCTGCAGGCCGAGCAGCGCCTGATGGGCGGTGATGTCGTCGCGGACGGCGCGACCCCAGCGCCGGGCCACACCGTGCTCGTAGGAGCACATCGCGATCCTGGTGTCGGGCTTCTGTGTGAGCATCCACAGCGGGAACCGGCGGGACGCACGCTGGGACTTCCCCTCCTGGGGCGGCATGCTCAGCAGCAGCCGACCATCAGGAGCGTCGGCGAGTCGCACGAGTTCGGCGTCAATGAGGTCGAGCGCCGGGGTTTGCCGAGTCCGCGGATCCAACTCGAGAGCCAGTTCGCCCGGTGTATTCCACCGGCGGCGAGGCGGCTCGAACATGCGGGCGGCGGCCTCCCAAGCGGTCAGCGTCATGGCCACCTCTCAAACAACGTGACCACAGCCGAATTGCGCCGACCAGCACACCCCTTGATCGTTCTTGTGGATGGCCACCGGTTGGATGCCAGCCGGCCCCCGCCTCATATCACCGAGCGTTACGAGACCGCCCGGAGGTGGCGCGGCACCACCTCAGGTACCCGCGCCCTCTGCTCAGCAGTCAACGACAGATCATCGAGGATCCGCTGGATCACACCCACAATCAGCGCGCCCTGCTGCTCCGCCAGGCGCACCTGCCGCTCAGCGATACCGGCAGCGAGCGCGTCCTTAGCCACCTTCGCCAGATGAGCCCGCTCCCGGTGATAGAGCTCCAGCCACACGTTCGGCTTCGCCGCCTTGGTGACGTCCACGCCCGTGAATTCGCCGGCGCCCTTGTCGACTTCTTCGACGACGCCCCACACCAGGTCGTCCTCGTCGATCTCGCGGACCTTCTCCTGCAGCCAGGCCACATGCCCGGCCGTCCGGTGAACCTCTTCCAGCAGTGCTGCTGCCGGGTCGACCTCGCGCGGCAGGCCATACGTCGCCACCGCGCGCCGCGCCTGCTCCATGCGAGCCGCAACCGCGTGACTCTCAGCAGCTCCGCCGTGCAGTTTGCAAGCCCCTACGCCCACGTGTGACGTGCCCCAGCCGAGCGGCCGATGGCAGTAGGTGCCTGACCTGTCCCGCTTCCTGCCGTGGCAGTAGGGGCCGTCACAGCATCGGCTGTCACGAGGCGGCTCGCTTGAGGCAGTTGTCATGATGCGCCTCCTTCGGGTTGATCAGGCGCGGCAGCGTGGCACTCTGCTGTAGTCCTCGCCGGGGATGGGCTCCACCTTGCTGGCAGGGAGCCAATCTTCGTGAGTGTCGAGGCCCCGGCCGGGGACTACCTCGATCCAGGAGACACGCTGTTGCCACCCGTCCTCGGTGCGGCGCCATTCGAGCAGTAGCCGGCATCCGCAGGGCGGTGATCCTGCTAGTTGTCGGCTTCCACTTCGACCTGCTCGCCTCATAGCGGTCTCGAATGAGCGTTCGAGCGGTGGGGGTGCTCCCCGTGTGGCAGACGCCCCAATCGTCCGACTTCGCGACCATCTGACCAGCGGATAACGCGCTCCCAAGCCTCATTCTCTAAGCCCCTTGCTACGCCTTGCGCCAGGGCTCTCGCAATTTGAGGGGTTGCGATCAGAGCCACGCCGCCAACCACAACGCCAACCACACTCAGGATGTTTTCCACAGCAGAGCCAAGGTCAGCCAGGCCACTTATCCCGGCCGCAACGCCGATGAGTGCCCCCACCAGACCCACGCCGACGGCAACCTTCCGGAATGTGAGCGAGTGGATTGGGTCGAACTGCTTGGCCCTGCCGCCGAACTGCCTGATGCGTTCGGGGCCGATGATGTCTAAAACAACCGTCATACCGGCGAAGAAGGAGACGACTTTGCCGATGCGGCCCATCGCGAGGATGGAAAAGCCGTAGAGAGTGTGCTGGTTGACCTGGACGTTGTCCATCCATAGGCCCCATGCCCCGAACAGGTCGAGATCCGCCATCTCCTGAGCGTAGAAGCACAGGCTGCAGGCGACTAGCAGAACGGCTAGACCGGGCGGCATCCAAAGCGGCAGGCGTGCGGACTACAAGACAGCCGCCCGGAGTTGTGATGCAGCCCGGCCTACGAACCCCAGTCCAGGCCAGACCTCACGATCAGGGGTCGGTGGCGGCCCGGCCCTCGAGTCGGGCCGCCACCAGCTCGACGCGACAACCACAGGGGAGGGAGCCGCGGAGCAAGCGCACCCCAGTCAGGTGCGCATCTTGGAATGTCTAGGGCTGTCTAGGCCGCCGGCTTGAGAGATGCCCGCAACCGGTCCCGCTCCTCGGGAGTGGCCGGCACCTTCTCGCCGCGGCGCAGTTGGCGGGCGATGGTGGCCAGGTCGGGCCAGTCATACCAGGCTGTCTTGCCGAGCTTGAGCAGCTTGCGGGCATGGTGCCGGGACGCCCACACGCGGACGGTGGGCTCGGGGATGCCGAGACGCCCCGCAGCGTCGGCGATCGTGATCCGCTCCGGCACGCTGGTCACCCCCAGACATGCGAAAAGCCCTCGACCATCCGGTCTGAGGGCATTTGCTCCCACGATCACTTCGATTTATAACAGGTCACCAGCGAAAACGCGAGTACGGCGCGCCGGAGCCGTTCACGCGTCTACTCCTGCTTGTGGACCGTGACGGCTTGAACCGCTGACAGCAGGATCGTGTGCACCGGGGATTCGTGTTTTGTCACAGCGGAACCATGCGCGTACTCGTCGAGGACGACGCTCTTGCGGGCGCGGTCCAATTCGACGACTGCACCCTTTAGCGACTGGCCGCCGACTAGGTGAATTGTCACACGCTGCTGGCTGCCTTCCAGCGGAGACAGTACGTCCATCCACACCTCCATGGCTTGCATCTAGTCCTCCTCGTGGAGCTGCAACCAGTCGGCCACGGTCATCTCATACGCATCCTCGGGAACGTGGATCGGCAGGACGTACGGCACTACGTCAACGCCTCCGTCACGTGGGAAGCGGCGGACTGGAAGAGGAGGGGAGGCATGCATGTCCCCTCCATCATCCCATGTCAGGAGCGGCGTGTGACGAGATCGTGCGCCCCGGCGGGCTGTAGCGTGTGCCGCCGGTAGGTCTTGACCGGCTCCGTGCGCGCCCGGGTCAGATCTGCGTACTGCTCCAGGTCGTAGGTGTTGCCGCAGGCCCGGCACTTCGCCCCCGCGGGCTGGCCGTCGTCGTCGAGCTCGTACAACTCGGCGAACCCACAGTCGCAGTACACGCCAGCGCAGTGGCGTGCGGGCTGCCGGTTGTCGGCGAGGAGACGGCGGCAGCGGTGCGCGAGGTACAGCAGTTCCAGGCCGGCGTCGGCTCCGGAGAGTTCTTCCAGGGTGTCGCCGCGGGCCATCATCTCGGCCGGCAGGGCGAGGAGGGCGTCGAGGATCGTCCACGCCTGGGTGAGGATCGCACCATCACGACGGTGGCGGCTGGTCTGGGTGTCCAGCGGGGGTGAGGCGGGCCACGTCGCGGACACGCTCCTCCCACGAGACGAGCGTGGCCAGGATCAGCCGCAGCAGCTCGTCCACAGCGAGCGAGATCGGGACAGGCGCGCTCTTGGAGATGGATACCACCGGGCCGCCGGCAACCGCGAAGCTCTTGTCCAGCCGCTGATGGACGCGGACGAACAGCACCGGAAGGTCGTGGAGCGCCTCCTCCACCGCGTTGCGGTTCATGTCGCAGAACGCCCGGCGGCGTCAGCGCCGGGAGTCGGACGGTCTTGCCGTTGTCGGCGACGAGGCGTGGATCGGAGCATCGATCCGCGCGTGCGCATTCCCGCTGGCCGCCGTCGCGCCAGTGGCCATCATCGGCGTTCGGGTCGCTGTGAACGTAGTACGGCATTTCGGCCTCCCCCGAGGTCGTACGCTGTTCGGGAGCGGCTGTAGGGGGCCGTGGGGTTACTGGTGTCGAGGGGCGGTCTCCTGCTGGCAGGCGGGAGGCCGCTCTTTGCTGTGATCAGCCTACTATCACCTTTTGCGCAGGTGGCTTCCTTCTCAGCGTGCCACCTTGGTGTAGCCGCCGAGCACTTCATGCGCGGCCAAGCCGAACTGGTCGACCCCGGTAGCGTCGATGATCCAGTTCCTGCCGTAGAGGATCACATAGTCGCCCCGCGTGCTCGCGCCGAACACCACCCTTCCAGGCGCCCTGGTCAACCGGCATGGGGAAAACGTGGATCTTTGCGTAGTCCAGCCCAAGTTGGCACCGGGCGAACGTGTTGTCACTCAGGCTTCTGTTGTTGATCACGGCGGGGTCGTAGGTGACGTAGTCGCAGATCTTCCCGTAGGTCTGCTCGATCTTCGCCATGACTTCGCGTGCGTCCCAGTACACGCCTAGGTCGACCGGCGGAGGGCTCAGTGTGGGTGTCGGCGCAGCCTCGCTCTGGGGTTCCGACTCGGCGGCAGCCACAGCAGCAGGTTCAGGCTCTTGTGCGGCCACTCGCGTGGCCGTCACCACCGCGGCGCCCGCTGCAAGCACCACAGCCAGGCCGACCGCGAGCATCCAGCGAGCCCGGCGACGTGGTGTAGGCGCGGGTTCCGCAGCGGGCTCCTGGATCCACCAGTCCCAGTACGGCGGGGCTGCCGGCCAATCCTCCTCTGGCCCGCTCCAGGCGACGCCCGGTGTCCAGCCCTCGGGAGGTTCAGGCCATCCAGGTGGAGGGTTGAAGCGCCAGTTGGGACCGGGCTGGGGCGGGATGTGCATGCCGGTTCACCGTCGTTTCACGGCGGAGCGTTACAAGCTGCCTTTACGTGCCCGGCCTGAAGGCCTGAGGCGCCGGAGTCGTTTACTGGAGCTCCTTCGCCCGGTCGGTCATGACCTCTCCTCGTCGGCGGTCGATAGGTGCCCTCTGGCCTTCTGCCACACCCACGTGCAGCCCAAGACCACCAGCAGTCCCAGGGTCAGGCCCACGGCTATGGTCCGTTGCCCTAGCCACCAGAAGAAGCCGACGACAGCCGCGCCGGAGGCGACGTTAGCCACGAGAGCTATCCCGTCGGGGATAGATCTCCTGGACCTTTCGGCTGTGACGGGCGTGGTGGGCAGGGGTTCCCATTGGAGCCCGCAGTCGGGGCAACGCCAAGGCTCGGTGTGGGTCGCCTCGGGACGGACGCATTGGTGCGCGTTCAAGTCGGCGCTCAAGGCGTGAACGTCCTCTCCCTGGTGATCTTCTCCCGTCCGCTGTCGCGGCGGGCACTTACTCGCTGATCTCGCTGACCAGTGTCGACCAGAACAGTGTCAGTTCGGGCCCGCTGTAGGCGCGGTGATGGATGCGAGCGTGGTCGCGATAGACGGCCACCTCAGTCACGGGCTGTCCCTCCGGCGCGGTCCGTCCAGTCGTCGTCGCTAGGCCGCCAGTCCGGAAACGAGATGCGCGCGGCGTGCTGTTGGAGGGCTTTGGTCCACCGCTCCTGGTCGTGCGGGTGGTGCATTGATCCACTTTGGCATCCCAAATGCATGACAGCGGATATGGGCTCCATGTCCTCAATCTCCCCGGTTTGACCTTTATGGGCCTCCGGCGACCAGTCATACCACTTCGTGGCTTACAGACGCCGCTCAGGGTATCTGCCCTTCGGTGGCTCCTAGCGCGAGGTCGCTGATGATCGAGTCACGGGCCACGAGGTGGCGCTGGTTGGCCTCGATGTGGGCCTTGGCGCGGCGGCGGCTGAAGATCCTGCCGATGTACTTACCTCGACTGTTCTCCAACACGTGACATGTGATCTATACGAGTTCGCGTGTCACTTCGACGACCTGCGCATTCGTCTTTTGCGAGCCAGTCGGGCTGATCACAGCACCCACGCTCAGCGCGTAGATCCTGCAGGCGTAGGCCGGAAGTGCAGGACCTAGCAGTGCAAGATGGTCCTGAAGGGTCACGTCCACGGACGTGGTGTATGAATCGATCTTCGCGTGATCCTGTTTCTGCAGGTTAAGCGGTAAGTGTCTGTGGGAGTGGGTGCTGGGCTGGTGTGTCGCCGGAGATCACCCGGATGCGGGCTTTGGCGAGGATGTCCAGGCCCATGGGCCCAACCCCAACGCGCGGGAGGCGGGGGTCTTGAGCGTGTGCTTGCACGCCTCGCACCGCACCACGTGGTCGCAGGTGGACTCGGCACCCGGGTCCAGAGTCACGGCTCTGTCCGGCCAGCGATGAAGTCAGCCAGGTCGTCAGCTCGAACGCGGCTCATCGGCTTGCGGCCGCCCCGGCGGCCCACATCAATCACGCGCAAATCTCCGTCCGCCACGACACGGTAGGCGTGAGATCTGGAAACCCCCAACACCTTGGCCGCTTCAGGGATGGTGTAGAGCTGAAGCTGATCCGGTGGTGGCTTCTTACGCCTGTCGCTCGCCACGGCTCTGCTCCTCGGGTACGGGTGGCGTCTTTCGCCTCCAGATCTGGGCTCGGACGGCCTCATTCCAGACCTCGATCTGGACGGTCGGGTTTCCGTACCAGCCCCCTCCAGGACTACTCACGCTGAGGCCGGGAATCTCTGCCGCGGCGGCCAGGTCGCGAATGGTGTCTCCCGTGAGGTCGTACGGGTGGTTGACGATGACTGCCGGTGTGCCGTTCAGGGTCCATCCGCTCATGTGGTCGATGTGGAATTCGTCATGGAGCCCGCCTGAATCGCAGCCGCGGCATCGCCCCGCCTCAAGCCACTTCAGGCACAGAGGGGCCGTCGAGCGGGCCAGTTTGAGCCCAAGGGGCTTGGCCCACGCCACCATTTGCGCCCGGGAACGTAGGTCGATGTTCGGGCCGTACGGCCAGTTGTTGCCGGTGATGCCGACGAGCTTGGCGTCCGCAGCCGAGTAGGTGGCCTCGGGAAGCCACCACCATCTCGACCACTTGGTGCCGGGGCTAAGTTCCCCAGAGTCGGCGCCGAGGCGTTCCTTCACTTGCCTTAGAGCATTGGCGGCGTGTCCTGCTTTGGCGCCCTCTTCGAGCAGGTGCTTCTCCTGAGCCATGCCGTCCCTGCCGGCCAGGCACCCGCGTAGCCACTGCTCTGCTGCGTCGAGCTTGTCCACGTTTGCGCTCCTCGGCGGTCATCGGCGGTTCCTTTTGCGCCGGCGGCGGTTGTACTCGTGCCCATCAATGCGCAGCGGCTTGGGGAAGCCTCGCGGGTTGCAGGTGGCGCAGCGTCAGTAGTGCCTCCTGTCGCGCCGGTGGGCGTGCTTGTGGAAGGCGTTCTGCAGGCCGGTCATGACGGGCGTGAACGCCTTGCCGAAGCCTTGCATGGCTTCCTCGGCGGCGAGCCGTAGCACGTTGGCGAACGCGGAGAAGGCGGCCACAGCCGGTTGTGGGGAAGAAGGCGAGATGAGCTGCACAAGCGGCGTCGGGTCGGCCTGGTCTGGCGCCCACCGCATCGCGTCGTCGGACACCGCGTAGTCGTCCAGGCAGGCGTCGATAGCGGCCAGAACGCCGTCAGAGTCAGCCACGCTCGCCATCATCTCCCCTCTGCGTGGCCGGGTCGTCCAAGTCGAGCAGGGTCACGGCCGCCACTCCTCCTGGTAAGCCGGATGATCGGAGTACGGCAGGGCCATCAGGCGCAAGATCCCGAAGCCTTCCGCCTTGTCCGCGTTGCGCTCATCCTGAGGTAGGTCCTCTGCCTCGGCGATGAACCCTTCCAACTCGTCGAGGATCCGCTTCTTGGCTTCGACTTCGCGGAGCGTGCGGGCTGGGTCGTGGCGGGCCACGTGAGCACCCGTGGATGGGTGGAACCCGCTGATCTCGTACTGGTCGAAGTCCACAGTCTCACCAGTCGTGGTCCACGTGCCGCAGTCGCCTCCATCGCCAGCGGTGGAAGCCACACGCTCGTCCTCGTCGAGCCGTTCACGCAGGAAAGTGATCAGCTCATCCACGGGTCTCATTCTTCCGGGTGTCGTCGAGAACGGCGAACAGGGCGCCGGCGTAGCGGTAGCGGAGGTCGTCAATCAGTGCCGAGCACCTCCAGAACCTCCACACACTCGCCGGGGACGATGAACGACGTGTCGACGGTGAGTTCGGTCCACCAGGAGTCCCCGCCAGGCCCCCACTTGATCATCTCCAGTTCCTCGCCAGGGGTGAAGTGGCGGTCACCGTAAGGAGTGGACGCCCGGTGATGCTTGGTGATGCGGACGCGGGCGCGAGTGAACGGCAGGTCAGTCACGGTTCGGCTCCTCCCGCCGCATGTGCTCACGGAGAGTCGTCTCGATCGCCTCAGCGGGGGTCACTGGCGTCTCCTTCGAGCTCGTCGGCGAGCGCATGCAGCACGGCCACGATGCTGTCTCCCCGTGACGAGCTTCGGGTGTCGGGCCTTGAACGCTCGCCAGTTGGGGCACCGGGACAGGCCCGTCATCCTTGACGATCTCACGGATCTGCTCGGCCACCCGGCGGCGCTCATGCTGACGGACATGAACGTCACACTCGGAATTGGGAATTTAGTGGACGTGCGAGAGATTGAAATTTTTTCAATCACGTTCGCAGCTCTCCGAGTTCCCCCCAAAGGGCAAAGGTCCGCTATTCATCCCCGGCGCAAACAGCAAATGTCGACCGATTTGAATGGCCCTGCTCCGTTCGGCCAGGTAATCCTGGTTTGAGGGCAGGATCGTCCGATCTGGTGTCTCGGAGAGGAGAACTCATGCAGGTCAAGCGACCCCTGACGCTGCTCGCGCCGGGACTCCTGGCCGCGCTCGCACTCGGGCACGTCGAAACCGCTCAGGCCTCGGCAATCCAACACTCCGCGAAGGCGGCAACAGTCAGCGCCTCGACCCAGATCAAGGCACCCGTACTCGTCGCCCACCCTCCGCCGGACCCGAGACAGAGACAGCGGTGGCAGCAGGCCTTCGACCAGGGATACCGGGCGGGGCGAGCCGCCTGCAAGAGCAGGAAGTACAACCCGGCGGTTAGGGGTGAAGGCGCATCATTTAGGCACGGCTTCTTGGACGGCTACAACTCCGGCTTCCGCAGTTGCAGGACCTCCCGTATTCCTGGGCTCTGATGCGGTTCTGTTCAGGTTTATTGGCATTTTCATTTCGGACGATCTTGCCAATGCCCTTGATCAAATCGGCCCGGGGAGCACCGGGCTTCCCGGGCCGATTCAAGATTGCCTGCGGCAGCAAGTCCCGCGCGCTGGTCATCTCCGATGTGAGGCCGCATGTGCCGCAGGAGGCGACATCACCGTTCCATGTCACGGTCTTGTGTGTCCGGTTGATGCAGGTCCAGAACTGGACCCGCACGTCCTTGAACATCTCCATCAGCTCATCCACCGCTGCGATACGGCTTCCTGGGGGATGTCAGGCATCGCTACTTCCCGCGTAGGCGCGGAGCAGCTCCTCGAACCCGTCGTCCTCGTCCTCGAAGTCCCGGTAGTAGCCGTGGTCGAGGGTCGCCTGCGAGTAGTCGCCCGCCACGCATCGCTGTATGTCGGCCACGACATCGGCGGGCTCGGGCAGCACGTCGTCGCAGATCCACCAGATGATTTGGATCTCGCCGCTCTCCGGGCCGATGCCGTAGAACCAGCCCTTCTCCTCGTCCCACGCGGCGCAGAGTTCGTCGTCGTCCTCATCGTGCTCGGAGAGGACGATGCAGCCGTCACGCGGGTCGTTGGCGTCAGCGAACCAGGACCCCACCCCGATCCCAGCAGCGTCCAGGGCGATGGCGACGGCCTTTATGCACGGCTCGTGCGCCTTGTGGTAGGGGATCTCAGGCATTGGCGTCTCCGTTCGCGAGTTCGATCAGGCGGCGTGGCAGTGGTCCGGTTCGCCCGGACCGGGCAGCGGGCACCAGCACGCGAGATCCTTGCCGGCGAGGTCCCGGCGGACCTCTTCGACGTCGAGTTCGTAGGAGCCCATCGGGCCGGTGTGCAGCTCGTACAGTTCGACGGCGACCTTGACCGCGTCCTCCTTGGTGGAGAACTGGTCGGGGTACTCGTCGGACCTGAACGCGATGCCGGCCGGGTCGTCGATCGTCCAGCAGCAGTTCCTGTCGCACGGCCGGACGACGAACGGGTTGCCGTACTTCGACGGCCTAGCGACGCTGCGGGCGTTTGGGGGGAGACGCCACCCTCGCTGCCGCTTCTGCTGGATGCGCTTCGGCGCTGGGATGTCAGCCGCGGCGGTCCCTCGGAGTGCAGGCGTGAGCGACATCGCGTCAACCCTTCTGTGATCTGAAGAGAGCCCCACCGAGCACCTGCTGAACTGCTTCCGCGACCTCATGACCAGTTCCATTGGAGAGGGTGAGCGTGACCGTCCAGTCATCGCCGGCGACAATGTCGAGCGAGGCGCCGTAGAGGTCGGTACCAGTCGAGGAGTCGACCAAGCTCTCCACCTCGCCACGAGACGGTTACGTGGAGATGCGTCCGTGCAGTCCGCAGATCAGGACGGATATGGCGTCCGTCTCGCCGTTGATCAGCTTGTTGGAGCGGTGGTACGCCTCGCAGTCAACATTGGACGTGGACAGCTTCTGGCATGCCTGGAACGGGTCGGCGAACATCGGTCCCTTCTGCTGACTGAGGTCCACGGCCGGGATGCGCGGCTCCTCAGGGATGCTGCGCACGATGTGGATGGCGACCGATCCGGCGATAAGGATCAGGCCGCCAGCGATCGCGCCCACGATGACCGCGTTGACTAGTTTCAAGGTCAGTCCGGCCACACGGCCCGAGACGAGGCGACCGGGCAAGGAGCGGGGCGCGTCTAGGACACCTTGGTGACCGCCGTCTCTCCCACGCGGCTGCTGGTCGCGGGGGCTCAGGCCGTCATCGGTGGTCGTGCCGGCGGTCGGCGACGCCTCGGGCGGGTGGGAAGGTGACGGAGACGGTCGGTGTCGACCAGACTGCCGACGGCAGAGGAGGCCAGGACTCTCGACATCGCTCCTGGACTACCGGTCTTCTCGATCACTCGCCGGATGCTGTCCGAGGGCCGCGTCGTAGAGGTAGCCGATCCGATCGTCATTCCAGGCGACAGCGCCATCCTGGACTACCGGATCCCGCTGACCAGGTAATCGCGCGGCGACGCGAGGACCGTAGCCACGCAGCAAGTTCGCTGCGTATAGGTGACAAGCGGTGACGTGGGGTTTCAGACCCTCGATGAGGCGTTAGGTTCGTGGCCGTCGACGATCTTTCGCTGTTCGTGCCTCGATTCTCACTGGAGTGACCAGGCGAGGACCGGGGGGCGTGGGGGGCCGGTAGGCCCCCTACCAGGGGCGTAGCCCCCAGAAGGCGGCCGAGCGAAGCGAGGGCCATGCCTTTCGGGGGTCGAAGGGGGCGGGAGCCCCCTGGGGGGCGCTGTCCGAGCCGCGACGCGCGAAGCGCGCCCACTCGCGAGGGCCTCGCCTTTCTAGAGCCAGCCGTTGCGGCGGAAGCCGCGATGCAGCAGTACGCAGGTGGTGATCATGATGGCCAGGACCGCCGGGTAGCCCCAGACCTGCTTGGTCTCAGGCATGAAGTCGAAGTTCATGCCGTAGATGCCGGCGATCATCGTCGGCACCGCCAGGATGGCGACCCAGGATGAGATCTTGCGCATGTCCTCGTTGGCCAGCGCGTTCGAGCGGGCCAGGGCGGCCTGCAGGATGGAGCTGCACAGTTCGTTCGACGACTCGACCTGCTCGCACACCCGGGAGAGGTGGTCGCCGACGTCGCGGAAGTATTCGCGCATCTCCGACGGGATCACGCGGCGCTGCGGCAGCGCGGCCAGGGGGCTCTGCAACGGGGTGACGGCCCGCTTCAGCTCGAGCATCTCCCGCTTGAGCTGGTAGATGCGGTTGATGTCGCGGGAGCTGACGTCGGCGAACACCGTGGCCTCGACCTCTTCGAGCTCCATCTGCATGAGGTCGGCCACCTGAAGGTAGCGGTCGACGACGTGGTCGGCGATGGCGTGCAGGACGCCCGCCGCTCCGCGGTTCATCAGCTCGGGACGGTCCTCCAGGCGCTCGCGCACCTCGGTGAGCGGGCAGTGCTCGCCGTGCCGTACGGTCACCACGAAGTCGGCGCCGAGGAACACCATGATCTCGCCCGTCGCGATGATCTCACTGGTGGCGGTCAACTCGTCGTGGTCCAGGTAGGCGATGGTCTTGAGCACCATGAACAGCGAGTCGCCGTAACGCTCGACCTTGGGGCGCTGGTGGGCTTTCACGGCGTCCTCGACGGCCAGCGGGTGCAGGCCGAACACCCCGGCCAGCCATTCGACCTCGGGGGCCTCCGGCTCGTGCAGGCCGACCCAGAGGAAGGCGCGGGGGCCGTCGGACAGGGCGTTGTGCTCGCGGACGAGGCGCAGGGACTCGGGGATGCCGACGGCGTCGGCCTTGCCGCCGTCGATGTAGGCGCCGTACTCGACGATGGAGTGGGGAACGCTCACTCTGAGCTCAGGCGCGGCGAGCTGACGAGAGATGTGCGCCTGGACAGGGTGACGGTTGATGCGACGGAAAAGCGTGGACGAGCGCATGGCAGTCCCTTTCCGCCCGACATGGCACGCTCCACGCGCGACGAAAGGTCACCTCAATCAACACAGATGCGTGGAGGCACGATCAGGCTGCCGGATTGGAGTGGTCGGGGGTATGTGCGGCGTACGTGCGGAAGCACGTACTGCTGGGATCACCAGGTTTCATCCCGGACCACCTCCAATCACCACGAGACGCCATATAGCCGCATCAACTTACCACAGGCGGCTAGACCAAACCCGACGATACCCGCACTCCCGTCACGCCATCAGGGAGAACTCGCCAAGGATCATCCTGCCTTCCGGCACATGGTGCGGCGCGGCGGCCCGTGACCCGTGGGGGTGGCGGTCGGCGGGAGCTGCGAGAATGGGGCGCGTGCGCGTTCTAGTCATCGGATCCGGCGGGCGTGAGCACGCCCTGTGCCGTTCACTCAAGCTCGACCCCCAGGTCGGCGAGCTCCACTGCGCGCCCGGCAACCCGGGCATCGAGGAGATCGCGACCCTGCACGCCGTGACGCCCACCGACCCGGAGCAGGTGGCCGCGCTGGCCGCGCGGCTCGGGGCGGATCTGGTCGTCGTGGGGCCGGAGGCGCCCCTGGTCGCCGGGGTGGGCGACGCGGTGCGGGCCGCCGGGATCGCGTGCTTCGGGCCGTCCGGCGAGGCGGCGATGATCGAGGGCTCCAAGTCGTTCGCCAAGGAGATCATGGCGGCCGCGGACGTGCCCACGGCGCGCGCCAGGACGTGCGTGACGGCCGAGGAGGCTGCGGCGGCGCTCGACGAGTTCGGCCCGCCGTACGTGGTCAAGGACGACGGGTTGGCAGCGGGCAAGGGCGTAGTCGTCACGGGCGACCGCGACACGGCGCTGGAGCACGCGCGGGCGTGCGAGCAGGTGGTGATCGAGGAGTTCCTCGACGGTCCGGAGGTGTCGCTGTTCGCGCTCTGCGACGGGGCCACGGCGGTGGCGCTGCAGCCCGCGCAGGACTTCAAGCGCGCGTACGACGGCGACCAGGGCCCCAACACGGGCGGCATGGGCGCCTACACGCCGCTGCCGTGGGCGCCTGAGGGGCTGACCGAGCAGGTGATGCGGGAGGTCGTGCACCCGACGATCGGCGAGCTCGCCCGGCGCGGCCTGCCCTACCAGGGCGTGCTGTACGTGGGCCTGGCGCTGACCGCGAAGGGTCCGAAGGTGGTCGAGTTCAACGCCCGCTTCGGCGACCCGGAGGCCCAGGTCCTGCTTGACCGGCTGGAGACGCCGCTGGGCGGGCTGCTGCTGGCCTGCGCGACCGGGACGCTGGGCGAGCAAGCGCCGCCCGTGTTCCGCGACGGGTCCGCGGTGACCGTGGTCGTGGCCGCCGAGGGCTACCCCGAGGCCCCGGTCAAGGGCGACGTGATCAAGGGGATCGAGCCGGCCGAGCATGCGTACGTGATCCACGCGGGGACGAAGCGGGCCGGCGGCGAGGTGGTCTCCGACGGCGGGCGGGTGCTGAGCGTCGTCGGCACCGGGCCCGACCAGGAGAGCGCCCGCCGCAACGCCTACGACCTGGTGTCGAGGATCGAGCTGCGCGGGTCCTTCCATCGGACGGACATAGCCCGGACGGACATGGCCCGGACCGACACAGCCCGGGCCGACAAAGCCCGGACCGACGCCGCGCAAGAGGCCGCCAGGACGGACGCCGGTCGATGAAGCACGTGCACTCCGGCAAGGTTCGTGATCTCTACGAGACCGGCGACGGCCTCCTCCTGATGGTCGCCTCCGACCGGATCTCGGCGTTCGACCACGTGCTGGAGCCGGGCATTCCCGACAAGGGAGCCATCCTCACGCAGCTGTCGCTGTGGTGGTTCGAGCGGCTCGCGGACCTGGTGCCCAGCCACATCGCGGGGCCGGGCCCCGACGCGCGCAGCATGCTGTGCAGGCCGCTGAGGATGGTGCCGGTCGAGTGCGTGGCGCGCGGCTACCTGGCGGGGTCGGGGCTGGCCGACTACCGGCGCGACAGGACGGTCTCGGGCGTGCGACTGCCGCAGGGCCTGGAGGACGGTTCCAGGCTGCCCGAGCCGATCTTCACGCCCTCGACCAAGGCGCCCGTGGGACAGCACGACGAGCCGATCTCGTTCGAGCGGGTGGTGGACGAGGTGGGCGCCGAGACGGCCGGGGAGCTGCGCCGCATCACGCTCGCCGTCTACACGCGCGGGGCCGAGATCGCCCGGGAGCGGGGCATCATCCTGGCCGACACCAAGATCGAGCTGGGCTGGGACTCCAACGGAGTGCTGACCCTCGGGGACGAGGTGCTGACCCCCGACTCCTCGCGGTTCTGGCCGGCCGACGGCTGGCGGCCCGGACGCGCTCAGCCCTCCTTCGACAAGCAATATGTACGAGATTGGCTGACCTCGCCCGAATCCGGATGGGATAAATCCTCCGGAAATCCTCCACCTCGGCTTCCTGACAAGGTCGTCGAGCAGACGAGGCAGCGCTACCTCGAGGCATACGAACGCATCACAGGCACTTCCTTTAACGGATGATTCGGCCGGGGCAGGTGTTGCGAGCGGCTACTGTAAGCCCGGTCCGAGGCCGACTGATACTTGCGAGGAGCCGCACGAATGGTCCGTTACCGCGTGCGCGGTGGCAACGCCCTGCGTGGAACCGCCTTCATCCAGGGCGCGAAGAACGCCGTGCTGCCCATGATCGGCGCCGCTCTGCTCGTACGGAGAGGGCGCACCGTCCTGCGCAACGTGCCGATCATCGAGGACGTCCGCCGTGCGGTCGAGCTGGCCGAGGCCGTGGGCGCCCACGTCGAGCTGCACGAGGCGGAGCGCACACTGGTCATCGACGCCTCGCGGCTGAGCAGCCCGCTCCTGCCCGCCAAGATCGCCAGGCGCTTCCGCGGGTCTGTGCTCTTCACCCCCGCCCTGCTCCACCGGCTCGGTGAGGCGATCGTCGAGGGCGTCGGCGGGTGCAACCTGGGCAGCCGCAACCTCGACTTCCACTACCTGGGCTACAAGCGGCTCGGCGCGGTCGTCGACGAGGGCGAGACCGTCATCAACGTCAAGGCCTCCGGCCTGACCGGCGCCACCCTCTACCTCGACACCCCCTCCCACACCGGCACCGAGAACCTCATCATGGCCGGCGCGCTGGCCAACGGCACGACCGTGATCGAGAACGCCGCGCTGGAGCCCGAGGTGCTCGACGTCATCGACATGCTCACCAAGATGGGCGCGCGCATCAGCGGCGGCGGCACCGGGTTCATCACCGTCGAAGGGGTCGAGGAACTGCACGCCGTCGAGCACACCGTGATGCCCGACCGGCTCGACGCGGGCGTGTTCGCGATGGCGGCGGCAATCACCGGGGGCGAGGTGAGCCTCGTGGGCACCGGCCTCGACCTGGGCGTCGTCCGCTACAAGCTGGAGCAGATGGGCGTCGACTTCGCCCGGCAGGGCGCGGTGCTGAACGTGCGCTGCGACAGGCCACTGCGGCCCATCAACATCATCACCGACACCTATCCCGGTTTCGCCACCGACCTGCAGTCGCCCATGATGACGGTCGCGGCCCTGGCCGACGGCCACAGCTACATCCACGAGCGCATCTTCGACGGCCGGTTCGCGCTGGCCGGCGAGCTGAACAAGATGGGCGCCGACGTGAAGGTGGAGGGCAGCCGGGCCATCGTGCGCGGCGCGACCCCGCTGACGGGCACCAGGGTCACCGCGCACGATCTGCGTTCGGGCATCGCATTGGTGCTCGCCGGACTCGCCGCGAAGGGCGAGACGCTCATCGAGTCGGGATACCTCATCGACCGCGGGCACGCGCATCTCGCCACGCGAATGCGAGCCCTTGGAGCGGACATTACACGAGAGATTTCTGAGGGTTGAAAATCGCCGCCAAATCCCCTCTGAGCTGCTGATACTCGTTGTCGCTCGGTCAAGCAGGACGACTTTCCGGAAAAGTCGGGCGTGACATTACGGCCCCCGCGAGCGATCGTTCCAAAAGAGAGCACTGCAACTTACGGCAGGATGGGACGAACATTGGTCGAGAGGGCCGAAGAAACTTCCCGAGTGTCACGCCCGGGCGCTATGACACCGGACCTCACTATCGGCGTGGTCGGACCCCACGATCTGGTCGAGCGCGTCATGTTGATGGGGCACGCCGCGGCGCCACTGCCCTGTCGCCTCGTCGCGGCCGCATACCGCGACGAGCAAGAGGCGCCCGACAAGGTGACGCGGCTCGGTCCCGGCGTCGACGCATGCCTGTTCGCCAGCCCGGTCCCCTACGACCTGGCGAGGCGTTCCGGCGTGCTGACGATGCCGGCGACCTACGTGCAACTGGGAGGCGCGGCGCTGATCGCCGCGCTGGCCAGGGCCGCGCTGGATCCGCGCATGGACCCCCAGCGGGTCAGCGTCGACGTGGTGTCA
Source organism: Nonomuraea lactucae (assembly GCF_003313395.1). Taxonomy (GTDB): domain Bacteria; phylum Actinomycetota; class Actinomycetes; order Streptosporangiales; family Streptosporangiaceae; genus Nonomuraea; species Nonomuraea lactucae. The sequence goes on along the minus strand of NZ_QNFZ01000109.1, from coordinate 10,940 downwards.
CGAGCGGACGTCGAGGAGGCGTACACCGATCTCGGCATCCCCGCCGGGGACGTGCACAGCCGTGACGAGCCCGGGGCGACCGGCACGATCGCGGCCTACCATGAGCGGCTCGCCCGCCAGGGGGCCACCACAGGGGCTCTGACCTGCCTGCCCGCGGTCGCCGACCGCCTGCAGGCGGCCGGCGTGCCGGTCATCAGGATCAGGCCGACATCGGCGGCGGTCCGCACCGCGCTGCACACGGCGGCGCTGCTGGGGGCCCACCACCGGCTGGAGGAGTCACAGCTCACCGTGGTGCTGGTGGAGGTGCCGACGCTGCGCGAGCCCGTGCGCCGCGCCGCGCCCCGCTACTGGCGCGAGGAGCTGCGGCTGTCGCTGCACCGGCTCCTGGTCCAGGAGGCGAACCGCATCAACGCCACCGTCTGGCCCGTCGACGATCACAGCTACCTGGTGACCGCCACCAGAGGCTCGATCGCGTCGGCGACCGACGGGTTCAGGGTGCTGCCGTTCGCGTCCAGGATCCGCGACGAGCTGGGCCTGGCGGTCGAGGTGGGTGTGGGCATGGGCCGCACGACGCACGACGCCGAGTCGCACGCACGGGCGGCTCTGGCGCGAACGCAGGCGGGCAAGCAGGCGCAGGGGTTCGCCGTGGACCGCGAGGGCCGCGCGCTCATCCCCGCGCCGAGGATGCCGCCCGCCGGCGCCACCGCACTCAAGCCCAAGGGCGTCGAGGTTCTCGCTAGGCTTGCGGCGAAGCTGGAGGGCGGGGATACGGTGGTCGACGCGGAGGGGGCGGGCAAGATGCTCGGGGTCACGCCGCGTACGGCCAGGCGGTTGCTGCGCACGTTGGTTGACGAGGGACTCGCGTGGCCGCTTCCGCCGAACCGCACGCCCCAGCCCGGGCGACCGCGGCAGCTCTACCGGCTCATCGTGGAGAAGCTCGGCCCCCGCTGACCGCCTCCGGGTCCGTCTCCCCCTTAACAGGCCCGCCGTCCCCCTTCCCCCTCCTAGGGACGGCGGGCCGTACCACCCGCCTCACGGCTCCTCGCCGTCCACGACACCCAGCGAGTACGGCACCGCCCAGCGGGCCGCCACCCGCCGCACGGGGCCGAGGGCCTCCAGGAGGACGCCCGCTGACCCGTACAGGGCCGGGCGCCGTTACGGCGCATTCCGGGCCGGGCCGTCGCTTCGCCTTAACCATTGGGGCGCCTGGGGGATTTATCCCATACGCCCTTTTTATTGGCGGCACCCGACGGGGCCTATCGGGAGGTCGGCATGGGTTTTCCATGTCCACCTTGTGAACTTCTTGGTTGGCGGTTGTGGATGGGGGTATGTTCTCCGACGCCCCCGATCGACGGGATTCGGACGGGGGCGCCAAATCCTCCGGCGGCTGTTTGTCAGCAGGCGCAGGCGATGCCTGTCACAGGCGCGGTCAGGGAGTCCACTGGGTGGCGGGTGACTCCTGAGGCGGTTTCCACAGGGAAGCCCTCCCTCGCCCAGTATTCGAAACCGCCGAGCATTTCCTTGACCGGATAGCCCAGCCTGGCGAACTCCAGAGCCGCTCGCGTGGCGCCGTTGCAGCCGGGCCCCCAGCAGTAGGTCACCACGGTGACGCCCTCGGGGATCAAGGTGGCGGCCCGGGCGGCGATCTCGGCCGTGGGGAGGTGGACCGCGCCCTGGATGTGGCCCTGTTCCCAGCTCTCCACGCCGCGCGAGTCCACGACGACGATGCCGGGCTCGGCGGCGGCCAGGTCGGCGGCCACGTCCGACACGTCGGTCTCGAAGGCGAGGCGGGCGACGTAGTGGGCGATCGCCTCGGCGTTGCCGGGGGCGGGGACGGCGGTCATTGCGGACATGCTGCTCTCCTCCTGCTTCCTGACTGCTTCCTGAGGGGCGTCTTGCCGGGTGGTTCGGACGAGAAGAGCCTCGCAGGCGACCGGCGAGCGCGACAGTGGCAGAATCGCCGGCGATCGATAAGATCCCGCCACTTCCCGACCCCCTGTCTCAAGGTCTGATACCCGCGGGTTTCTGTCGGTCGCCATCGGTAGTGTCATCAGTCATGGAGCAGAACACCCCTGACCGCCGCACCCGGTTCCTCGTGTGGGGCGCGCTGGCCACCGTCTACGTCGTGTGGGGTTCGACCTACCTCGGCATCGCCGTGACGGTGGAGTCGTTCCCGCCCCTGCTCAGCGGGGCGATCCGGTTCGTCGTCGCGGGGCTGCTGCTCGGCGGGGTGGTGCTCGCCCGATCCGGAGTCCAGGCGTTCCGGATGACCAGAAGGCAGCTCTTCGGCGCGGCCGTCGTGGGCGTCCTGCTGCTGACGCTGGGCAACGGCATGGTGGCCGTCTCGGAGCAGTTCATCTCCACGGGCCTCGCCGCGCTGCTGGTGGCGTCGGTGCCGCTGTGGCTGGTGCTGTTCAGGATCGCGGTGCGGGACCGGCCCAAGCTGCTCACGCTGGCGGGCGTCCTCGTCGGGCTCGCCGGAGTCGCGGCGCTCTCGCTGACCGGCGCCCAGGCGGGCAGCACGTTCGGGATCGTGGTGATCCTGTTCGGGTCGCTGTCGTGGTCGGTGGGCTCGTTCCTGTCGAGCCGGATCGCGATGCCCGCCAACCCGTTCGCGGCCAGCACCGTCGAGATGCTGGTCGGCGGAGTCGGCCTGACGGTGCTCGGCACCGGGGCGGGCGAGCGGCTCCACCTGGAGGCGATCACCGGACGGTCGTGGGTGGCGCTGGCCTACCTGGTCGTGGTGGGGTCGCTGATCGGGTTCACGGCGTTCTCGTGGCTGCTCGGCCACGCTCCCATCTCGCTCATCTCGACGTACGCGTACGTCAACCCGGTGGTGGCGGTCGTCCTGGGGGCGATCGTGCTGAGCGAGGCCGTCACCGCGCAGATCGTGGTGGGCGGCCTGGTCATCCTGGTCGGTGTCGCGCTGGTCATCTCGACCGAGCGCAGAGGGTCACCGAGCCGCGAGGACCTGGGCGAGGCGGCGGCCACCGGCTCCGGCCCGACCCAGGAGGCCGCGCACCACGAACAGGAGCGGCACGCGCAAGAGCGCCACGCGCAAGAGCGCCACGCGCAGGAGCGGCGCGAGCGCGGACGGCGCGAGGCCGAGCGCCGCTAGCCACCTCTCCTGCGCGGACCCCGGGCGAACCTGGGCGGCAGCGGGCACGGGCGAAAGCCGGGACGGGCGTGGACGGGTGCCGGGAGGGGCGTGGACGGGTGCCGGGGCGGGCGTTACTCGGCGAAGGCCGCCGCGGCCGTCAGGAAGGCGTCGTTGGCCTCCGGGTCGCCGATGCTGACGCGTGCCCCCTCGCCCGCGAACGGCCGGACCGCCACGCCCTCCACCGCGCAGGCCGCCGCGAAGTCCATGGTGCGCTCGCCGAGGCGGAGCCAGACGAAGTTGGCCTCCGTGGGCGGGACGGTCCAGCCCTGGGCGATGAGCGTCTCGCGGACGCGGGTGCGCTCCTTGACCACCCTGTCGACCCGCTCCAGCAGCTCGTCCTCGGCCTTCAGGGAGGCGATGGCGGCGACCTGGGCGAGGTGGTTGACGGCGAACGGGATGATCGTCTTGCGGACGGCCGTGGCCACCGGTTCGTGCCCGATCAGGTAGCCGACCCGCAGCCCCGCCAGCCCGTACGCCTTGGAGAAGGTGCGCAGCACGCAGACGTTCGGCCGGTCGCGGTAGAGGGTGAGCCCGTCGGGCACGTCCTCGTCGCGGACGTACTCGCGGTAGGCCTCGTCGAGCACCACCAGCACGTCGCCGGGAACCCGGTCGAGGAAGGACTCCAGCCTGGCGCGGCGGATGGAGGTGCCGGTGGGGTTGTTGGGATTGCACACGAACACCATGCGGGTCCGGTCGGTGATCGCCTCGGCCATGGCGTCGAGGTCGTGGTCCTCGCCGGCCAGCGGCACCTGGACGGACCGCACGCCGGCCAGGTCGGCCAGGAGGGGATATGCCTCGAAGGAGCGCCAGGCGTAGATCACCTCGGCGTCCGGCTCCCCCACGGTCTCGAACAGCTCCTGGGCCACGGTGACCGAGCCGGCGCCGAGCGCGATGTGGGAGTCGGGCACGCCGTGGCGCTCGGCGATGGCCTCGGTCAGGCGGATCGCGCCCGGGTCGGGGTAGCGGTTGATCTGGCGCGCTCCTTCGGCGATGGCCTCGACCACCGAGGGCAGCGGGTCGTAGGGCGACTCGTTGGAGGAGAGCTTGTAGGACCGGCCGTCGGCGGCGGCCACGGCCTTGCCCGGCTTGTAGGCCGGCATGGTGTCCAGGATCGCGCGGAAACGAGGCATGGCCTAACTCTAGGAGTATCCGCTGGCCGGGGCATCACCTGTGTCCCCCGGTCACTCCTTGAGCGAGCGGAGCATCGGCGGATGAAGCAGCTCGGCGGGGCCGCGGCGGAAGAGCTTGGCGGGGCGCCCGCCGTCGCGGGTGGTCGTGGCCCCCGCCTCCACCAGGAAGCCCTCGGCCTTGGTGACCTTGCGGTGGAAGTTGCGCGGATCCAGCGGGCGGCCCCAGACGATCTCGTAGACCCTGCGCAGGTCGGCCACCGTGAACTCCGGAGGGCAGAACGCGGCCCCCAGCGAGGTGTATTCGAGCTTGGCCCGGGCCCGCTCGATGCCGTCGAGCATGATGCGCCGGTGGTCGAAGGCCATCGCGGCCAGCTCGCCGGCAGGCTGCCAGCTCATGTGGGCCTTCTCGGAGGCGGGCAGGTCGGGGGCGAGGCCGAGGTAGGCGACGCTGACGACTCGCTGGCGCGGGTCACGGTCGGGGTAGCCGTAGGTCTGGAGCTGCTCCAGGTGCACGGGGGCACCGGGAAGGCCGGCGCGCTCGCTCAGGATGCGCTGGGCGGCGGCGGGCAGGTCCTCGTCGAGCTGGACGAAGCCGCCCGGCAGCGACCAGCGCCGCAGGAACGGCGGGTTGTCGCGGCGCCACACGAGCGCGCACAGCGCCTGGCACCGCACGGTGAGCACGACCAGGTCGACGCTGACCGGGACGCTCGGAACCATGTCAGGCACGTTACACGCAGCGGACGCCGCCGGGGACGGCGTCACGTGATCACCGACGCGTCGCGGTGGGAAGGATGGCACGTGATCATTGAGGGGGGTCACGCGGTGATGCGCACGTGGAGGGGTGAGGTGGTCTCCTGCCCTGAGGGGATGCGCACGCCCACCTGGATCCACCCACCGGGCGGCACCTGCCCCCAGTCGAACGGCACCCAGGCCGTCTGCATGCCGTCCGGCAGCTCCTCCAGCGGGTCCTCGTCCAGCCAGCCCGTGGTGGCCACCACGAGCTCCTTGGCCCCGCCCGGCCACCGCACGGTGACGGTGCCGTCCTCGAGGTTGTAGCCGCGCACCTCGATCCCGTCCTGGACGTCGCGCCCGCGCCGGATGGCGTCGACCGCGATGGGCCGCCGCCAGTCCTTCATGACCTCCTGCTCCAGGGACGGCGAGCCGCAGGTCATGAAGTCGCTCCACATGTAGGAGACGATCTTCTGGACGTACCGGCCGGCCATGGTGACCGCCTGGTCGAGCCGCCTCTTGTCGGTCTTGCCGCGCGTGCCCTGGGCGGCGCACGGCCGGTCGCCGGACGGTTCGAACGCCTCGACGTTCGCCCAGAGCTCCACCTCGTGCCCCGCGCGCAGCATCTCCTCGCGGGCCAGCGCCATCTCGCGGTAGTAGTCGCGCGTGGAGCCGTGGTAGGCGGTGCCGTACGTCGTCTCCCCCACGACGGGGCGCAGCGGCTCGTCCACCTCCGCGTCGCGCTCGTCCGGCCAGAACAGGCCGACCTTGCCGGTGCCCCGGCTGTCCTGCGGCGCGATGATGCCGACTCCGGTCTTGACGAGCGCCTTGAAGCCCTCGGCGACCTGCGCGGGCGTCTGGCCGAACGGGACCCGCCTGCGCGCGTCGAGGTAGGGGCTGATCAGGATGGGCTTGCCGGGCAGCTCCTGCTCGACGATGACGTGCTGGCCGGCGTAGACCTCCAGGGTGGGGTTGGACGCGAGGGTCGCGCCCATCTGCACCTCGAACGGCTGGTAGACGCCGCCGAGCGAGGCCCGGTCGGCGAAGCGCACCCCGTAGTCCTGCAGGATGCGGCGGGTCAGCGTGGTGAGCGTGTGGATGTGGTCCCTGTTGGCCTTGATGGGCGTCTTGGGGTCGCGCGGGGCGAGCGGCAGCGCCGGGAAGACGCGCAGGCCGAACCTGTCGCCCAGGTCGAGCAGCTCGGTCAGGCTGTCGCTGGCCGCGCCCGCGATGACGATCAGGTCGTACGGCCTGGGGATGCTGAAATCACAGCTGGCGGGGTCGGAGCCGTCCATGGGCGCCAGCACCCGGTAGTAGACGCGCTTGCCCGCCGGGATGCGCCGTTCGATCTGGGCGCAGCGGAACAGGTCGGGACCGAACGCCTCGTCGGTGCGGTAGACGTACGTGCGGGCCACCCGGTTGCCGGGGTGGGCCCGCTTCAGGTCGCGCTCGGCCGCGTCGTGGCAGGTGAGCCCGTCCTCCACGCAGTCCTTGTAGAGCGGGTCGCGGGTGCCGTCCTTGGCCAGGATCTGGCCGTCGTCGTCGACGGAGCGGTATTGCAGGCCGTAGCCGATCCTGATGACCGTGTCGCCCCCGACGCTGTGGATCTCCTGGAGCTGCTTGCGCCACGTGCAGCGGTTGGACTGCGGCGTGATCCAGTAGCCGGTCACGGCGTACGGGAACTTCTCGCCGGTGTCGTAGGTGCCGCACGGATCGGTGAACCCGGTCACCTGCGGGGTGGGCTGCGTGGGATTGGGGGTGGGGGTGGCCCGCCGGCTGACCTTCTCGGCGGGCCGGCCGGAGGGCAGGACGAGGACGACTGCCGCCACGGCTGCCAGGACGGCCGCACCGAGCAGCGCGAAGAGCCAGCGCACTATAGGAACCTACCGCCCTCTGGGTCCGCGGGGATTTAAGCCGCTACTTCCGGATTCCGGCCCAGGACTCCAGCTGGGCGACGAAGCGCTTGGCCGAGTTGGGCCAGTGGTGGTTGGCGCGGGCGGCCGCGTAGCCGCGCGCGCCCTGCGCCCTGCGCTCCCGTACGTCGTCGCGGAGGGTGAGCACGGCCTGGGCCACGGCCTTGGGGTCCTCCCAGGGCACCACGAGGCCGCTCTCGTAGCGCTCGACCAGTTCGACGGCGCGGGGGGACGGCGTGGTGATCACGGGGATGCCGTGCGCCATGTACTCCACGATCTTCGTGGGCATCGAGTGCCGGTAGTTCGGCTCGTCGTGCAGCAGGGACAGGCCGGCGAGCGCGCCGTCGAGCCGCTTGAGCGCCTCGTCGTTCGGCATGAAGTCGCGCCACTCCAGCAGGCCCTCGGTGACGGCCTGGTTGAGCAGCGGGCGGCTCTGCGGGTCGGCGTAGCCGATCAGCTCCACGGCCACCCGGTACGGCTGGAGCAGCCGGGCCACCTCGACGGCCTCCAGGACGCCCCGGGCCCGGGACAGCCAGCCGAGGTAGACCACCCTGTCGTCACCGGGCGGCGTGACCGAGTCGGGGACCCACGTCTCGTTCGGCACGATGAGGTGGGCGTGCTTGAACCTGCCCGCGTAGGCGGTCTCGGCCAGCAGCAGGTGCATCTTGCGCTCGGCCGTGCTCTCCAGCAGGCGGGCGAGGAAGCGGGCGGGCGGGCGCAGCACCGACGGCAGCCACGGCTTGAGCGAGAGCGTCGCCGGGGTGTCCTCGTGCACGTCCCAGACCACGGGCGGGCTGTTGCGCACGCCCCAGACCGCGAACAGCAGCTCCGGGTCGTGCACCAGCACGAGGTCGACCTCGCCGCGCATCCTCTTGAACAGCCTGCGGGCCGCCCAGACGGCGGACAGGCGCCTGCGCTGCGCGGCCCTGGGCAGGTCCACGCCGGTGACCCACGGCCGGGGCACGACGCCGTGGGCGGTGAAGGACGCGGCGTACGTGACCTCATGACCGGCGTCCACGAGGGCGCGGATCTGCCGGTGCAGGATCCTGGCGTCCTCGGGGTTATGCACCACCGTCATGACGAGCACGTGCACTGCGCGCAGCCCTCCGTCGCTACAGCCGCTCGACGCGTTCACCCTCGGCGAGCACGCCGCGGGTGTCGAGCACGAGCCTGGCCTTCGCCTCGACCATGTCCAGGTCGAACGCGGCGTGCTGCTGCAGCAGCAGCGTCACGTCGGCGCCGACCACGGCCTCGGCCAGATCCTCTTCACGCGGCACGGGTGTGCCGTCAACCGACCACTCCTTGACATACGGGTCCGCGAACGAGAGCTCCGCCCCCAGTTCCAGCAGCGCACGCGCCACGGGGAGGGCCGGCGTCTCGCGCTCGTCGGCGATGTCTGGTTTGTAGGTGACGCCGAGCATAACGACTTTCGCACCGTTCACGGGTTTTTTATGCCGGTTCAGCAGTCGCTGGACGCGGGCCACCACATAACTCGGCATCCGCTCGTTGATCTCCTGGGCCAGCTCGACGAACCTGAACGGGTAGCCGAGCTTGCGCACCGTGTACGACAGGTACGACGGGTCGACGGGGATGCAGTGCCCGCCCACCCCCGGACCGGGCAGGAACTTCTGGAAGCCGAACGGCTTGGTGGCCGCGGCCTCGATCGACTCCCACAGGTCGATGCCGAGCTCGTCGCAGAAGATCGCCATCTCGTTGACGAGGGCGATGTTGACGTGGCGGTAGGTGTTCTCGAGCAGCTTGGCCATCTCGGCCTCGCGGGTGCCGCTGACGGGCACGACCTGCTCGATGAACCGGCCGTAGAAGGCGGTCGCCCGGTCACGGCAGGTCAGGGTGTAGCCGCCGACGACCTTGGGGGTGTTGCGCAGCCCGAACTTGGGGTTGCCCGGGTCGATGCGCTCGGGCGAGAAGGCGAGGTGGAAGTCCTCACCGGCCGCCAGGCCGGAGGTCTCCAGCAAGGGGCGGGCCACCTCGTCGGTGGTGCCGGGCCAGGTGGTCGACTCGAGCACGACGAGCGTGCCCCTGGTCAGGTTGCGGGCCACGGTCCGGGTCGCGCCCTCCACCGCGGACAGGTCGGGGCGGTGGTCCTCGTCGAGGGGGGTCGGCACGCAGATGACGATCGTGTTGCTCCGGGACAGCACGGACTCGTCGAGCGTGGCGCTGAACCCGCTGGCCAGCATGTGCTCGAGGTCGGCGTCGGACAGGTCATCGATGTAGGACTGCCCGGCGTTGAGCGCGTCGACCTTCGTGGGGTCCACGTCCACGCCGACGACCTTCAGGCCCGCGGCCACCGCCTCCTTGGCGAGCGGCATGCCGACGTACCCGAGGCCGATGACAGCCAAGTCGATTTCTGTCACAGCAGTGCCTTTGAAACCGGGAAACAACACTTCATGGTCGCAAAGGTTATCTCAAGTCCACCTAGCTCACGTCTAATGCGACCGAACCAGTCAGAACAGACAGCCAATCGGGAGGTCATCGTTCGGCAAGGCTCTGGTACAGAGATCGGTAAGTCTGGGCCACGCGACTCCATGTGCGCTTGGCCGCGACCTCGGCCCGTCCGGCCTCGCCCATCTCGGCGCGCCTGGCGGGGTCGTCCCGCAGCCCGGCGATGGCCTTGGCCAGCTCGGCCGGATCGCCGGGCGGCACCAGCAGCCCGGCGCCGTCGGAGCCCACGAGCTCCGAAAGGGCGGGCAGGTCGCTGAGCACGACCGGCTTGCCGAGCGCCATCGCCTCGACCGGCTTCAGCGGGGTGACCAGCCGGCACACGCGCAGGTCCTCGCGGGGGCAGGCGAAGATGTCGATGGCCTCCTGCGCCTGCAGGGCCTCGTCGGGGCCGACCCGGCCCGGGAGGACGGCATCGGCGAGGGCGAGCTCCTCGACGAGCTGCAGCAGGTTGTCGCGCTCGGTGCCGTCGCCCACGATGAGCACCCGCACCGGCGTCCCCTGGTCGCGCAGCAGCGCCGCCGCCCGCAGCAGCGTCGCGAAGCCCTCGTAGGCCACGATGCTGGACACCGAGCCGACCACGACCTCGTCCGCCCCGATGCCCATGGCCCGCCTGAACGACCGGCCGTCGTATCGGGCCGACAGCAGCGAGTCGTCCACGGCGTTGGGCGCCAGGAAGATCCGCTCCCTCGGCACCCCCCGCTCGACGATCTCCGCGGCCATCGTCTCGGCCAGCGTGACGACCGCGTCGGCCTCGCGCATCAGGAACGCCTCGCGCTCGCGCTGCAGCACGTGCCGCTCGCTGCCGACCCGGACAGGGTTGCGCGAGGCCCAGGTCTCCTCCAGGAAGCCGCGTACCTCGTACACGTACGGCGTGCCCGTCCGGTCGCGTACGGCGTGCGCCACGGAGCCGTTGCGGTGGTCGGTGGCGGCGTGCAGCACCTGGGGCCGCAACTCGGCGACCAGCCTGGTGACCGCCTCGGCGCCCTTGATCATCCGGCCGCGCATCTCGAACGGCATCTCGCCGCGGCCGTCGGGCAGCAGCCGGTGGTAGGGGATGCCGTCGATCTCCTCGTACGGCGTCGCGTCCGCGTGGCCCTGGAACATCGGCCACCCCCAGCTGGTCACCACGCGCGGGTCGAGCCCGGCGGCCTTCTGCGCGGTGACGATGCGGTGGGTCCTGACGGTGTAGCCGGCCTGTGTGTACGGCAGGGCGTTGGTGACGCAGTGGAGCACCCGGCCCTCGACCCGCTCCCCGACGGCCACCGCGGGCCTGGGCGGGATGGGGTCGGGGCTGATCGCGGCCAGCTCGCCGCGGTAGTAGGCGGCCCGGCGCTTGACGAAGGGGTATTTGGTGTGCGCTTCGAGCACCTGGGCGGCCGTGCTGACCCGGCCCTCGTCCCAGTGCTCCTTGGCCTCGTTCCACGGCGCCCTGATCACCCGCATGCCGAACTTGCGCACCACGAGCCTCGCGCGGCGGGCCGCGGGCCAGGCCACCCGGCCGACGATGGGGCGCAGCCGCGGCGGGAGGGCTTCGGCGGCGGCCTG